>NZ_JBQFQR010000013.1:0-166544 GCF_056536985.1 Ruegeria sp. CH8 | reverse complement strand
CCACACCCGACCGCATCAGGCCCTCAACATGCGCCCACCAGTCCCCGAAACTCTAGTCCGAGATGGCCCAGAACAAGGGGGCTAGACAGGGGTTCAATCTGCCATCTGTATTGCAAATAAAGCTGCCGCTTGCCCTGCGCTTTAAAAGCTTAGGTCTTTCCTCCAGAAACTAACCTGCGATGACACTATCGCCTTTCATTTAGCCAAGCGATATGCTGCACTGCAGAAGGGTTTTGGAGGCTTTGCACATGAGCGGTCGGATCATCTGTGTGGCGCAGCAGAAGGGTGGGGCGGGCAAGACGACGCTCGTGTCCAACTTGGCAGTCGCGTATTTGGCGGAAGGTAAAAGCGTCGCGCTATTCGACACGGACCCTCAGGGCAGCCTTGGAAAATGGCTGGATATTCGCGAAGAGGCGCTTGGGGAAAATCAAAAGCTCTGGTTCTCAACAGCAACAGCCTACGGGATTTCGCGTGCAATCAGAGGTGTCGGTGCTGAGGCCGATGTTATCCTGATCGATACGCCACCCAAAGCCGACAGCGACGTCCGATGGGTCCTGCGCGAGTCTGATCTGGTGCTGGTACCTGTTTCAGCCAGCCAGGCGGATGTCTGGGCGACCCACGACCTCTTGGACCTTGCAGACCGGGCTGGAAAACCAACGCATATTGTCATGAACCGAACGCGCGCAGGTACGCGGGTTGGCGAGGAAGTCGCAAAATCAGTGGCCGAGCTTGAGGCGCAGCAGTTGCAGTCATCGCTTGCAAACAGAGTGGTTTACGCGGAAGCGCTAGGTCGTGGTCTGGGTGTGGTCGAAGCGAAAAGGAACGGTTCCGCATCGGACGAAGTGCGCGCGCTCGCTGATGAAGTGTCTGCCATTTTGGAATTGTAAATCAGTTTTGCGCGACAGTGTTTTGGCACCTCGTTAAGGCGACGGTGTGAAAAAGAGGTTCGCTTTGAAAACTGTATCCGTAAGCGTCGGTGCCGAAGCTACACCGATTGTTGACGCTTAAACTTTTGGAAAGAAAAATGTCGGCAAAATTTGCTTGGCGTCGTCGCGAATTTTCCGTTTAGCAGAGTTTACGACAGGGTTGTTGATGAATCCAAAAGGGCAGATCCGGTGATCTGCCCTTAAGTTATGCAGCCCGTCGAATGAGACGGAGAGGCTCTAGTTCTCTGTCCGAGAGTTAAGCGGCTTTAGCCTTGTCGGCAATCGGGGCCGTCTTGCTGGCAACATTGTTAACAGTAGCGGCGTCATTGGCGATGCCATTTCCAGCGGCAATCAGCAATTCGACGGTGTCCATTTGGGCCTTTTTTGCCACCTCGGCGAAGGCAAACATCTTTTCCCCAGCAGTTTCTGAAACGCCTGAAACAAAGTTGGCGTAGGCTGTCGCGTATTCGGCTGGATCGGTCTTGGCCTTCGACACTTCCGTCAGCTTGGCGATGGTATCTTTAGCCCACAGATTGGTTATTTCAGTCGATTTTTCAGCAGCTTCCAAAGCTACGCGTGACAGTTTCTCATTCAACGATACGGATGTGTTGTACGCGTCTTCAAAGGCTGCGGCATTGAAGGGAAATGCCCCTGCTACATCTTTCAAAATCGCAGACAAGTATTCAATCTTTTCCATTGACGTTCGTCCTAACCTTATCGCGGGCCCACCCCGCAGTGTCTCTAACCGAGACTCTATGCTCTCTGCACTGCAGCAACGCAAGTGGAAAAGTTTACCTTACGGAAGGTTGGAAGAAACCGACGTGTTTATAGAGGCTTGTTTCTTCGCGTAATGTGCTTTGGCTTTTGGGCGCGCCGGCGGTTGTTTCGAATCACCCATGTCAAAAACTGGTTAGAATGATCCGTCTACACGGGGAAGACGCCCAGCTTTTCACCTGAAGGCCTTCGCATTCATCGATACGTAATGTCGGCTTACTACAGCCACGTTAAAGCTGAGAGCCGATCGGCAAAATACTCAGAAAACCTGCTACTAAATGGTCCCAGGCTGAACCTGTGGGCTCGGAGTCATATTCAAGGACTGTGCCATCCTGGTCCCGCGTCCTCCACTTTAGCTGGCCGGCAGGTTCCAATGTCACATGATATGTATATGCGGGCAGGGCTTCATCCAAAGCGCCCAAGGTTTGCGCTGTCAGCGCAGGCGAATCGATTAGAATGCCCATTTCGGTATTGATATTGACCGAACGCGGGTCCCAATTGAACGAGCCGACAAACAGGTACCGGTCATCGACGGCGAAAGCTTTGGAGTGCAGGCCGGAACGGGACTGAGCCCAGTTGATGCCGCGAGGCTGAACCTGATACGCGTCGGGCCGCAATTCGTAAAGTTCAACCCCGCCACGAAGCAATGCCCGCCGCTTCTTGGCGTAATGCGCATAGACCGGTGCGACGTCGTTTGAGGCCAGCGAGTTTGTCACGACTTTCACGTCGACGCCGCGGTTTTCCAGTTCGGTCATCCATCTCACGCCGTTCTTTCGTGGTACGAAATAAGCCGAAACGATATGCACCTCACTGTCGGCATTTTCGAAATATGGGAGCAGCTGCGACGCAAGGATCGGGTCTGAATTCTCCAACCCCGCAGCTTTGGACGGTGGATCCGCATATAGTGTCGCCGGGACCCAATCCAGAGCGAGAGCGCCGTTCGCAAAATTCTCCTTGGCGGATTTTCTTAAGGCTGCGCCGTATTGAGTTTGTTTCGCCTCTTCCACAAGTTCGTTGAGCCTGTTTCGCGCGTCGCTCAGGCTAAAGGCCTCTGGCTCTCCAACAACTACGCGGGCAGGAACCGCAAACTCACTGTTCCAGTATGCGTCAAAGCTTTGCGATACGTCCCTTACAACGGGGCCTGCGGCCAGAACGTCCAGATCCGCGTAGTTCATTTCTTTCCGCGCAAGGAAATACTCTGCCCCGATATTTCGCCCGCCCACAATCGTAAACACGTTATCCGCAGTCATGGACTTGTTGTGCATTCTGCGATTGATGCGCTTGAAGTCTGTAAGGCCCGCAACAAGCAGGCTTTGGTCCCGCCAAAAGGGATTGAACAGCCGGATTTCAATATTGTCGTGATAGTCCAGCGCAGCCGTCATCGCGTCATAGCTGGACGTGTCCATGTCATCCAACAGCAGGCGGACACGCACGCCCCGATCAGCTGCCTGCAAAAGACTGGCTGCGAAAAGGTGACCCGTTGGGTCGTTGTGCAGAAGATAGTATTGAGCGTCAATCGTCTGCTCTGCTGCGGCCGCCAAAAGCAGCCTTGAAACCAGAGCCTGTTCTCCGTCGCTGATTAGCTTGACACCTGATCGTCCGTCTTTGGGATCCCCAAGCCGGTTGGACACCTGCCCAAGCGCAGTATTGGAGTCTGCTGGTACAGAAGCAGTTACGGTCTTTTCATATATGCGAACTTTAGGAGCGCAAGCCACAAGAACCAGCGTGCAGCAAATACAGAACACGATAGCCCATGGTTTCATCAGCTTGCTCCAACGGTTATCTCACAGGTGACTACGCTTGGGGGTACGATTGCAAGTTTGTTCAAGCACCCGCCGACGTGTTTCGTCAGACAGTGTTGCTTTCGCGAAGCTTTTCCAGACGAAACTTCCCATCGGGAAACTGTCCTTGCTGAAGGCTTGATCCGGGCTGCGCGACACGTGTTCGTAAAAATCTACACCAAATCCGAACAGCGTGGGATCGTGACCATAAGGTTTGGTGGCTTCAAATAAGATCTGAGAATTCAACAGGGTGCGAACGAGCCGATCTTTGACCTGTGACCGAAGCATCGACAGCTTGAGACCAAGGGGCACACGTCAGTTTCATTCAACAGGCATTCACATTGCAGGCTGCGGTCAATTCTGCGGGTCAGGTAGCCCTGCTTGAGGCTGGATTGGCTTTGTTGACTGCACACGCTAGTGAGTTCCAGCTAGGTTGATTTTTGCAGCAACGACATTTTACCCTGATTGAGAAGATAGATGACTTTCAACGTGTTCTCTCTAGGAAGTAGGTTGCAAAAAACACTGTGGAAACAAAGCCCGCCACCACAATAATTGCTGATATTTCGGATAGCACTCCGTTTTATGAGTCAATGAGGGACGATCAGGCGCAGAGGTTGATACAATCCGAAATTGACCGCCTGAGAGAAGTGGCGACTTCGTTCGGAGGCGTCCCGGTCGGGCAAAAGGGCGATGACGCCCTATGCTATTTTATGGATCAGGATGCTGCGGTTAAGTCCGCTTTAGAGATGATCAACAAGCCGCATGGCACGCTGTTGTCCGTGCATGCAGGAGTACATTATGGCCCCGTCGTTTTTGCGGAGAATGGCATTTTTGGCGAAACTGTAAATCTTACGGCCAGGTTGGCTGCAGCAGCAAACCCAGGTGAGGCTTGTGTCAGCGAGACCGTTGTCAGCAATCTGAAACCCGATGTCAGGCAGTTGCTCGCCCCGATTGGCCCGCTTCGCCTGAAAGGTGTGAGTGATCCTGTGAAGGTATATTCTTTGCAAGTTCCCACAGACGGGATGAGTACCGTTTTGCATCTGCCGACATTTTCCGGCCGCAATGGGATTCATGAGAGGCAAAACGAGAATTTTGCACTCGTGCTCTATCACAACGACCGTTCCTGGCGTTGCCGTGAGGGTGATGAAATTAAGATCGGCAGGTCCAAAGACTGTGAAGTTGTTATGCCTCAACCGTGGGTATCGCGGCTGCACGCGGTTCTTAGCATGAAGAATGGTAAGCTCATGCTGACCGACCGGAGTTCTTCGGGGACATATGTTAAGGTTGAAAACGCACGAGAAATTCAACTGAAGCGGGAAGCCGTCATGTTGGCGGACAATGGGCTGATTTCACTTGCCCTTCCTATTCAGCACGCGGACGCCCGACCTTTAGAATTCGAAATCGTGCGCCGTTAGCTTCTTTAGAAACTGGATTTCAGAGTTCTGTGGCAAAAGTCTCAGAAGGAAACTTGTGATTCATGCTAAAGTCATCGTGAAGTGTGGATTTCAACGAAGTTCAGGAGGGAAGCATGCCATTGAATTCTTCGAGCCAGTTGTGTCACGGCGCTTTAGCTTTGGGGGCGGCTGCTGTGTTTTTCGTTGCAGAAGCCGTAGCGCAATCAGCGATGCCCAACGCCTGTCCGGTGGATGGATGCGAAGTGCGAATAGTGTCAGTCGAAAAAAATGGTGATGAACTTTCAATCACCTACGAGTCGAACTTTACACCGGATGTATCCAAGAACCATTTCCATGCATGGTGGGGGGAAAGCTACAATGTTGAGCAGGTTGGCCGGAATGCTCAGAGCGAGTTCGATGTCGAGCAAGGCCGCTGGCACCGGCACGATGAGTATCCGACTTATGTGACCAAGGAGGCTGCCTCAATCTCTGCGCGCGATGGGGCCACAACAATGTGCGTCACTGCCGCCGACAGGGATCACAACATTCTGGACGCGACCAAGTATCATTGCGTGGACGTGCAAGAGCATCTCTAAAGTAAGGGGTGTGCGGTGAGTTTCCCTGCTTTTATAGGCCGTTATGCCGTAGAAAGGGAAATCGCCAGTGGCGGCTTTGCGGCCGTCGTTCTTGCGCGGGATGAGGAACTTGAAGTCCCCGTTACGCTCAAAATTCTTCACGCAAATCTTGCTTCCAATGACAAGGTCATCACCCATTTTCTCGAGGAAGCGCGGCTGCTGAGGCGCATTCGGTCCCCGCGTGTTGTATCCGTTCATGATGTAGGGCGGCTGGAAGATGGTCGGCCTTATTTCGTCATGGACTATGCCGACCGGGGCACTTTAGCGGATCGCCTCAAACGGTTGCAGCCAACCATTATCGCACAACGGGATGGCGTGGGCGTATTGATTGATGCGCTGGCAGATGGGCTGACTGCTGTCCATGAGGCGAATGTTGTACATCGCGATGTCAAACCAGCAAACGTGCTTTTGCAACGCATCAAACGCCAGAGAGATAATGAGGCCGACGAGTCTTTCACTGCTTTGGTCGAGCCGGATGAAAGAGTGTTTCTGGCAGATCTGGGAATCGCAAAAGACATGGCCATTGGCGTCACTGGGGCGACCATGATGGCAGGCACGCCACTTTATCAGGCGCCGGAACAGGTTGAAAGCGGGCAACCCGTTACTCCGATGACCGACATTTATTCGGCGACGGCGCTGATGTGGCACGTTTTGACAGGCCGAGCGCCGCCACCGTTTCATCGCGTCGCTGAGCACTTGCCCGGATTGCCCGAGATGTGGCGCGATTGCATTGAGCACGGGATGGCGATGGATCCTGAGGCCCGGTTTCAGGAAATGGTATCCTGGCGCAGCGCAATGAACGATGCCTTGGATCGGGACCGGAGAGAAGCTGCGTCCGAGGCTGTGACGCAAATTTCGGAAGGTGGCATCGAATGCCCGTACAAAGGGTTGGTGGCTTTCCAGACAGAAGATGCCGGATATTTCTTCGGTCGCGAAGACTTGGTCGAAGAACTTGTGAGCCGATTTCAACAAAGTCGCATCCTGGTTTTGGGGGGCTCTTCTGGAAGCGGCAAGTCATCGGTTCTTCGCGCGGGGCTGCTTCCCGCTTTAGCTGCGAATGCAATTCCCGGAAGTGACAGTTGGCGTGTGTGTGTTTTCACCCCCGGCCGGGATCCAATGACGGATCTGTACTTTCACCTCATCGGGGACAATTCAAATCTCACTGCTCAGGTCTCGTTGGATGATTTTATTGCTTATCCCAGTGCGGCGCGACGTCTCGCTACGGCAAATGAAGGCGAGTTGCTGATCTGTATAGACCAGTTTGAAGAGCTTTTTACCCTGGTCACACGGGAACGCAGAAACAAATTCATCGAAGCACTGTCTGCGATGACCGACCCCGCAGATAGTCGGGTACGAATTGTAATCACAATACGTGCAGATTTTTATGCTTCGTGTGCCGAGATACCCTGGCTTGCTGATCGAATTTCGGAAAACCAACTTTTGGTTGGACCGATGACGCGGCCTGAGCTGCGTCGCGCAATAAGTGAACCTGCCCGAGCAGCCGGGTTGCACATGGACAGATCGCTGATAGACGCAATTGTTGATGAAGCTGGCAAGGAAGCTGGATCGCTACCCTTGGTGGCGCATTCGCTGTACGAAACCTGCATCCGCCGCAAGGGTGCGACGATGTCTCTGGACTGCTACCGAGAGGTAGGTGGCGTGACTGGCGCAATAAGTCAGACAGCGGAGACGCTTTTTTCAAATAGCTTCGATGACAGGCAGCAAAAAGCCACACAGCGGTTGTTTTTGCGACTGGTGACACCCGGAGAGGGGACACCGGATACACGCAGGTTACTTCCGATAGATGAGGTTGAACAGGACGTTGAGCCCGATACCACGCAGAGGGTTGTCGAAGCTTTGACGGATGCACGCCTTCTGACAGTGGATGAAAACAACGTGCAAATCGCGCACGAAGCCCTGCTTCGCACATGGCCAAGATTGACCTCTTGGATAGAGGATAGCCGGGACGACCTGCGTATGCGGCAACGTATTCAGCATGACGCCGCTGAATGGGAAAACGATAGACGCGAACCTGATTTGTTGTACCGCGGAACACGGTTACTGGCTGCCGAGGAGTGGTCGGCGGAAAACGAAAATGTACTGGGCAAACTCGAGCGGGAGTTCCTCATACAAGCGCGGGACGCGCGGGAGAGCGCTCTGGCGGCGTCAGACCGGCGCAGACGGCGGCGGCGGCTTTTTTATCAGATCGCGGCTGGGGCTCTGGCTGTTTTGACCATTGGTGCGACCGGGGCTTCAATCCTGGCCATTCGTGCCTCCAACCTTGCTGAAAGTAACCGACAGATAGCGGTCGCGGCGACTGCAGAAGCCAACGAACGTTTTGCGCGTGCGCTTGGGGCGGCCGCAAATGGGCTATCCCAATCAGATCCGCTGCTCGCCCTGTCACTCAGTGCGGAATCTATCGCGCGGGCCAACTCAGCCAGTTCCACGTCCGAAGCGCGCTCTGCGATGCTTTTGGCGCGTCAGAAATTAGCCGAGCCAGGCTTAATCCCGTTAGGAAGTCCATTGACGGTCGGAGACGCCCAGACCATGGATCTTGATGCGGCAGGCCTGAGGGTGGCCGTCGGGCTGCGCGATGGGCGGATTGTGATTTACAGCACCAAGACAGATGAAGGTGTTCTGGCGGAACTGGTTGGGCATTCCGGAGGAATCCGTGATCTGGCATTTTCACCGGACGGGAACTTTCTGCTGTCGGCAGCAACCGACGGGGATGTGCGATTGTGGGATGTCGGTCCCTCTCGGTATGGTCCGGTCACGACGCTGTTTTCCGGCGATGATGTGGCATTCGGCGTGGCCTTCGATTCAGTTGGAAAACGTGCCGCTTCCGCAACCGGGGATGGTACCGTACGTCTTTGGGATATTTCGACTGGAATGCAAATTGGTTCGCCCTTGGCGGAAGAACAACTGGGGTTCAAAAGGGTTGCGTTTTCCCCGGTTCTGGAAGGTCTGGTTGCCGGAAATGTTGACGGAGCCATTTACGGATGGATGGATAGTGATGCACGTTCGGCTTTTCCGCCGATTCCGGGTGGTCCACTGGGTCCCGATCCTGACCATATTTCTTTCAGCAGTGATGGCAGCGTTTTTGCGGTGTCTCACACAAATGGAAAAGTTACGACGATAGGTTTCCCTGCGGGCGTTCCAATCGTTGAACGTTTTACCAACGCAGAAGCTGTTGTTGCTGCGGCGTTTGCCAGCCCAGAGAACATTCTGGTGGGCGCAACTGCGAGCGGAACGCTTCTTTTGGAAGATTCCAACATGTTGCCTGTTGGGGGCATCGTGCAAGCGCACGGCCAGAGTATCGTGGACATCGAAAGTGCCACACAGGTTCCCATCCTGGCAACTCTTGGCCGGGATCAGCAAGTCCGCCTGTGGCAGATCGCTTCTGAACCAAGCAATGGCGAAACACTTGCTTTTGAAGATGGGGTAAAAGCCCTTGGGGTCGCTTACGGCCCGGATGGAAACGAAGTCGCAGTTGGCGACAGCGAAGGTAACATTTGGATCTGGGATGTGGGTTCGGCTATGAAGCCGTTGTTGTTGAGGGGACATCGCAATCAGGTTTGGGCCGTTGCGTATTCGCAGGATGGTCGAAATCTTGTTACCGGCGATCGGGATGGCAATATCCGGATTTGGGACACGAACACCAAGCAAATTGAAGATCAATTTGACTTGGGTCAGGCGCCTGTCTGGAACATCGCGCCAACTGCCTCAAAGCTGTTTTTTGTTGCCACGGGAGATGGGGTTTATCAAATCGACGCGTCAAACACGAGTGTCGTTCAGACTATCGGATTGCCCGGCACGGACATAAACCGAGTGACCGTGTCCCCGGATGAAACCAGGCTCGGTGCAGCGTCCTCTGACGGGCGAATTTATGTCTGGAATATAGCGGAAAACCGTTTGGAAAGAGTAATAGAGGCTGATGACAACACGCTTTGGAGCGTCGCATTTTCCACCGACAGTTCAAGAATTGCGTCCGCCTCCAGTGACGAGGTGGTAAAAGTCTGGGATTTGGAAAGCGGCGAAGAGCTTGCCTCCTACGGCGGTCTTAAGGGAGGCGCCACGGATATCGCATTTTTGGCAGACGAGGCCACCTTGGTCGCAACCGACCGATCCGGAGAGTTGCATTGGTGGGATACGGCCGTAAACCGGCGGCTCATGCCTGTTCAGAAGGTGCACGCCGGTCCGAGTTGGCGAATTGCACTTGCGCCCGATGGGCAGTCCTTTGCGACAACAGGTGAAGACGGGGTAACTCGAATTTGGGACAGTTTGGATTTGGAAAAAGCCTGCTCATTAGGCAGCCCAGCTTTCGATAAAGAGAGAAGAAACCAGTATCTGGGTAGCGAAGAACCGACGACCAGTTGTAGTGCGATTCAGTAAATGGTCAGAGTTATCAGGTCGGCAAGTCTTTGTGTCATAGCATACTTGAGCAATTTCATACCCCACATCGGAACTCGGTATCCGGATGATGCTACGGTTCTGCACCTTAATGTCTGATCAGTTATGAAGCGGCGCCACCGATAGTGCATTCACCGACAGCAGAATGACTGAGACATTGTCGGGAGCTCCCTGCGCAAGGGCCGCATCGAGCAATCGTTGCACGGCCATTTCATCTGATAGCGACAAAACCTGTTCAATAGCGGGAATTGAAACCACGTCAGTAAGACCATCACTGCAGATTAAGTATTTCCAGCCGTCGGTTACTGGTTCAACGCCTACGTGGGGGGCGACGTCATGGAATTTTGGAGCCCCGCCAAGAGATTGAGTCAAAGCAGGCTTTCTTAGGCCAGTCGTCGTTGTCATAAGGGCGACGTCGTCGACACTTAATTGGTGCAAGACCTCGTCGCGAAAGCGAAAGATCTTGCTGTCGCCAACATTGAACCAAATTAGTTTGTCTGGAAGGCAGGCTAGTCCAGCTACAGTTGTTCCCATTCCCTCAAGCAGCGTATTTGCCGCCGCCAAGTCGTATATGGATTTGTTAGCGTTTTGCAGGACCTCGACCACGTCAAAGTTACTCTCTAATCGCAGTGTATTTGAAAGAAACGCACTTGCGACCAAATCACTTGCGCGTTCCCCGGCACGATGCCCGCCCAAACCATCGGCAATCAGCGCTACATCGCCTGCAAAGTCGGTAAACACAAAGTTATGTGGTGCATTCATTGATCGCTGTTCTTTCCAAGACCCCACCAGAATGCAGTCTTGATTTGAAGAGCGAGCTTTCCCGATATTCGTAAGAGCCGATCCAGAAATTCTCATGTTGTTTCCAACTCAATGCAAACTACTGATTTTGGTCTTCGCGAAACTTAACTGCGATCTTGGGCGGACTGATAGTCCAGCTTGGATGTTAAAGCACTGACGCCGTCTTCAAACAGAAACTTTTCCAGCGCTAGCTTACAAGCGTAACCAATAGGTCTTTCCCTCTTTCGACAGCCCGCCAAGTTGTGACAATCTCGTAGGTGGTATTGATGCACTGGCCGAAGCCGAACACATGACCCATCATTCAGCCAGAGCCGTCTCTTCTTCGGTTGCTTTATTGGAACTTTGGCGCCGACGGCTGCGGTTCATGGACCAGGTACTCAACGGCGAAGTCTTCTACAGTCTGCGCGAAGCACAAGTCCTGATCGAAGAAGGTAGCAAACACTTCAACACGAAACGGCCGAACATTGCATTAGGCTACCGCCCGCCAGCCCCAGAAACAGGGACCAACGGTAAATAATGCACTAACGATCAAATTGGACCAGTAAGATGAGGCGGCTCAAGCCTGGATGGTTTGAAGTACTTCAAACCCGCCCTGACTAGTTCCGACTACGTAGAACTATCCAAAAGCAATCAGAGTTTTCTTTCAACATTTTCTGAACGAATTCAATTTTTTGACTTTGTTCGATATGCGCGTACAATTGGGGAAATTTATAGCGCCAATACGACAATTAAAGCTGCACTTGGTTGCATTTGTGAAAATGAAACCAAGCGGCGCAGGAGAGGGAAATGAAGAAGCTGCTATGTGGAATTTTTGCCTTTTTGTCGCTTACGGGATGCTGGGAAAAAGAAGAGGAAATCACCGAAGAGGTTATTCGGCCCGTGCGGGCAACCGAGATTTCCGACCTCTCCAGTCTTCATGATCGTTACTTTGTTGGCACTGCCAAGGCCGCACGCGAGGTGTCTTTAGCGTTTCGTGTGCCGGGCAATGTTGTTGGTGTGGCGTGCAGGTTGGTGACCTTGTCGCAGGCGGTGATGTGGTTGCCGCTCTGGACCCCGCTCCTTATCAGGCTGAGGTTGATCGGCTAACCGCTGAATTGGAAAGCGCTCAAGCGACGTTCGAAAATGCGAAGCTGCAAACGGATCGGCAGCGCTCATTGGTTGAGAAAGACGTGGCCGCGCAGGCGACACTTGATCGCTTTGTTGCAGGTGAGACATCAGCGCAGGCGGCGATCAATTCCGTGCAGGGCGCACTGGACAGAGCAACGTTGGACTTGACCTACACCAGCCTCGCTGCACCCTTTGATGGCCGTGTGGTCGCAAAGTACATCGAAGATTTTGAGGAAGTCGCTGCGCAGACCCCGGTTCTACGAATACTGGATGCTGAGCACATCGAGGTGGTGATCGACATCCCTGAGAGATACATTGCCCTGATACCCCATGTCGAGAACATAGCGGTTACCTTTGATGCGTTGGGTGACGTGGTTCTGCCTGCGGAAATTAGCGAAATCGGGTCAGAGGCTTCAGCAACCACCCGAACCTTCCCTGTCACTTTGATCATGGAACAACCAGAAGGCTCGCTTGTTCTTCCGGGCATGGCTGGGCGCGTCCGCGGTGAGCCCAAGGAAGGGCATGAGCCATTTGACGCGATCATGGTTCCTGCCAGCGCGGTTTTCGTCCCCGAAGGCGGAACCGACCCTCATGTCTGGGTGTTTGATGCGGGATCGGAAACCGTGACCGCGCGGAAAGTTGCGCTTGGCACACCTAGGTCGCAAGGGGTTGCTATCAGCGAAGGCCTGGAGTTCGGCGACGTAGTTGTCACTGCCGGAGCCAATTCGTTGCGAGAGGGTCAGAAGGTATCGCTTCTTTCTGAGGATGCGGAGTAATGGGGCTCGCCGCATTTTCCATCCGCAACGCCAAATTCGTTTGGTTCACTGTAGTTATGCTAACGCTGGGAGGTGTTTCCGCATTCTTCAGCCTTGGGCAATTGGAAGACCCTGAGTTCACCATCAAAACGGCGGTTGTGACGACGCCTTACCCGGGCGCCAGCCCTGAAGAGGTCGAACAGGAGGTCACCGAACGAATTGAGCTGAAGCTCCAGGAAATCAAGGAAATCGACTACATCTCGAGCGAAAGCAGGGCAGGGGTGTCGACCATCAAGGTTGAAATACGTCCGAACTATTGGTCCGAAGAGCTCCCTCAAATCTGGGACACGTTGCGTCGCAAAGTCAGAGACGTGGAGACCGACTTGCCCCCCGGCGCAGGCAGACCCGCGATCAACGATGATTTCGGCGATGTTTTCGGTCTTCTGCTGGCGATGACCTCTGATGGGTTCACTGCTCAGGAACTTGATGGGTTCGCAGAAGACTTCAAACGAGAACTTTCATTGATCGATGGCGTTGGGCGAGTCGACCTGTGGGGGGAACGTGATCGGGTTATCTATTTAGAAACACGCGAGGAAGCCTTGGCGGCGCTGGGTGTTTCGGCTCAGACTATTCTCAATACCCTGCAGACGCAGAACGCGATTGTGGATGCCGGACGGGTGAACATTGGCGACTATCGCATGCGCATTGCGCCAAGCGGTACGTTTACCAGCCCGAGCGATATCGCGGATTTGGTTGTCCGACCAAGCGGTCTGGATCAGGCCCAAAGTGGCCAAAGCCGAGGGCCGGAGCTGTTACGGTTGGGGGAAATTGTTGAGGTCAAGGAAGGCTACGCCGATCCGCCGACGACCATGATGCGCTACAACAGCCTTCCCTCCATAGGTTTGGCGATATCTTTCCAGTCCGGCGTCAACGTTGTCAGCGTAGGGCAGGCAGTGGATGCAAAAGTTTCCGAGTTGATTGCGGCTTTGCCAGTGGGCATTGAGGTCGAACGGGTTCATTGGCAATCCGATGATGTGAATCTGGCGGTCAGCAGTTTCCTTGTGAGTCTCGGACAGGCTGTGGCCATCGTGCTTGTTGTTCTGACCCTGGCGATGGGCGTTCGGATGGGGATCATTATCGGCAGCGGTTTGATCCTGACGATCCTTACCACCTTCATTCCGTTGGCCGCGCTGGGCATTGATCTTCAACGAATGTCCTTGGGCGCGTTGATCATTGCGCTTGGTATGATGGTGGACAACTCGATCGTCGTTGCAGATGGCGCAATGGTTCGGATGTCCCAGGGGATGGATCGCGCAAAAGCCGCGATTGATGCGGCCACACGTCCCGCGATGTCGCTGCTAGGGGCTACATTCGTCGCGGTTATGGCCTTTTATCCGATTTTTGCCTCGGTTGAGAGCGCTGGAGAGTATTGTCGTACGCTCTTCTCGGTCGTTGGCATTGCTCTGTTGGTCAGTTGGCTGCTGTCGATGACGGTCACGCCCTTGCAGTGCGTTGCCATGCTGCCGGAGCCGAAGGGTGGAGCCAGTGAAACCTTCGACACCGGTTTTTACGCCGTATACCGCCGCTTTCTGGCCGCTGCGATCCGTGTTCGCTATCTGACAATCGGAATAGCCGTCGCGGCTCTGGTGATTGCCGGGATTGGTTTTGGTTCAGTCACACAGCTGTTTTTCCCGACCTCGTCCATGACCAAGTACATGATCGACTACTATGCTCCTGAGGGAACTCGCATCGAAGCCGTATCCGAAGCAATCGCGCGCATCGAAGAGCAAGTGGAATTGGATGACCGTGTGACAGGTATCGCCAGCTTTATCGGGGCTGGCCCGCCGCGTTTCTACTTGCCGGTTGATCCGGAAGGAACAAACCCGTCCTACGCACAAGTCATCGTGAACGTCGAAGATTATCGTGACATTCCGGAAATGACCAAAGAGATTTCGCTTTGGATTTCAGCCAATATGCCCGAGGCGACATCCTTCACACGCCAGTTCGGCGTAGGTCCCAGCAATACGTGGGCGTTTGAAAATCGTATCATTGGCCCGGCGGATGCTGATCCCGAGACTTTACGCGAACTTGGCGACAGAGCCGTTGCGATACTGGATCAGCATCAATGGACGAAAGTGGCGCGTACCGATTGGCGTAACCGTGTCCTTAAGACTGTTCCTGACTATGACCAGGATCGTGCCAGATGGACGGGCATAACTTATGAAGACCTCGGGAACACGACAAAACGCGCCTTTGATGGGCGTTCTGTCGGCCTTTACCGCGAGGGGGATGAGTTGCTTCCGATCATTGTTCGCCCCGGAGCAGAAGACGTGGCGGCGGTGGACAACTTCGAACTGTTGCAATTGCAGTCACCCTTTTCGGTCGAACCCGTTCCCTTGGCGCAGGTTGTGCGTGGCGTGAATGTTCACCCAGAAGACCCCACGATCAACCGCCGTGACCGGCGCCGGGCGCTGACCGTTCAAGCCAATCCGATCGACAGTGTTACTTTGCCAAGCTATCGCGCAGCGGTTCTGGCCGATTTTGAAACTTTGGAGGCAGACCTGCCGCCGGGCTACAGCATGGAATGGGGCGGTGAGTACGAAGATACGGTGTCTGCGCAAGCGTCATTGATCCCGGGAATGATACCGGCATTTTCAATCATGGCGCTTATCGTGGTCGGGCTATTCAACTCGTACCGCAGACCGCTGACCATCTTTCTGACGGTGCCATTTGTGCTCATAGGGATCGTTCCAAGCTTGCTTCTTACCAACACGCCGTTTGGCTTCGTAGCGTTGCTTGGAGGCATGAGCCTGGCGGGTATGATGATAAAGAACGCCATCGTTCTGATTGATCAGATCAACGACAATTTGGCCGAGGGCCAGCCAGGCTACGACGCAATTTTGAATGCCGGTGCCTCAAGGCTTCGCCCAGTTGTACTAGCTGCCGCTACCACCGTTCTGGGGGTTATTCCATTGTTACCGGATGTGTTTTGGGTCGGCTTGGCCGTTACGATTATGGGCGGATTGACGGTGGGCACGATGCTCACCATGATACTGGTTCCGGTTCTGTTTGCCACGTTGAACGGTATTCGACCTTCAACCAAAGCCGCCTGATTTGGCAGTGCAGTTCGCGGATGAACCTGTTGACCGTTTGTGAGAAGCCCGAGTTTTGAAGCCCAAACAGATGATTTCTAAGGAGGGATGATTTGGACAATACAATTCTGTTCTTTCTAGTCGGCCTCTTCATAATTGGGCTTCTAATGCTCGGGTATTTTGCCAAGGGAAACGGCGCATTGATGGTAGTCGCGATAATAGTCGGCGTACTGCTTGCAATGGTGGCGTTCTTTGGCGACCTCGTTTGACTGACCCACCATGAATGCTGATGCGTGACCGATCTTAGTTCCATCGGGATGGTGGTCTTCGGGATTAGCAGTATGACAATCCAACTTGTTGAGCCGCGCTTTGCCGCTCCATTCTTTGATTTTGAATTGTGCTTCGTACAGGAGGACGGATCCCCGTTTGGATGATCTGCCATTCATCACGTTCAGGAAGATCGGGCGCCGCTGTACTTTCACGCGGGGTCGAAGACGAGGCGGATGAAATCGCGATAGAGGAGTAACTGCTTCGGCAGCAAAGTTCTGTCTCCCATCACTCTGGACAGGATGATGCCGCCATCCCCTACTGCCGACAGCATGTCGGCTAAATCATCGAGGTTGACTTTAATCCGCGGCTCGTAGCGCTCAGCGATCTTGTCGATGCGCTCGCGAAAACGCGCACGCCAGGACAAGACAGCTTTGGCGTTGATGTTGCGTACCTCCTGATCGAAGAGCTGTTCGTGGTAGCAGACCGAAGCTACGATACAGCCAGGGTGACCATTCGGTAAATCACTAAAAACTTTAGCAAGAAGCTTGAGTGCGATCAGAAAGCTGTGCAGTGGATCTTCGCTAAGTTCGTCGGCCTCGGCAAAAACACTGTCAAAAACCAGACCGTCTTGCTCGATATAGCGCTCGAGCAGGGCGCGCGCCAAATTTGTCTTGTCGCGAAAATGATAGAAGAAACCACTTTTTGATATCCCGACTTCGGCGATCAATTCGTCGATTGAGGTTGCAGAAAATCCCTTGGCCAGAATGGCGGCTTCCGCTGCCATCAGAATTTGATCTCTCGTCTGCGGGATCGGATTCGCCACTTTTCGCCCTCGTCTTCGGAATTTGTCGGTAAAAACTGTACCACAAGTACTGTACCTGCGGTCCAGTTGTTGGACGCAATTCTGGATGCGGTTGATAGTGACCACTTGAGAAGATGTACGTAAGGCGCAGATTTTTAATAAAAATACAGGAAAATGGGCGAGCTGACCAACGAGTGTACTGCTCGACGCGATCAAATTCCCTTATTTTCTAGAACATCATTTAGTCCCTGTGCCGCGGGTAGACCGGAACGTTTTTGGCCGGTGCGGACGGGCTTGAATTTAAGATTTTCAATTGCGGAGGAAGACATGACAGACAGCATTTATCTGCCTAACGCAAACGGGGCGAGCGACGTCGCCGTCAAGCATTTCGACGATGCAATTCGAGCGTTCAATATCTACCAGGGAGACCCGGTGGCACTGGTCGATCAGGCGATTGAGGCCGCGCCCGATTTTGCAATGGCACACATCCTCAAGGCTTACCTTTTTGGCTTGGCGACAGAGCCCGAGGCGACCAGCGAAGCAAAGTCTATCCTGAAATCGGCGAAACGTTTTGCGACGACCGAACACGAGAAATCCCATGTGGTGGCCCTTGAGGCGCTTGTCAGCAACAACTGGACCGAGGCAGCGGTCAAGCTAGACCGCCACAACATCGAATACCCACATGACATCTTGGGATTGCAAGCTGGTCACCTGATGGACTTCTATCGGGCGAACGCGCGGAATATGCGTGACCGGTTGGCGCGGGTTCTGCCGAATTGGTCGGAAGACCAACCGGGCTATTCCATCGTTCTTGGCATGTATTCTTTTGGCCTGGAAGAGGCCGGGAACTATGCCCGGGCCGAGGCGATTGGTCGAGAGGCGGCTGACCGTGAACCGCTCGACTGCTGGGCTCACCATGCGGTTGCACATGTCCTTGAAATGCAGGGACGGGCAAAGGACGGAATCGAGTGGATGGCATCACGAGAGCCTCATTGGTCTGGCGATGACAATTTCTTCAAGGTGCACAACTGGTGGCACAACGCGCTCTATCATCTTGAGGTTGGAAAACCCTACACGGTCCTACAGCTTTATGATACCCGGATCCGCAAAGACGAAAGCCAGGTTGCGCTTGACCTGGTGGACGCCTCGGCCCTGCTTTGGCGGCTGCACATGGAAGGTTGCGATGTTGGTGATCGCTGGGTCGAAGTTGCCCAAAGTTGGGACGCCCACGCGGATGGACGCCTCTATCCTTTCAATGACTGGCATGCCGCGATGGCTTATCTGGGTGCCGGACGCGTTGACGAAGTTGATCGGATTCTCGATCAATATCGGTTGGGCGATGAAACAGGGGGCGAGACCACCCGCTGGGCGCGAACCACGGGTATCCCATTGATAACGGGCTTCCGGGCTTTCTGGGAGGGGAATTATGACGAGGCCGTCGATATCCTGCACCCGGCGAGGTACGTTGCGAACTCCTTCGGAGGTAGCCATGCCCAGCGTGACATCGTCGACTGGACTTTGACAGAAGCAGCCGTGCGTTCAGGCAAAAAAGGCGCGGCAGAGGCACTGGCTGCCGAACGCTTGTCAGTCAAACCACACAGCCCGATTAACAAGAGCTTTTTGAAGCGTGCTACCAATTCGGCCAAAGGCATTGTTGCGGCGGTGTGAGCCAATTTGGCTTTTGATATCTGCAGACCTAATTCGCCTTGCCCGTTCTATCAGCGGGCAGGGCGAAGTCGTATTGGTGTTTAAGTGCAAATGTCAGCAAGTTCTCGTCTGCTGGTCGCAACGCGGCATGATCTATTTGTACGGTGAGAACAAAGCTGCAAAGACCCTCACTTACAGATTGGCAATTCAAGCGGGGGCTGTTTGGGTAACGACGCCCTCCATTGGTTGATGATCGGTTGGAGGGTGTTTTTCGGCCAGAACTTGGGCGCGCCGATAGATTTTAGGCAAGCGGCATTCCAGTAAACTCCTGCGCGAGACAGCGGTTTTCCTGCTTTCACTGCTTTGGATACTGCGTTGATATCTTTTGATTCCGGATAGATGTAAAGGGTTGTCGGGTTCCCCTCAACAAGCGCCAATATCTCTTTGGATGCGGATTGGGACCATGTCGTGCAACCGTTGCTGCGACCGCCGGTATAGTTCACGAGGTTTCCGTAGGGAACATACCCTTCATTGTCGGCATGTTTGCTTTGGGGGTTTTTGAATCGACATTGCCATTTCAGGAAAACAGCAGGATGGCCGCCGATGGCCCGCTCGCGGGCGTTACTGGTTTCTCCTTCTCCGTCAAATAACAGAAACGTACGGTAGAATGGTTTCGTCTTGCCTGAATGGTTGTAATACCCTTTGAAAGAAGTCCGCGTTTCGGCGGTCACATAGGATCCACCGGCAGTTAGTTTAGAACCCTCTGTATTGCTGAAGTGCTTCGCGCATTGTCGACCGTTTGCGAAATTGGCGCGCTGCAGTTTTCGACCATTGCCGTAACCAGACGAAACGGCACGGAAGGACTTTTGCGATTCACAAATCACATAAAATCGTCGCCCGGGATTGCCGTTTCGCGAGGTGCTGGGGCGGGTAGCATCCTTGGCGAGGTAACAGGGGTTTGTAACTTTGCCTTGGCGCACCTTTTTTTGATACAGCGCGCGCGCCCTTTCCAGGACTACCGGAGCGATTTGACCATCACCCGTGCCTACATGCTGTTGTAGCCATGGTGGGATGTTTTTCGAAAGCGCATCGCTGCGGGTCGGTAGGGAACATGTGCAGGCGGCGAGGGCCAGGGCAGTAAGAATGAGACGGTGTGAATTCATTCGCAACGTAAAGACTCCTGCTAGATTATCCTCAGCACCAGTCTAACACGGATCCGCCACGTCACCCTCGCGGTGTTTGGAACGAGCCATTTTACTGTGGCCGCAAATCCTATCCAATTGATAAGCAGCGAAGTATTCCATCTCTGCTTGAACATAAGGTCGCTCGACTTCGTTGGGCCAGGGCAGGCGTGTGAGAAACCCTGCTATCGTTTTGAAAGGGCACTAAGCTATGTGGCAATTCCAGCACGGCGTTCCCGAAGCTGTCTCAGCCACCGGGAAAAGCCACATAAGTCCAAGCTTATTGAAATTCACGGCTCAATTCTTCGGCAAATGGTTGGATATCCCCGATATGCGCATCGACCCATTCCGGGTTGTAATAAGTGTCCAGATACCGGTCACCACTGTCGCATAGCAGGGTGACGATGGAACCCCTTCGATTGTCCCGCATCATTTCATTGGCAATTTGCAGTGCGCCCCAAAGATTGGTCCCGGTCGATGCGCCCGCCCGTCGGCCGATCCGCTTTTCAAGCCAAAGCATAGTTGCGATGCTTGCGGTATCCGGCACTTTGATCATTCGATCGATGACATCCGGCTGGAATGAGTTTTCCACCTTGGGCCTGCCGATACCTTCGATCCGGCTAGAGGTATCGGACGATAGGTTTTGGTCCCCGGTCTGGTAGCTGTCGTAGAACACCGAGTTCTCAGGGTCGACGACCGTCAGCGCGGTATCATACCCCTTGTAGCGAATGAAACGGCCAAGCGTCGCCGACGTGCCACCGGTGCCCGCGCTCATTACAAGCATCGAGGGAACAGGATGCGGCTCATATTCCATCTGTCGAAAAATGCTTTCGGCGATGTTGTTGTTCCCACGCCAGTCGGTGGCGCGTTCGGCATAAGTGAACTGATCCATGAAGTATCCGCCAATGGACTTGGCCAATTCAACTGATGCGCTGTGCATCTCGGGGGCTGAACCCACGAAATGTGTCTGTCCCCCGTAAAACTCGATCAACTTGATTTTGCTGTGAGCTGTGCTTTCTGGAATCACGGCGATGAAGGGAACGCCAATCATGCGCGCGAAATAGGCCTCGGATACTGCCGTGCTGCCGGAGGAGGCTTCGACAACGGTAGTGCCTTCCTTGATCTTGCCGTTGCACAGTGCGTACAGAAACAGAGACCGGGCCAACCGGTGTTTCAAGCTTCCGGTCGGATGAGTGCTCTCGTCTTTCAGGTAAATATCCACGCCAGTAAGGTTTGGAGCCGGTAGCTTGAACAGATGTGTATCCGCTGATCGGTGTGCATCTGCGTTAATCTTGGCGGTAGCACCCGCAACCCATTTATCCATTTCACCCTCATTTCCTGCCTTGCGTCAGTTCAACTATGCGCCCGCCCACTTGCAGATGGCAAATGGGCGGGTTTAGTATGAAGGATCAGCCGCAGCATCCGCCTGAATTCGATTGCGTGGTATCGCAAGGAACCTCGTTCAGGTTGGCGCCACGCCCCAGCCATGTCCGTTCGGCCAGATAGAAATCCGAGAACCTTTCAAGAAAATCCTCGGGCACCGATTTTGCGGGAATGCCACTGTTCAGAAGTGTTTGCTGCCATGCTTTAGCTTTCGGAAACTCAGCGAGCATGTCGTATCCGCTGTGGTCTTCGACAATTGCCGCACGATGGAGTAGGGGAAGCCAGGCGATATCCACGTTTCCAATGCTCTCACCCGAGAAAAACGCCCCCTGTTCCAATTGGCTCTCGACCTTTTCAAAGGACTTGGTGAGTTTCGCCATGCGTTCGTCCAGAACACCCTTATCGGCGCTTTGCATTGTACTGCATTGGACCAGATAATGTTTGGTGGCCTGATAGCTCCAAGCGCGATTGGTCGCGCGCTGTTCAGGTGTTAGATCCTTCTGTAGCGGTGCAGTGATTTCATCAATGTACTCCACGATCGCATCTGACTCGAACAACGGTTGGCCGCTCTCGGTTATCAAAACCGGGACCTGGCCTGTGGGCGAGATATCCAGAAACCACGCGGGCTTGTTCTTCAGGTCGATGTACTCAATATCATAGGGAACCTGCTTGGCCTCGAGCATCGCAGTAACGCGCTGCACGAATGGGCAAATCCTGAAGCTGACGATCTTGATCATGAATGTAGTCCTTTTTGTTGATCCGACCTGTAAGACGAACGGCAGCGCGCAAAGACGAAGCAACTAAGGTGAAATGTTGCAGGGTGTTGATATTGAATGATTTAATTTTAGTGAAAAAGGCGGGAACCGATGACTCACAGCGCCCCTGATCTAGAGAGTGTTTGGTCTGAATACCGGGCCAGCCTGTTGGCCTTTCTTCGCTCAAAGGTATCGAACCAGGAAGACGCAGATGATTTGCTGCAGGAAATCCTGCTGAAAACTCATAAGAGCTTAGCTAGTCTCGACAAGGTTGAAAGCCTGAAAGCGTGGCTGTTTCAGATTGCGAACAACACGATAACCGACTTTTACCGGGCCAAAGGCCGGCAAGATACGATACATCCTGACGACCTTTGGCACAGTGAAATGGATGAAGAGGACCAGCATGTGCTGGAGGGGTGTGTCGGGCCTTTCATAGATGCTCTGCCTTCTGAAATGGGCAGTTTGCTGCGCAGGGTAGACTTACAAGGCGTGCCGCAAAAAGACCACGCGGATGAGCTTGGTATCAGCTACTCGACACTCAAGTCCCAAGTCCAAGCCAGCCGTAGAAAACTACGAGAGCTTTTTGAGGATTGCTGCAACTTCTCTTTGGATCACAAGGGCAATATTGTTGGATATGAGGTCAACGGCGACAACTGTAAGCCGTGTTGAGCCATCAATAGCAACTTTATCTTGTTTGGAGGTTGGCCCGGCCTCTATTCGATGCCGTCCGTCACGCTCTTGAAGTCAAATGGGAGCGCAACTCAGGTTTTCACGACGTTTTACTCAAGTGCAATAAGCCACCAATTATCGCTCCCGCGGCGGTAGTGTCGAATTTAAATGAAACGGTTACCAGTTCAAAACTCCTAGCGTCTAATGCACAGCCGTTAAATTTCATTGCAGTTTAAGTGCAATCGACTACCCTGCTTACGAAAGGTCAACGACCTGCCTCCTAAGCGACTGGACGGCGGAAGGCCCGGCAGTGGGTGCGCCAATCTTATAGTAGCGAGTGTCATGAAGCGGAAGATCGCGACGATATTGGTAGCCGACGTTGTTGGGTATTCGGCCCTGATGCACGACGATGATACCGGTACGTTGGAACTTCTGAAAGTTTGCGACGCTGAGATTATCACCCCATGCGTCAATGCGAATTCCGGACGTGTCTTCAAGAGGACGGGTGACGGGTTTCTTGTAGAGTTCGAAAATGCGATCGACGCAGTGCATTGCGCTTTGGAATGGCAAAGTCGAACGCGGTCCAACACTGTAACCCCGCTGAGTTTCCGGGTCGGGATTCATCAGGGCCAAGTCATTGTCGAGGATGACGATGTCTACGGCGATTGTGTCAACATAGCTGCCCGGTTGGAGCCGATGGCTCAGACCGGGTGTATCATGGTTTCCGACGAAGTGTACCAACAGGTGCGGGGTCGCGTTGACGCCCGATTTGACGATCTTGGTGCTCAGGAATTCAAAAACATTCTGCAACCCATTCACGTTTGGGAATGGCGCTGCCCCTTTGCAATACCGCAGCGCCTTGCGAAAGGTGATCTTGCGGATCCCGGTAAGCCGTCTGTAGTGATCTTGCCATTTCGGAACTTGTCCAAAGATCCAGACCACGAGGTTTTTGCCGAAGGTCTGCGTGCGGATGTTCAGAGCGCTCTGACGCAAGTGCTCGGTGTATTTATCGTCGCGATGGGCGCTGCGGACCAATTCAGGGGGGCAACGCCAGAGGAAGCAGGGCCCGCGCTGGGCGTGCGCTATGCTCTTCAATGCACCATGCGGGTTGCCGGTGACCGAGTTCGCGTCACGGCGGTTCTGATTGCGACTGCCACAGGTGAGATCGTATGGACCGAGCAATTCGACCGCGATATGGATGACGGTTTCTCCCTTCAGGATGAAATCGCGGCCAAAGTTTTGATGGAGATGGATGTCGCGCTCGTCGCCGGCGAACAAGCGAAGATCTGGCACAAGTCTCTGCGGTCGTTCAAAGCGCTCGAGCTGTTCTACAAAGGTGTCGACACGTTCTATCGCATGAATCCAGAGGATATGCTGATCGCGCGTGGCTATTTCCAGAAAGTTTCGCAAATGGAGCCTCAGTCGGCGCTCGGTCCGATGCAGGTGGCGATGTGCTACTGGTACGAGCTTCAAAAAGGCTGGGCGAAGGATGTTTCATATGCGCAAGAGCAAGCCATAGGCTGGGCAGAAGAGGCCGCCAGCAAAGAAGACGAGGACGGTCAGGCCCTGACCGTACTGAGCCACGTGCACCTGATGCGGAGGGACTATGATGCAGCACTTGCGGCGGGTCGCGAGGCCACGACAGTTCGCCCGGGGTGTGCTAATGCCAACGCTTTCTTTGCAAATGTCCTGCACCATTGCGACGAGCACGAGCAGGCCAGACATCACATCAGTCTGGCAATGCGGTTTCACCCTCTCAATCCGCCATTTTTCAGGAATATCCTCTCGGCGACGTTGCTCGCCCTGAACGAGCTAGAAGACGCTTTAGTGATTGCCTCTGAAACAACGCGGCTGGCGGATCAGGAACTGGAGTCGAGGATCGTGCTGGCCAGTGCGTACCATAGGGCTGATCAAAACATAGAAGCAAAACGTGTCGCTTCTGAAATTCAACAGATTGACCCGCACTTCTCGATCGCTAAATACGTCAGTTCCAGATTGTACCGTAGTCCGGATTATCCGAACCAACTTGCAGCCGATTTGAGAGCACTGGGTCTACCCCAATAAGAGGCTGAACGTGTCTTGTTTGTGTGCCGTCCCGGGACATGTTTTTGCCACTCTCTAATTCAAGCGTCACATGACTTTTCCTTGTAGGGCCATCGAGCCGTCCTCGCGGATTGTAATGGCCCTCGTCGGACTAGATGGTCGGAAGCCTCTTTGATCGTGTTTTGATTAATGCAAGCTGAACAAGTGATCGCTATCCGAGTAACAGCTCCAAGTTTTCACTTTTTTGCCAGTATTTCTGCAATCCGCGCGAATACTTGATTTGATTCCGTGGTGTGTCACTATGACAACCGCAATGCCTACAGTTCGAAACAACACAAATTTGCGCTACGACACGGGCGATGCCGACTGTGCAGAAATCTTTGAAACCCTGTCGAAAAAGAACGCGGTGTATCTCAGGCGGCGCAGGCTTCTGGAGGGTTCTGCCGCGCACGCAAAGGATTTGGTGATCGAGTGTGCAGAAGAGATCAGGCAAAACAACGATGAGGCCCTGCTTGATCAGTTTGTCGCACAGGTTTGCGAAAACGAGACAGAGCATGAGATTTTAACGCTGTTGGTGGCCGGATGGTTTGAGCTTCAGCGGGGGCAGTGGCAGGCAACCGAAAGGTTAGGGCGCGAGGTTGTCAGTCGCGATCATCATGATCTTATGGCGCAGCGGCTTATTGATGCCGCCCGCGAAAAGTCAACGGACCTGGAAACCGAAACCGACCGCTGGCTTCGAACGCGGACGTGCGCGGCCCCTTTCCGAGAAATGGAGACGCGGGTCAACGGTGAGGTCCATTTTTGTTGCTCGGCTTGGCAACCTGTTCCAATCGGTCGCCTTGAAACGGCGGACGAGGGCGGATTCTGGAATTCCGACCGGGCCCGCGAAATCAGACGATCTGTCCGTGATGGCGACTTTTCGCATTGCAGCCGGTGGCATTGTCCGCAGATCGCAGGGCGAAGGCTTCCCGCCCGCACTCCGGAAACGCAAAGCCTGAAGCTGGAGTTGGAGGAAGGTCCGGATCGGGTTATCCTGTCTCATGACCGGTCGTGCAACATCTCTTGCCCCAGTTGCCGAACCAAACTGATCAACCTGCCGCACAAAGAAACAGAGCGCTTGAATCAGGTGTTTGAAGATCACCTTTTGCCACTTGTCAGCAAGGCCACGAAGATCAAGGTGACCGGATCAGGTGATCCGTTTGGCAGCAGGCACTTCCGTCATCTTCTTGGGCGGTTGACGCAGTTCGGCCCGTCCGGGCGGCGTATCCAGTTGCACACCAACGGGTTGCTGGCCAATGAAAGGGCCTGGAACGATCTTGGGCTATGGGACAAGGTTTCGTCGGTCTGGGTTTCAATCGATGCGGCGCAGGCCGACACGTACGGCGTGCTCCGCCGCGGAGGTGATTTCACCGCATTAAGAAAGAACCTGCGCTTCCTTGGTGACCTGAACGCGCAAGGAGACATTGATACGCTGCGGTTCGATTTTGTCGTGCAGACAGCGAACTACAGGGAAATGCCAGCCTTCGTGGATCTTGCCAATGAAATGAACGCGGATGGTGTTTACTTCCTGAGGCTGCGCAATTGGGGCCATGTCACACCGCAAGAGTTCAAAACCCAGGATGTATGCTCGTCCGATCATCCCGAACACAAAGACTTGCTGGAGGTGCTGGCCGATTCACGGATGGCTTGGGGCGGTGTGGACCTCGGCAGCCTGAACTCGATCTGACAAAAGTTATCCCGGCGCGGGATCACAGCTCTTTTCGGATCAGGATGTCGGCCAGACAGGAACAGGAGTCATTTGTACATCGGATCGGTTCGCGAGGCAGATCAAGGTCTTCGCCCAGATAGCCGATTACCCCTCCGACACCGCAGACACCGCGATAAACTTCGCCATTCCCTCGGACCCGCAGAGATTCAAGCCCGACATTGCAGTTGTAGCCCCGCCAGCGGTTCATACCCCTAAGAATGAACTCATTGGGGGGCAATGTATCGCATTGTCCGGACCGTGTGGTCGCGCGCATCAAAGAGCGCGGCTTTTCACCAACCGGCGCGTATTTCGAGGGCAATCCTTTCGACAGCACTCGCATCTGGTCATCGGTGTAATCGTACAGCTTTGCCCCGAATTCCTGCCGCAACGGTTTTAATGATATCGATGCGGCGGGCAGCGCCGCGCGCAGTTCCTGGGCATCTTCAAAGGTCTGGTCAAAGCGGTCCGGGTGCATCGTGACGTTGATATGGACGCTGATGCGGTCCTCCATCATTTTCGCCACACGGATAAAAGGGACCAGCTCCGCGAATTCGGCGTGATAGGTCAGGATAACGCTGTTCAGACACCCGCTGATCTTTTCCCAGAACCGAGGGGTTCGCGACGCATTGCTGATCAGGCTGACTTTAAAGTCGATCTCAGACGCGTGCTGCAACAAATCAATGATGCGGGGATGCATCGTGGGTTCGCCGCCGGTGAACTGAAGCCAGACAATCTTGTCCCGTTCGTCCACATAGTGTCGCTTCATCTGGCGATATAAGTGCAAAATGTCCTTGGTCTTTTGCCACCTGACCGAACCGTCATGCAATGACTTTGGGCAATAGCTGCATGCATAGCTGCAAGAGTTCCCCAGCATCCAGTCCACCACGACCACTTTGGCATAAAAGGGATCGGAGTGTTCTATCAGAGTATAGATTTCCTGTTCGTTTTGAGAGGCGTCCATTTAATCCCGAGTTTTTCCTATACAAGTTAACCAAAAACACGCCGTAAACCCCTCTGCGGCGTTCACGTGGCGACAACAATAAGCTTCAGCTTAACTCGGAATTGGCTAATGGACAAAAAAACTCTGAAACTAGCGTCTGGCGGGGCAGGGCGAGCGCGCCTTACAATGGTGGTGACAGTGCTGATTTATCCCGTAGGGATCGGCTGACTTGTCAGCATGAAGTCAGTTTTTTATAATCTCAAGTCAGTTTTATTAGAATTTTGATGCACCGGCTTGTGCTTGGGTTAACCGGGTAACAGCAGTTTTGAGCTTATTTTAGCGGCCAGTCGGGGGTAATTCATGACAAAGGCTAGCGGCCAGAAGACTCGACCAGAAGTTGCCAAGAAAAGCGCTGATCAGGCGTCGGATATCTATGATTTTGTACAATCCTCCGAGTGGCAGAAGGTGCTTGAAAAAGCTCGGATAGAGCGGGAAAAAAATCTTTCGGCACGAAAGCAGAAAAGTAAAGAAACTCAAAAGCCGAAACCGAAGCAAAGCAGTGCTGATCAATCAACCACAGGTGTGCGCCCTTCGGGTACCCATACTTCGTGGTCACATCAGCTTGAAGAAGCCAGGGAGAAAAGAAACGAGGTGCTCGCGCGTCGGGGGAGTGAGTCGGAAAAGCCCCGTCCCGGAGTGCCTGATGAGGGCCAAGGCAATGAATCTGGAGACCGACTGAACGACAAAGTCGAAAAAATTTTCGGGACCCACAAACCAAAAACTAGTTCTGCCGAAGCCAGTCAGTCAAGCCAAGACTCCCTCAGGCGCAAACTCAATCATGCAAGATCTGGAAAAGTACAGGAAGACAATGGGTCGTCGCCCAACGAAACTCTTACCGACGGTGACGCCTCTAAGAACGTTGGCGGCGACCATTCAAATTCGGGTTTGAGTTTAAAGCTGTCTACTGAGGAAATTGACCATCGCCTGTCAAAAAAACTTCTTCGAAGTCTGAGAAAAGAGAAACAAGCCCGCGGCAAAGTCAGTTTGGGCTTATTGGCCCTTGGTTGCGTTATCGGAGTAGTTGCTTCGTCTTCAGTTTTTTTGTTTCTTTCCCGTTCAGGCAACAATGAAACAGTAAGCCTGACAACAGCCGAAGCTGAGATAGCCATTGCCGCCCCCTTGCAAGGTGAGAACGCAGGGCAATCTGGTGCCGTGCAGCCTGTTGTATCTTCTGGTGAAGAGGGGGAACTTATCATCTCGGCTGACGTGTTAGACCTACCGCCAAGACCAACATCCCCCGACAGCAGTTTGGTCCAGGTGGAAAACCTGAACAGCTTTGCTTCGCTGACACCACCCCTGTCGGAATTTACAAACGGTCCTGAAGTCGTGGAGCCAATTGCTCTGAGTGCTGTCCCAAGCGTTCAGGCATATGTTCCGGCGCTTGAGCAGCCACTTTTGCCGGTAGGAGGTGCTGGCTACCTGCCGAGACAAGAAGCGAACCCGAGTTTCCTGCCCTATGAAAGCGTGCCTGAATATTATGGTACAGCGATTGTTTTGTCCGGAGCGGTTTCGGCAAGGTTTGACCCAATAGAAATTGCAGTTGAAGCGTTTGCTTCTCCGTTACGCGCGTCCCTCGTCGAAATGCAGCCTGTCTTGTTTACCACTCCGACTCCGTTGCCGCCTGTAGCCGGACCTGGAACACTACCGAAACAAATTTGGGCAATTCAACCCGATTGGCCTGTTTTGATTGATCCAGTCGATCATGTATTGACATCCGTGGCACTGAACCCCTCGGAACAAATTGAAGGCCCAGAGCTTAGCCCGGAGGCGATGCAATTATTGATTGCAGCGCCGCGAAAACAGCCCTTGGACACAACCGTGCACGTGGCGCTGCCCATTGAGGAGATCGAACCACCTGCAACGATCTCTCAAAGTCGAGGCGCAACATTCAGGTTGTACGCGCCCAACAGGCTCTCTGAGGATGATGTGGATACTGTGGTCGCTGATTTGACGACGACGGGGCACGAATTAAGTGGAACGGCGCGGGTTGGATTCCGGGTGTCGCAATCCAACGTGCGGTTCTATCACAGGCAGGATGCCGCCAAAGCCGCCGCCCTTGCGGAAGATGCTGGCGCGTTGCTGCGCGATTTCACCGGATCAAAAAGCAAGACGCCAAGCGGTGTCGTGGAATTGTGGCTGGCCGGAAAAGGCTATGGCAATTCTCCGACTAAACGAACGACCAAAAGAAGCAGCCGAAACGGGACTGCAAACAATCCTTTAAATCAATTGAGACGTCAGGTTTTACAAAAACTTCGGGCAAGTACGAACTAGAAATCATGTTCCAGTAATTGACTGCGTGGGACTGAAACAAACTGTGAGTGAATTTAATAAGTATTTATAAGGTTTTCATAGATGACTGATAGCAGACTCGTCGGCATGGTAACTGCGCTTCTATTTTTAGCGACCTCGGGGGGCGCACGTGCCGAGATTACGCTTGAGCATTTGCTCGCCATAGATCAGCTATTATCAAGCAATGACACAAAGGCCCTGCAATCATACCTTGATAGAAACCCGGAGTTACTTGCTGGTGAAGACGAGCTATCGCGTGAACTGCGCGAGTTTTATAACGCTGCTTCCTCCGGCAACCTGAACTTTGGTTTTCCTGCCAATGCATCGCCCGACCCGCGTGACGCCCAAACGGGAACGGCTGCGCGCTCAAATGAATTGCAGCACTAGGCCCCATGACTGTGTTTAGTGCCATTGGTAGCTCGTCTCGTCCGAAGATCGCCTACGTTATTGAGCCAAGGTTCTCGGGCGGTACATCAGCAGCAGTCGCCGCCGAGCTTCAGGTGGCAGTTGAGCTTGGGGAGATAGAGGTTCATGCCGTAGCATCCAGGACTTTCGGTGACAGCCAACACATAGCGCCGGTGTTACGGCGTACGCTCGACGTATTGCGTATTCCGCTGATTTGGGATGCACCTCGCATCAGTGCGGATGTAGTGATCCTTCACAATCCGGCGTTTCTTAAGTTTCAAGACGCATTATGCACAAAGATATTTGCCCGGGAATTGATAGTTGTAACGCATGAAAATTTTCTGCGTCCTGGCGGAGAAGACGGGTTCGACGTTTTAAGCTGTCTGAACCAAATTGAGGGATCGGCACTTGCGCTCAGGAAAACTCTCGCGCCGATTTCACCATACAATCGAAAAACCGTAACCGAATGGCTGGCCAGATCCCGAGTGGCGCGTCATTGGAATGTTCTGGGCACGGATTGGTTCAATATTTGCGAAACCGACATGGACGCTCCGTGCGAAAAACCCGAGGATCGCCGCGGCAGGCATTCACGGCCCGGGTTTGAGAAGTTCCCGGTTCTCTCCGATCTGGACAGTTGTTTTTCCAAACATGCAAAGAGTAACGTAATTCTGGGCGCCGATGCATTGCTTGATGCCCGTGTACTTCGCCCGCATTGGACCTTGCTTCCCTTTGATGCTGTTAGCGTGGACGAGTTTTTTGGAATGATTGATTTTTTTGTTTATTTCACAGCACCGACTTGGCAAGAGAGTTTTGGTCGCGTCATAGCGGAAGCACTTGCCGCTGGAAAAGTTGTTCTAACGAATTCCGATATCGGCGAGACGTTCGACAATGCAGTTCTTACCTGCCGTCCCGAAGATGTAGATGGGATAGTTTCTGACCTCGTCGCTCACCCAGACCGGTATCATGAACAGATTTCCAGATCGCAACCGGTGCTGGCGCGTTATTCTGCTGAAAACTTCAAAGCGATGCTGTCCGGTGTATTATCCGCTGACAGCGGGGTGTTGGTATGATTTTTGTTGAGGCCGGTTCGCGTTCTTTAAGGTCTTTTGATGCGCAATTGATTTTTGCCGAGCAGCTAGCTGCGCGTGGTTTTACCGCATGTATAGGTGCCGAATATTTGCCGGAAGAAGCCGGGCGCGGCAGAGTTTACGAGGCGGCCAAGTTTCTTGTTGATCCGGAAGAATATGAAGCCGAAACCGTGTTCGTGCTGGGTGCCGAGGACATCAATGATCTGCTTCTTTCATCACTGAGGCAAAAGCAACTTGAACCAGACGTTCCGGTGATCGCGACCGGCCGGTTCGAAACTCAGCAAAGTTACATTGGTGCGAAGGCGCGATTGGCGTATGCACTTGGGCGTGAAGCGACGGTAATTGATCTTACGGACTTTCAGCCGCGTTCGGTGCTGTCCACGGCGGCCAGCCCTCTTGTTGCCGAGATTCAGCCAACGCCTCGGCCTGTGCAACAGGTGGCGAACGTCACTGTAGTCCTTGGATCTATGGAACTGGACAATCCCGAGACGCTATCCTGTTTTTCACGGATGAGTAACCAGGGTGGCTACAACTTGCGTCTTGTGGTCAGCGGAGCACAGAACGAAGCCATAAAGTTGTCACCGTACCGCGACCTGCCGACCATCCTTTACACTGATCTTTCCTCTCTTACTTTGGCCAAAACGACAGACATTCTTGTGTTGTTCGGTCACGGTATCGCAGGGGTTCGCGTGGCAGCGTATGCTGTCGCGTTGATTGCGGCCGGCGGTGTGGCGATAGACTGCACAGATGATGAAGCGCTTGTTTCCTCGGGCGCGCCGGTATTGCTTGGGCCCAAAACGCCGTTCTCACTGGATGGATACCTTGCAGGAAAAATCCTTGGGAATACCTCGCAAATCGCAGAACAGGCCATGAAATCTCAGTGGCTTCATTCGGTGGACATCTCCCGTCTTGAAGCCGCCGCAGGTCTTGCAGCCAAAAAACGCGAGCCTGTTCGAACCGAACAAAGAACTTTGTTTTTTCCAACAAACGGTGTGGGATTGGGGCACGCACAGCGGTGTGCGGTAGTTGCCAACGCGCTGCCCGACGATATGTCGCCGATATTCGCGGCCTTTCCCAGTTGTATCCCGCTTATCCGCCGTGAAGGCATCGATTGCATTCCGCTGGTCTCGCGTATCGACACCACAGATAGTCCCGATGGCAACGATATCCTGACATATCGTCGGTTGAGCGCGGCGCTACAGGAAAATGACCGGTTGGTTTTTGATGGCGGCCATGTCTTCGATTCCGTCTTCCGCGTGATTCTCGAACGCAAATTTTCGGCGGTTTGGGTCCGGCGGGGCCTGTGGCCGGATGGACGATCCAGGGAAACGATGCTTCGCCGCGAGGGGGTGTTCGATCAGGTTATCGTGCCGTCCGAAGCCTTTGAAGAATTGAATGACGTCTACAGTTTTGGCGATCATGTGCACTACGTCGGTCCGATCTTTCGTCAGGTGACCCAGTCAGCGGAGGAGCGCAACGGGCTTAGGGCGCGGCTGGCTGAACGGTTTGGACGAGATTTCAAGCAGTTGGTCGTCAGTATGCTGGGCGGTGGGGTGGCCTCTGACCGGTCGGCTCAGATTCAGGCAATATCAGGGATGTTGGAGGGGCGGACAGACTGTCTGCACCTTGTCGTAGTCTGGCCAGGAAGCAAGGTTCAGCCAGCCACGTTCGGGTGGACGAATACCCGGGTGGTTCAGACGTTTGAGGCTACTTCATTGTGTCTGGCCGCAGATTTGGTCATCTCGGCGGCGGGGTATAACTCCGTCCTTGAGATTCTCTATCACAAAATCCCCTCGATCCTGATCCCGCAGTCCGCGCCCTATTTGGACAATCAAGAGCGACGCGCCAAAGCTTTGGCTGACCGAGACCTATGCGCAATCATCACCGAAAAAGACTTCATGAAGCTTGAACGAGCAGTGTCTGAGTGTCTGGATCACGATGAAGTGGAGATCTATCGATCTGAATTGAACAGAATTGAATTGCCCGAAACAGGGGCGTCGAGAGCGGCTGAAATCATAGCAGGGGTTACGTTAGGAAAATGACAGATACCTTTTGGTTCGAAATTCTCGGTAGAACGTCCCCAAAGCAACCGGTGCAACTGGACGCATTGGTCGCTGACAATCATACACCCAATCCACATGGAAAAGTTGTGTTCCCTGAAATGGGCATAGTTCCATCTGTTGCTCTTTGGGAGCGCGAAGCAGGTAGCCCTGTTCATATCGGCATTCGAATTCTGGAGCCTCCAAAGTCTGTACACAATGTCTCAAGGCTTCTTGCCGCCGCCGCATTGGAACGTGAGGTGTTTCCGGTAATTTTAAGCCGCATTGATTACAGTGGTTTTGAACAGTTTGGCTTCCGTGTTGAACGCATTCCTGACGAGCCGGAGGCGGCGCAAGCTGCAGAAGAGGAAATAAGAAAGTTCTGGGAGCTTGCGATTATCATAGATGGGAATGAAATCGGCCTGTGGTCACAACAGAATAACGTGACTTGAAGTTTAGCAGGGGGCGGTTAGCGTCCGGGTATAAGCAAGCTATTCGTTGTAAAGGCTTAAACACGCGCAGGGCGCCTCGATACCTGACGGTAATGGTAAGACGATGCGTGCGGTTTACTAGGTGGCCTGATAAGCGAATACCGGAACAAGGGGCTGAGCAATGGGTCATTCGAAAACTCCCACGCCTGCAACAACGCCGAGGACCCGAGCCAAGGCGCGGCATATTCTGGACAATTACTATATCGGGCCAGCACGCGACGACTCGGTTCTGGAGATTTGGGGCTACACGGAACTTATGACCTATGCTCCAGGTGATCGGCTGGTTCTGCGCGTGTCCACCACGGCAGAAATCTGGGACCTTGAAGTTGGTCGCGACGGTACGCGTTATGAGACGGTGTACTCGAAAACCGGTATCCAAGGCCTGCATCAGACCACTCCCGAGGATTGTTCGGTTACGGGTTGCGGATGGAATGCCTCGCATGAGCTGACGATCCCTGATGATTGGCGCGAAGGTGGCTATCTTGTGACACTAACCGCCGAGCGTGATGGGGACCGGGTGGAAGAGCATCACCTGTTTCTACTGCGTCGCGCTGAGACAAAACCACCTGCACCCTATGTGCTGATCTGCGCGACGGGAACATGGCTGGCCTATAATTGCTGGGGTGGATCCAACCACTACGAAGGGATCACAGGACCGGATCGCAACGCATTTTCCCCGGTCGTTTCAACGCAGCGCCCGTGGACACGCGGGTTCTGCAAGCTGCCCGCTGGAGCTCCGCGCGCAGTGCCCGAAACGCCACATACGCCGGGAACAATGGTGCGTTATCCTTATATGGAATGGGCCTATGCCTACGGGTATTCCAAGAAATACGCTTCGGCCGGGTGGGCAAGCTACGAACGCCATTTTGCAATTTGGGCAGAAGAACAAGGCTTTGCGTTCGATTTCGCCACTCAGCACGATCTGGAAGAAAATCCCGAACTTTTGAAACGCCACAAATGCGCTGTCTTTGTGGGGCATGACGAATACTGGTCTGCCAACATGCGCGATGCGGTGGACCGCTACACAGAACAGGGCGGTCGCGTTGCCCGGTTCGGCGGCAACTTTCTTTGGCAAACCCGGATCGAGGATGAGGGGCGTTCTCAAGTTTGCTACAAATACACGGCCGAGCAGGATCCGCTTGTCGGTACGGAACTAGAGCATTTTGTGACCACAGCATGGGAGGCCGCCCCGGCAAACCGTCCCGGCGCGCAGACCTTTGGGGTGAATGGGCTCAAAGGGGTCTACGCGGGTCTTGGGCGCTGCGTCGGGCAGGGCAGTGGGGGCTTTACGGTCTACCGTCCCGATCATTGGGCGCTGCAGGGCACTCAGCTAGGGTACGGTGATCAGTTAGGGGGCGCGTCCCGTATCTTTGGATACGAAGTGGATGGCGTGGATTACCGGATGGAGGACGGCTTGCCTTTTGCCACCGGGGCTGACGGCGCCGACCCGGCGCTTGAGATCCTCGCGATGGGGCTTGCGACCAACATAGAACCATCACAGGGGGTTTGGGGTGAAACCCCTTATATCGCGGACGCGGATGCGATTTTCAAAGCCACGGCAATGTTCGGAGAAGTCACCCCAGAGACATTGGATCGTAGCCGACGGGGCAATGGTGCCATCGTGTATTGGCCGCGCGGCGAAGGCGAGGTTTTCACGGCAGGCACCTGCGAATGGGTGATGGGGTTGGCGAGGCGTGACTGGCAGGTAGAACAGGTGACGCGCAATGTGCTTGTCAGGTTTGGCAGAGAGTAAGCGAGTTGAATGGACTGGCCTTGGGGCACTTAAGGCTGGCGCAGGTTCTGAGTGCTAAGCACGTCAAGGCTCTGCTCCAGAATAGCGCGGACCTGTAGCCCAATCTGCGGCGCTTCGGACGCTCGAGGGCCAGCGACATTCAACAAAGAAACGGGAATAGAGCGAAGCCATTGGCGCACTTTCCGCGCGCAAGTATCCGTACCTTTTCGAACATCGATGACCAGATGCGGTTTCCCTGTTTCCTTTGCAAAATCGATGGTCAATTGCGTGCCGGGACTGGTTGAACCATCGATAAAAATCAGTGTGGCGTCGCCCAATAGGACATTGTTCCGGGTTCTTTCGTCAACGTCTTCGGAATTCGTCTCGCGCAGTCCAGTGAAATGGTCGGGAATGCGACCGGACTCATTTGTACGACCTTTGGGGACCCATCCGCCGTACACAATCCCATTGCGCCGCGCGAAGTCCAGTGCCGCCATGTCCACGCCGGTTTGACCGCCTGATACGATTTTCATAGTTCACGTCCTTTCTTTACGAAGACTTTAAAGGGCGCTCGGGTGCCGGGGTGCTGGTGGATTTCAGGACTTCTTCCGCAGAACGTCCAACATGCGGGGGGCAATATCAGAGATTTTCTGTTTCAGCCGGCCATACTGTTTCCTTTCCTGCTCATCCTGAAACATCCCAACAGCGGCCGCCATCCGCGACAATTGAACGGCAGGGGCACAATCCCGGATTTTCTGACGCAATGTCCGCAAAGCGTAGCAGTTAAATAGGATCAAAGCGTTCAGGTTTGGGAAGGTTACCTGCCCCCAATTTCCGATTGCATCATAACGTAAAACGCGAGCAAACTGGGCAATCGGGCAAGGGCGCAAAAACACATGGCAACACAATCCCAGAGTAAAGCGGTCTTTCTGACGGGCAGTCTGATGGGCCACGTCACCCGCATGTCCCTGACCACCAGCATTGGCCTGATGGCGATTTTCGCCGTGGACTTCGTCGATATGATCTTCATTTCGATGCTGGGCAACGACGCACTAGCAGCAGCAGTCGGCTACGCCGGAACGCTGTTGTTCTTCACCAATTCGATCAATGTCGGGCTGTCGATCGCTGCAGGCGCTTTAGTGGCGCGAGAGTTGGGCGCCGATCGGCCTGAGCAGGCGCGCCAATTCGGAACCAGCGTTGCCGTGCTGGGCGGTCTGGTCGGGTTGGTCGTCTCTGTGGCCGTTCTGTTCAATCTGACGTTTTGCCTGTCCTTGCTGGGCGCTGAGGGCGAGGTATTGCGACTGGCCGCCCGATATGTGTCCATCATATTGCCGACCATGTGGGTGATGGCGGTTGCCATGACTGGCATGGCGGTGTTGCGCGCGTATGGGGATGCGCGACGCTCGATGCAGGCCACGATTTATGGCGGGGTGGCAAACGCAGTGCTGGATCCAATCCTGATTTTTGCTGTCGGGCTGGGGTTGGACGGGGCGGCAATAGCTTCGGTCATTGCACGGATTTGTATGTTGATTGCGGCGGTCAGACCTGCCGTCCGCGTGCATCGCGGTTTTGGCCGACCTTCCTTGCGGCAATTGGGGCTGGATGTCCGCCCCATCCGTGCGATTGCCGTGCCCGCCGTCCTGACCAATATCGCCACGCCCATTGGCAACGCGATTGTCATCCGTGAGGTCGCCCAATTTGGAACGGACGCTGTGGCTGGTATGGCGGTGATCGGGCGGTTGATGCCGGTGGCGTTTTCGGTTGTGTTCGCCCTGTCCGGCGCCATCGGGCCAATCGTCGGTCAGAACTTCGGCGCCGCGCAGTATGACCGGGTGAAAGCGACCTTTCTGGCCGGAGTTAAGTTCACCGCTGTTTACGTTTGCCTGATGGCGGCAACTCTCTTTGTGTTGCGCGCGCCGATTGCCGATCTGTTTCAGGCGCAGGGGCAGACGCGGGCGCTGATCTATCTGTTTTGCGGACCGTTGGCTTTAGCCTCATTCTTCAACGGTGTGATCTTTGTCGCGAATGCCAGTTTCAACAATCTGGGTCATCCGATTTATTCGACCTGGATGAATTGGGGGCGGCATACACTGGGCACATGGCCCTTTGCGGTTGTCGGGGCCCATATCGCGGGCGCCCCCGGCGTACTGCTGGGCCAGGCGTTGGGAGGGGTCATCTTCGCCGTGATCTGCTGGGTTCTGGTCCGGCGGGTTGTTGCGAACCTGGCCGCACCGCAACCTGCCGACCCGTTTGCCGGGCAGAACCGGTTGCAAGCCTTGTTCGGGCGTCGCGGTTGGTAGAGGCGGGTCAGTTGCCCTGATTACGCGCTTCCAGCCGTTCGAGGTTGACCACGGTGGACAGCATCAGGCGATCATGGCTCCAATCCTCGGTCTGTTGGACTGATGCGGCGGCCAGCCCAAGGACAAGCGCAAACAGGATGCTCAGGCCAAGGAACATGAACGGCATCGACGATTGCATCGCAGGTGCATCCGCCAACGCGATCACCCGTTGCCGCAGAACGCGTTTCGCTTTGCCGCCAGTAACCAAAGCCACGTTCAGAACACGCGGGCTGCCGCGCGTGACGGTTCGGGCGCAATAGTCCAGCAGGCATTTGGTATAGTCGTGCGCATCGATGTTCTTGCGGGCCACAACTGACTGATCGCAGGCCAACTCGCGCAGGCGATCGAACTGATATTTTAGCACCAGATAGGCGGGGTTCCAGAACAACAGAGGCCGCAGAAGTTCGAACCCAAGCTCCCACTCAACATCCCCGGCACGCACGTGCTGCAGCTCATGCGCAAGGGCGAACCGCAGCTCGCGCGGGGTGTCCAGCAGGTGGCTGGGCAACACGACGTGACGCCGACGCAGACCCCTGACCGCGAAGGGCACGGAAATGCGGTCGGACAGGCGGATATCCACCTTCGCCGAGCGGCGCCACAAAAAGCTGGTGTTGACCGTCTCGCGGATTGCCATCCCGTCGCGGATCACCCGCAGGGTATAGATCAGCGACGCAAGGGCCATCAATACAAGGATTGCGGACGCAACCGGATAGTCTCCGCTGAACAATACCTCTACCCAGCGTTGGCGCGTGTTTAGTAGCGTCTCGAATTGGGTGGCAGGCATGGCGATGTCACCGCGCAGATAGGCCGCCACGGCGATATCGCCGATCGCCACGGTGCTCTTGGTCTGAGTAAGTGCGGCCAGCGCCGATACACCCAGAGCCAGAAGAGGGCTGATGACGATACACATGCAAAGTGCCTTAAGCGCGCGCAATTGCGCCACGAACCCGTGGCTGAGTGAGGTTCGGGACAAAAGCCCCCGCGCAACCAGCCACAGAATTGCGGCAAGTCCGAGGACTAAATTCCATTCCAGATACGCGTCGAGAACCGGTTTAACCGCTGTCATTTTGCAGTCTCCTCTCTACCAGTGCCCGAATTTCCTCCAGATCGGCTTCGCTGAGGCCTGCATCGTCAACCAGACGTGCAACCAGCGTGGCAGGTGTGTCGTCGAACAGCGTCCGCGACAGGTTCTGCAGCGACCGTGCCTGATACCTGTCTTTCTCCAGAAGCGGCGTATAGATCAGCGTCTTTCCATCCTTGTGGCTTTCGACAAATCCCTTGTCGTCGAGTATCCGCAGGATGGTTGCACCGGACGTATAGGCCAGATTGCGTTCTGGAGGCAGGCGATCAAGCACGTCACGGACCGAGCCCTGACCTAGCGCCCAGAGCTCGTTCATGAACTCAAGTTCCACTTCGGTCAGCAGGTTTGTTGTTTTCTTTTTTCGCATCGGTCTTTCGTGTCGCATTTTTAGTATGCCTGACAGACAAGCATCCTTTCGCTGTTTCGCAAAGCTTAAACTTTCCAGAAGACGAAGATGCTCCAGCCGATCGACAGGAATAGCGGCGTCCAGACGGGCTGACCCACCAGCCCAAGCCAGGCGAGGAAGATATAGGCCGAGCCCAGCAGGGTGATGAACAGCCGGTCGCCCAGAGTGGTGGTCAGGCCCAGCACGCCACGTCGTTCGATGCCGTCGCGATACTTGAACCCTTCGAGCACGCCAATCAGGGCGATGGCCGAGAAGATGCCCACGAACACGGCCAGCGTCGCTGGGGTCCAGGCCATCCAAAAATCGGGCCACAGAGGGTCGGTCCATGAAAAGCCCTTGTCCTCTTGTTGGCCGACACTGCCCCAACCGGCCTGTTGGGCAGCAGCCATCGAAGGCAGGAAGGGGAGGGTGAGAAGAAGTTTACGCATATCGAACCTCACACACGTCCCATCGCGAAGCCACGCGCGATGTAGTTGCGGACAAACCAGATGACGATGGCGCCGGGGATGATGGTGAGCGTCCCGGCAGCGGCGAGCAGGCCCAGCTCATACCCTGCGCTGGAGGCCGTCCGGGTCATCACGGCGGCGATGGGTTTTGCCTCGACCGCAGTCAGGGTTTTGGCCAGCAGCATCTCAACCCATGAGAACATGAAACAGAAGAAAGCAGCCACTCCGACGCCGGCTTTGATGTTCGGCAAGAAGATCGTCACGAAGAAGCGAGGGAAGGAATAGCCATCGACATAGGCCGTCTCGTCCAATTCTTTCGGAATGCCGCGCATGAAGCCTTCCAAAATCCACACCGCCAGCGGCACGTTGAACAGCGTGTGTGCCAGCGCTACGGCCAGATATGTGTCGAACAGGTGGATCGACGAATAGAGCTGGAAGAAGGGCAAAGCGAAGACAGCGGCAGGGGCCATCCGGTTGGTCAGCAGCCAAAAGAACAACTGCTTGTCACCAAGGAACCGATAGCGTGAGAATGCATAGGCTGCTGGCAGCGCAACACAGACCGAAAGCACGGTGTTGATCGTCACATAGATGATCGAGTTGATGTAGCCCCAGTACCACGTCGGATCGGTGAAGATGGTGATGTAGTTCTCCAGCGTAAAGGTCTGGGGAAACAGGGAAAAGCCCGACAGGATCTCGTTCGTGGTCTTGAAGGACATCGCCACCAGCCAATAGATCGGCAGCATCAGGAACGCGATATAGAGGATTGGGATAAGGGACCGCTTCTTCATTGCGCGTCATCCTTTGTCATCAGAGTGTAGAAGACCCAGCTGACCAGTAGCGTGATGGCGAAGTAGATCAGGCTCATCGCGGCCGCAGGGCCAAGGTCGAACTGTCCCAGCGCGATCTTCACAAGGTCAATCGACAGCAAGGTGGTTGAGTTGCCGGGGCCACCGCCGGTTAGAACGAAGGGCTCGGTATAGATGTTGAAACTGTCCATAAACCGCAGAAGTACGGCGATTGTCAGGACGGTTTTCATTTTGGGCAACTGGATGTAGCGGAACACCGACCACGGGCTGGCCCCGTCGATCTTCGCCGCCTGATAGTAGGCGTCGGGGATCGAAACCAGACCCGCATAGCACAGCAGAACCACCAGCGAAGTCCAGTGCCAGACATCCATGACTATGACCGTAATCCAGGCCGAGATCGGCTGTTGTGTCATGTCATAGTTGATGCCCAGAACGTCATTCAGGAAGTATCCCAGAAGACCGATTTTGGGCAGGGTGAAGATGTTCCACATCGAGCCCACCACGTTCCACGGGATCAGCATCGGCAGGGCCATCAGAACCAGACAGACCGGCACCCAGAACCCTTTGCGCGGCATCGACAGTGCCACAATGATGCCCAGCGGCACCTCAATCAGCAGGATCAGGAAGGTGAACAGGAACTGTCGTCCCAATGCGGCTTGAAACCGGTCAGAGCGCAGGATTTGCTCGAACCAGCCGAGCCCCTCCCAGAAGAACTGGTTGTTGCCGAAGGTTTCTTGCACCGAGTAGTTGACCACCGTCATCATCGGAACCAGCGCGTTGAACGCGACCAGAGCCAGCACAGGCAGGACAAAGAACCATGCCTTTTGGTTTTCGGTTCTCATTGCGCCCGCTCCTCGGTTGCGATCCAGCCGTCGCGGTAGACGCGGGATTGGTCTGGTTTGAATTGCAGGAAAACCTGCGAGCCCGGCTCGGGCACTTCATGTTCCGTCACGGCCTTCAGCGCAGTGTTGCCGACCATGGCGCTGATCACATAGTGGCGACCGATGTCCGACACTTTGGTCACATGCGCGGGGATGCCGGTGTTGCCAAAGCCCACATATTCGGGTCGGATACCCAAATCGGTGCGGCCTCCGTCGCCGTGGGTCGGACCCTCTAGCATCACCTCGTGACCTTCGAACAAAGCGCGGTCACCTTTGACCTCGCAAGGCAGGACATTCATGCCGGGTGAACCGATGAAGTGGCCGACGAATGTGTGCTGAGGGCGCTCGAACAATTCAACTGGAGTCCCAATTTGCACGACCTCGCCTTCTTGCATCACAACCACTTCGTCGGCGAAGGTCAGCGCCTCGGTCTGGTCGTGGGTCACGTAGATCATCGTGGCTTTGACGCGCTGATGCAGTTCCTTCAGCTTGGATCGGAGCTTCCATTTCAGGTGCGGGTCGATCACGGTCAACGGTTCATCAAACATCACCGCGTTCACGTCGTCGCGGACCAGACCACGACCCATCGAGATTTTCTGCTTGTTATCCGGGCTCAGGCCCGAGGCGCGCGTGTTCAGCATATCCGTGACGTCCAGCATCTCGGCAATCTCATCGACGCGGCGCTTGATCGTCGCGGCGTCGACGCCCCGGTTTTTCAGCGGGAACGCCAGGTTTTCGCCCACGGTCATCGTGTCGTAAATCACCGGAAACTGGAACACCTGCGCGATGTTGCGTTGATCGGGGGGCAGGGCGGTGACGTCCTGACCATCGAACAGAATTTGCCCCTCGGACGGCGTCAGCAGACCTGAGATGATGTTCAGCAGCGTAGATTTGCCACAACCCGAGGGCCCAAGCAGTGCATAGGCCCCCCCATCGCGCCAAGTCACGTCGATTTCCTTCAGTGCATAGTCCTCCGGACCTTTCGGCGCTGGAATGTAGCTGTGTCGCAGGTTTGAAAGCTTGATCTGTGCCATGTCAGGCCACCCTTTTGCCGTCTTGGCCGAAATACCGGCAATGGGCCGGGTTCATGTAGAAACTGTGATCCTCACCGACCTGATAGGGGTGAACACCAGCAGCGAGCGAAACCCACGCTTCTTCTCCATGCTGAAAATGCGCGCTGGAATCTGAGCCCGACAGTTCGGTCACGATTACGCGGCCCGTGAGTTCCACATCATCACCGGATGAGCGGAACGGCGTCACCCTGTGGGGCCGTACGGCGACCATGTAGTCTCCGTCGGCTATGCCGGTGACCGGCCAGCCGCCTCCGCCTGCCAGTTGCGCCTGGGCGCCGGAAACGGTGATGCGCGCCACATTGATTGGTGGGTCCGAGAAGACGCGCGCGGCGGCGATGTTCTCGGGGTTGCGGTAGATGTCGGCGGTCGGACCGAACTGAGTGACGCGGCCGTCTTCCATTAGGGCAGTATAGCCGCCCAGCAAAAGGGCCTCTTCGGGTTCCGAAGTGGCGTAGACCACCACGGCTCCACGTCCGGCGAAAAGGTCGGGTAGTTGCTCGCGCAATTCCTCGCGCAGCTTGTAGTCAAGGTTCGCCAGCGGTTCATCTAGAAACACCGCGCGGCTCTCTTTCGCGATGGCGCGGGCCAATGCAGTTCGTTGTTGTTGCCCGCCCGACAACTCATGCGGTCGGCGGTGCAGCATCGGGCGCAGTTGCAGCAGATCGGCGGCTTCTTCTACGCGGCCTTCGATCTCGGTCCTGGCCATGCCCGCCACGCGTAGCGGCGAGGCGATGTTGTCGAAAACGCTCATATGAGGGTAGTTCACAAAGAACTGGTGCACCAGACTGATCTGCCGCTTTTGCGTGTTCAGCCGGGTTACGTCCTGCCCATCCATGAAGACTTTGCCCGAGGCAATCGGGTCCAGCCCCGCCATCATCTTGATCAGAGAGGTCTTGCCGGATCCCGTCGCGCCAAGCAGCACATTGAAATGGCCGGTTTGCAGCGTCAGGTTCGTGGGCTTGATATGGATGACATTGCCAACCCGTTTGGTGGCGTCTTGTAGTTCGATCATGTCCGTGGGTTCCGGTCCTTCAGTGCTGCGCACTGGTCTTTGTGGTGGGGATGCCGCGAACGGCACCCCCGGTTTTCAACGGCTTACTGAGACTGCCAGCGCTGAACCAGTTCGTCATAGTTGACGGTCTGGCCCTGCGGCTTTTCGTTCTCAAGCTTGGCCTTTGGCGAACCCGCTTTTTCCAGCCAGAAGGCAGGGTCCTGCGGCTCGTTCAGGCGAGGACCACAACCACCGTAGACACCGGCGCTTTCATCCGCGGCCTGCATACGGGCCATGGTGATGTCCATCTCTTCGGCCAGACGGTCCATCGCCTCTTGCGGGGTAAAGGCGCCCGAGTTTACGTCACCGATCTGCTGCCACCAGATTTGGGCCAGCTTTGGATAGTCCGGAACGTTGATGCCGGTCGGCGACCACGCCACACGGTCAGGCGAGCGGTAGAACTCGACCAGGCCACCCAGTTTGGGCGCGCGTTCGGTGAACGATTCGTGGTTGACCGAGCTGTCGCGGGTGAAGGTCAAACCCACATGGGATTTCTTCACGTCGACAGTTTTGGAAGTCACGAATTGCGCGTAAAGCCACGCTGCCTGAGCACGATCCGCAGGGGTCGATTTCAGGAAGGTCCAGGAGCCCACGTCCTGATAGCCAACTTTCTGACCTTCTTCCCAGTAGGGGCCATGTGGGCTGGGTGCCATCCGCCACAGCGGCGTGCCTTCGTCATCCACGGTGTTGTTGCCTTCGGACTTCGGCTTCACCATGTCGGCGGTGAAGGCGGTGTACCAGAAGATCTGCTGGGCCACGTTGCCTTGGCTGAGCGCGGGCAGCGACTGGTAGAAGTCATAAGACGCCGCACCCGGAGGCGCATAGGCCCGCAGCCACTCATCCCACTTGCGGATTGCGTAGACCGCAGCCGGGCCGTTCGCAGCACCACCGCGCGACACCGAGGCACCGACGGGGTTACAGGTGCCCGCTTCCATGCGGATGCCCCATTCATCGACCGGAACGCCATTCGGCTCACCTTTGTCGCCAGCACCTGCCATCGACAGCCAGGCATCGGTCATGCGCCAGCCAAGGTCAGGTGCGCGTTTGCCGTAATCCATGTGGCCATAGATCGCCACGCCGTCGACTTCCTTCACGTCATTTGTGAAGAATTCGGCGATGTCTTCATATGCGGACCAGTTGACCGGAACTCCAAGGTCGTAGCCGTACTTCTCTTTGAACGCGGCTTTGTTGGCCTCATCATCGAACCAGTCCTTGCGGAACCAATAGAGGTTCGCAAATTGCTGATCGGGCAGTTGATAGAGGTTGCCGTCCGGACCGGTGGTGAACTGAATGCCCATAAAGTCATCCAGATCCAGAGTCGGTGAGGTGGTCGCCGACCAGTCACCGCCCATCTGCTCGGTCAGGTTATACGCCAGTTGCAGACGCGAGTGCGTACCGATCAGGTCACTGTCATTGACGTAGCCGTCGTACAGGTTCCGACCCGTTTGCATCTGGGTCTGAACGGCCTGAACTACCTCACCTTCGCCAAGGATCTGGTGGTTCACTTTAATGCCGGTGATCTCTTCGAATGCCTTTGCCAGAACCTCGGATTCATAGGAATGCGTCGGTATGCTTTCCGACAGCACGTTGAGTTCCATTCCGGCATAGGGCTCGGCAGCTTTGATGAACCATTGCATTTCCGCCATCTGTTCGTCTTTCGACAGGGTTGATGGCTGGAATTCGTCGTCGATCCAACGTTGTGCTGCAGCTTCGTCGGCCCAAGCAGAGCCGTGCCCCGCAATGACGGCAGCTGCCGCCACTGCGGAAAGTAGATGTCTCCGCATCTGTCTCCTCCCAAAGATTATGTGATCCGGCGCGAACCGGATGGCGATCAGCATCAGCGATTTTCTGCGTATGTGTCAAACTAAATTTTTAGTAATTGGATTTGTTTGGAGTTCCGCGACAGCAACGCATCCTCGGTTGCCAATTTTTGAATTCGTTGTAAGCTGCACCCGTGATTGCAAAAAATGTCGCTGACTGACGTGGCGCCAATTTGTAAAAAACCACTTGGACGCATGAGGATAGGCAATGTCCCAGAGTCTGTTGAAATACACGCGTGTACTGGAAATTGTAGGTGATACGATCAAGGTCAGGGTGCCCTTAGACGGGTCTGCGGATGCTGCGGTTCGGTTCAATGATCTGGCTGTGATCGAGACGGTTGATGGGCATAAAACCCTGGCGCAGGCAATCTTCATCGACCATGACGTGGTGACGCTGCAGGTATTTTCCGGCACCAAGGGGATATCGACCGAAGCGACCGCAACCTTCCTTGGCCACCCGATGCAAACGCCCTATTCGGCCAACATTCTGGGCCGTGTGTTTGACGGGGCAGGGGTGGCGATAGATGGCGGTCCGGACCTGTCGGCCGAGCCTCGAATCGATATAGGCGGGCCGACCGTGAACCCGGCCGAGCGGGCGGTGCCCAACAAGATGATCCGCACCGACGTGCCCATGATCGATGTGTTCAACACGTTGGTCGAAAGCCAGAAAATCCCGATCTTCTCCGTCTCGGGTGAGCCGTTCAACGCGTTCCTCAGCCGAATCGGCATTCAGGCGGACGCCGATATCGTGGTGTTCGGCGGGTTGGGGCTGATCTTTGACGACTACCACACGTTCCGGACGTCGTTTGAAGACGCCGGGGTATTCTCGCGCACTGTGATGTTCGTCAATCAGGCGATGGACCCTCTGGTGGAACGCCTGTTGGTGCCCGACATGGCGCTGGCCGTGGCCGAAAAATTCGCGGTGGAAGAGGGCAAGCGCGTCCTAGTCCTGCTGACCGATATGACCGCCTTTGCCGACGCGATGAAAGAGGTTGGCATCAGTCAGGAACGGGTGCCCTCGCAGCGCGGTTATATGGGCGATCTCTACTCCCAATTGGCGCGGCGGTATGAGAAAGCCTGCGACTATGCCAAGGGCGGGTCGGTAACGGTTTTGACCGTAACAACGATGCCCGGCAATGACGTGACCCACCCGGTGCCAGACAACACCGGCTATATCACCGAAGGGCAGTTCTATCTGCACTCCGGCGTGATCGATCCATTCGGCAGCCTCTCGCGCCTCAAGCAGAACGTGATTGGCAAGACCACGCGTGAGGATCACGGGCAAATCATGAACACGATGATCCGGTTCTATTCTGAAAGCCGTGATGCCGCGCAGAAACAGGCAATGGCGTTTGATCTGTCTGATTACGATCACCAGTTACTGAAATTTGGAGCGCTGTTCCGGACGCGGTTCATGGACATCAACGTTTCGATCCCGCTGGAAGAGGCGTTGGATCTGGGCTGGAAAACGCTGGCTGAGTGTTTCCAGCCTGAACAACTGCTGATGAAGCAGGCTTTGGTCGACAAGTATTTCCCGAAGGATGCCAATGGCGCGGTTGCAGCTGAATAAATCGTCGCTGGCTCGCCAGCAGACGCAGCTGAAAAGCTATGAGCGGTTCCTGCCGTCGCTGGACCTGAAGCGCCAGCAGTTGATGGCGGAACGTGCCAAAGCGCGCGAGGATGTACGGCGGCTTGAGGAAGAGGTGAAGGAACTGGCCCAACAGGTCGGGGCGAAGCTGCCGATGCTGGCGCAGCAGGGTGTCGATTTGGACGGGCTGGTTGAACTCAAGGACTATCAGGTCAAAGAGGTCAACGTTGTGGGTGTGAAAATGCCCGCGCTGGACCGGATCGAAGTTGCAGTGCGGCCCTATTCTCTACTGGCCAAACCCCATTGGGTCGATGCCGCGGCGCAGTTGCTGCACGACATGATCGAGGCGCGTCTTCGGGTCAAGGTGGCCGAGGAACGGGTGAAGATTTTCGACAAGGCCGTCGCGACGATCACCCAACGCGTCAACTTGTTCGAAAAGGTCCTGATCCCGCGCGCCAAGGCCAACATCAAGAAAATCCGCATCTACCTGAGCGATGAGCAGATGCAGGCCGTTGTGCGTTCGAAGATTTCAAAACGCAAACACGCGCAGGAGGCCGTGACATGAGTGTCGCGCGCCTCAAAAAACTTTCCTTGGTTGGACGCGCAGGGCAGAAGAACGAAACGCTTGAGGCGTTGCAGGAGTTGGGCTGTATGCACGTCCTGCCGCTGGCACCGCCTCCGGCCGAACCCGAAAAGATCAGTGAGCGTGGGGCAAGAGACGCCTATAAGGCACTGCGTTTCCTGACGGATGTGCCCGAGCCGCGCCGACAGATACAGCGTGACCCGGATTTCGACATGGACCAGTTCGTCAAGGACGTACTGGACCTAATGCAGCGCACGCGTGACATGACCGACCGGCGGGACTTTCTGGCTCATCGGATTGCTCAGGTGCGACCATGGGGAGATTTGGATTTTCCGCCCGATGATGTGTTGGCGGGCAATCGGTTGTGGTTCTACCAACTGCCAGTTAAGCATCGCGATGCGCTGTCCGATCTGACACTGCCTTGGGCCATTCTGGAACAGGATCATCGCTTTATCTATGCGGTCCTGATCGCCCCGGACGAACCGGCAGATGACATTCTGCCGGTTCCACGCACTCACACAGGCTCGTTGCCCATTCACGAGTTGGAGGCGCAGCTGGAAGAGGCCGAGATTGCCATCGAAGCGCTTGAGGCTGAACGGGTTGCGCAGACCCGTTATCTGACGTTGATGCGGCGAAATCTGTCCGTGGCAGAAAGCGCGGCTGAACTTGCCCATGCAACGCAGAAAGTGCGCGACGAAGAGGCGATGTTCGCCCTGCAGGGCTGGGTGCCCGAAGATCGCATTGAGGCCGTGCTTGAGATGGCTCAGGCCAAGGATGCAGCCGTTCTGATTGAAGAGCCGGGGCCGGAGGACTCGCCGCCCACATTGCTGGAGCAACCGGAAAAACGCAGTGCAGCTGTGGACTTGGCACTGTTTTATCAAGTGCCCGGATACAAGGATTGGGATCCGAGCATCATCGTCGCCGCCTCGTTTGCGTTCTTCTTCGCGATGATCGTGGCCGACGCCGGATATGGCGTTGTCATCCTGCTTGGCCTGCTGCTGTTCTGGAGACGGATGGGTCGAACGGCCGGAGAGAGATCGTGGCGACTGTATGGTCTGATCATCTCGGGCGCGACGATTTTGTACGGGATTCTGGTCGGCAGCTATTTCGGGGTTTCTCCACCCGACGGGTCGATCTGGGCCAAGCTCAAGCTGCTGGATATGAACAATTTCGGGGCCATGATGATGGTGTCGATTGTTGTCGGTGTTCTGCACTTGGTTCTGGCCAATGCGCTGGCCGCTCGGGCGGCGTGGGGACAGAGGAAAGCCATCGCCAATCTGGGTTGGATCGCAGCGCTGATCGGCGGGTTTGTTCTTTGGCTCAGCTACATGAAGGGGGATTCCCCGACACCCGGGGCGGCGATCCTGATCGTGGGCGCTGTGGCGATTCTGCTGTTCTCAAGCGAGCGGGTGATCAAGAAACCTACCGACTGGATTTGGCGTTTGATCGACGGGGTTCAAGGTCTTGCTGGGGCTATGGGCGCGTTTGGAGACGTGCTGAGTTATATGCGCCTGTTTGCGCTTGGGCTGGCCTCGGCTTCGCTGGCGATCACCTTCAACGATCTGGCCATGTCGGTTATTCACGCGCTGAAAGGGCCGGGTATTCTATTCGGTCTGTTGATCCTGATCATCGGCCATATCCTGAACTTCGCCCTCGCGTTGATGAGCGGCGTCGTCCACGGATTGCGTCTCAACTACATCGAATTCTTTAAATGGGGTCTGCCGGACGAAGGCATCGTCTTTCGCCCGTTCGCCCGCAAGGAGGTTCAGGAATGAATGAGCTTGTTCTGACATTGGGTTGGCTGGGGATTTACGCACCCATGGCGCTAGGCGCAGCCGCAAGCGCCATCGGCTGCTCGATTGCGGGGATGGCCAGTATCGGCGCCATGACCGAGACCGAGGGCGGATATGGCCGGTTTGTCGGCGTGTCGGCCTTTCCCTCGACCATGGTGATCTACGGCATCGTTATCATGTTCACACTGAACCGCGACGTGACGCCGGAAAACGCGGGCGGGCTGTTCGGGATCGGAATCCTGTCGGGCATTGCGCTGATGTATTGCGGCATTTGGCAAGGCCGGGCCTGTGCGGCGGCGATTAACGCGACCAAGGAAAAGCCTGAAATCTTCGGCCTGTCGCTGGCACCAGCAGCGATCATCGAAGGCTTTGGCGTCTTTGCCTTTGTCTTTGCCCTGGTCATCAGCGCGGGGATCAGTTGATGGCACAGGATGGGATGATTTCGCACGGTGTCGATGCGCTGATCGACAAGTTGCGCAGTGACGGCGTGGCGGCCGGGCAGGCGGATGCAGAAAAACTTCGCGCGGATGCCAAGGCCGAAGCCGCAAAGATTCTGGCCGACGCAAAACGCGAGGCGGATGCCTATCAGAAAAAGGCTCGCAGCGAGTCTGACAGTTACCGTGCAGCGGGTGAGGAAGCGCTGAACACCGCCATGCGTGACGCGGTATTGACGATGAAGGCTGGTCTGACGGACCGGTTCCGCCAAGATGTCGAGCGACTGGTCACCAAGGAAATGGGTGACCCGGACCTGCTGAAACAGATGATTCTCGAAGTGGTGGGCCGTGCTGCTGCTGAGGCTAAGCTGGACGGCAAGGTGCAGGTCATCCTGCCTGCCAAGGTCGCCACGCAAGAGGATATCAAGCAAAACGCTGACGACATTCAGTCAGGCAAATTGACCAAGTACGTGTTGGGCCTGACCGCCAAGATGCTGCGCGAGCAAGTCGAGTTACACGCTTCGGACGACGCGCAGGACGGTATCCGGGTCCGGGCTGAAGATCAGGGTGTTGTGCTGGATCTGACCGACAAGGCCGTGGCCTCGCTGCTGATGGAGCATCTGCAACCTCGCTTCCGCGCAGTGTTGGAAGGGGTGATCCGGTAACATGTCGGACCCCGACGCCTATATCGCGCTGATCAGCAGCTTGCCGGGCTCGGAACGGTTGTTTATCGCCAAGCAGCCGCCACTGTCGCGGTTGCGTCTGGATCGCCGTTTGACCGCGCTGACAGCTGAAGATGCGCGCGTTTTGAAGGTGTTGGAGCACGCTCTGAATTGGAGCGATTATGATATGGACGTCACAGACGCGCAGGCCATTGAGCGGTGCAAAGAGGCGCTAGGCGACATTCCCCAACCGACCTTGCGAGAGGTATTTGTGGAACGTTTGGACCTTCGTACGGCCGTCGCTGCGCTGCGCCTGCGCAAGCAAGGGGGTAGCCCGCCCGCCAGTACGTATGGAATGGGCCGATGGGCCCGGTACATCCCGGCCAACTGGACCGACCCGACCTTCAAGCTGGACGGTCCAATGCCCTGGATCAAAGAGGCCAAGCAATTGCTTGACGCCGAAGACCCTATGGGCCTGGAACGGCTGTTGTTGTCGGTCAGCCAAAAGCAACTGAAACGGCACGCGTCCCGCCACTATTTCGATTTCGAAGCGGTGGCGATCTACGTGCTGATCTGGAACATTTTCGACCGCTGGGCGCAAAGCAACGCGCAGGACGCGGCCAAGAGGTTTGAACATCTGGCGCAACAGGCCATGGCCGGTGCCGCCGAGATTGGTTTTGATGGAGCAAGCGCATGACAGCCCCAACCACCGCCAAACAGACCGCCACCGCCCGCGTCGTCTCGGTGCAGGAGGGGTTGGTGCAAATACAGGCCAATCACGATGCCTCGGGTCAGCCCGGGCAACTGGTCAAGAACGAGGTTGTGTTTATCCTCCCGACACGCCCCGGCCCCGGTGGTCGCCAGGAACGCTTAAAGGCCGAAGTGCTGCGGGTGCGCGGCGACATCGCAGACGTGCAGGTCTATGAAAGCACCGACGGGGTAGCCGTAGGCGATCCGGTCGAACAATCGGGGCAGTTGCTGTCGGTTGAGCTCGCTCCGGGCTTGCTGGGGCAGGTGTTTGACGGGCTGCAATCGCCGCTGCCCAAGGTGGCTGCTGAGTTCGGGACCTTCCTGCCCCGTGGGGCAGATGTGGCCCCGCTGGACGATCAGGCAAAGTGGTCATTCACGCCGTCGGTCAAGGTTGGCGATACGGTGACCGCGGGTGACAGCATCGGCACCGTGCCTGAAGGCCATTTTAGTCACAAGATCATGCTGCCCTTCAATTGGGTGGGCGACTACAAGGTGGTATGGGTGCAAAAGGGCGCTGCAACGATCCACGACATCGTGGCGCGGCTTGAGGATGAGCAGGGTGGAGAGCATACGCTGACCCTGTCGCAGAAATGGCCGGTGCGACGCGCATTGCCGGAAAGCATCCTGAAACGCGCATTGTCTGAACGGCTTTACCCGACTGAACCGGTTCTCACCTCTCAGCGCCTGATCGACACGTTTTTCCCAATCGCGCGTGGGGGTACGGCCTGTATCCCCGGACCGTTCGGGGCGGGTAAGACGGTGCTGCAGAACCTGATCGCACGGAACGCAAAGGTGGATATCGTGATTGTCGTGGCCTGCGGTGAGCGCGCGGGTGAGGTGGTTGAAACGATTCACGAGTTCCCCAAGATGACCGACCCGACAACAGGCGGCAGCTTGATGGACCGGACGATCATCATTTGTAACACGTCCTCCATGCCTGTCGCCGCACGCGAGGCGTCGATCTTTACGGGGATCACTCTAGGCGAATACTATCGTCAGATGGGTTATGACGTGCTGCTGATCGCAGATAGTACCAGCCGCTGGGCGCAAGCGATGCGTGAGACGTCCGGCAAGCTTGAGGAAATCCCGGGTGAGGAGGGTTTCCCCGCCTATCTGGAAAGCTCGATCAAAGGGCTATACGAACGCGCCGGTGCGATGAAAACCAATGATGGCGATCTGGGTAGTTTGACGCTGATCGGCACGGTTTCACCCGCAGGCGGCAACTTTGATGAACCGGTCACGCAGTCTACGCTTTCCACGGTGAAGTGCTTCCTCGGCCTGTCCTCCGAGCGCGCCTACAAACGGTTCTATCCTGCGGTCGATCCGATGCTTAGCTGGTCACGTTATACTGATCAGCTGTCGGACTGGTACGACAAAAACGCCGAACCGGGCTGGACCGGCAAGGTGCGCGATCTGCTGGACTTGATCGAAAAGGGAGAGCAGGTCGACCAGATGATGCAGGTGACTGGCGAAGAGGGCGTTACCATTGAGGACTTTGTGACCCAGCAAAAGGCCCTGTTCGTGGATATGGTCTATCTGCAGCAGGATGCGTTCGACAAAGTGGACGCGACCGTACCGCTTGAGCGCCAAAAGATGACCTTCAAGCTGGTTTACGATGTAACCCAATCGACGGCATCCTTTACCGACAAGTCAGATGTTCGGCAGGTGTTTACGCAACTGACCGGTCTAATGAAGAACTTCCACTATGCAGCGGAAAACACGCCGGAATTCAAGTCGACCTGGGGGCAGATCACCGATCTTTGTCACGAAAAATTCGGAGTGTAAGAGAAAATGGCAGCCCGTAGGGGAATCGAACCCCTCTTTCCAGGTTGAAAACCTGGCGTCCTAACCGATAGACGAACGGGCCACTTGGTCCAAACAAGCACAAGTGGCAGCCCGTAGGGGAATCGAACCCCTCTTTCCAGGTTGAAAACCTGGCGTCCTAACCGATAGACGAACGGGCCACGCTGGCTTGTGGAGGGCCTTTTACGGTTTCGCCGTGACCCCCGCAAGCCGAAAAACGCAGGGATGTGAAAGTTTTTTCACGGGCTTGAAATTGGGTTCAATTCACTTGTGCCGCGTCCTCGAGCCTGAGCTGCACACTCTGCCGCCCGCCCCATGTGTTTACCTCAAGCCGTCCGGCGAAATGAAACCGTGCACCACCGTGATTGGACAGCTTTTCACCCATTGGCCCGTCAAAGGCGCCAAAGGCAATCGCGTCCAAGCCGCCGCCGACACCGTCTGCCAAGGACAGTTTCAGATGAGATTCGCCGACACGCTTCGCGAAACGGACCTGTAGGTCGGGCAGCGCGTATCGCGGGGCAGGGGCGCTGGCCCCAAACGGGCCTGCCTTTTCGATCTGTTCGATCAGATCAATCGTCGCCGCGCCCGGCATCAAAGTGCCATCCAGTTTCAGGTCGGCCGGCCCACCTTCACCGGCACCCTGTTTGGCCAGCAATTCGGACAGCCGCTCCATCGCGGGTTCCAACTGATCCCGCATCACTGTCAGACCCGCAGCCATTTTGTGCCCGCCGCCTTTAACCAGCAACCCCTCGGACGCCAAGCGCTGGATAGAAGCGCCCAGGTCAACACCAGAGACCGAACGGCCCGAGCCTTTGCCCTCATCCCCGTCAAAGCCGATGACAATCGCGGGACGGTTTGCGTTTTCCTTCAACCGCGATGCCACGATGCCAACGACCCCGGGATGCCATCCTTCGCCCGCAGCCCAGACCAAAGGCGCCTCCAGACCGCGTTCTTCGGCCTGTTCCAATGCCGCCGCGCGAACGGCGTTTTCGATATCGCGACGCTCGGTGTTCAGTTCATCCAACCGCTGCGACAGTGCTTCGGCTTCGTGCATCGACTCCGTACTAAGCAACCGCGCACCCAGATCGGCCTGCCCAATGCGCCCGCCCGCATTCACGCGCGGACCAAGCAGAAAGCCAAGGTGATAGCTGTTGGGCGCCGAGTCCATGCGAGCCACGTCAGACAGGGCCACCAGACCCGGCCTTTGCCGTTGCGCCATGACCTTCAACCCCTGACGCACCAGCGCCCGGTTTGCGCCAATCAGCGGGGCCACATCCGCCACAGTCGCCAGCGCCACAAGGTCCAGCAAGCTGATCAGGTCCGGGCCCCTCACGTCTGCCTCGCGTAGCTGCCGTCCGGACTCGACCAGCATCAGAAACACAACGCCAGCCGCGCAGAGATAGCCCAGATCGCCGCTTTCGTCCTGCCGGTTCGGGTTCACCACGGCCACGCAATCGGGCAGGGTCTCTCCGCCCAGGTGGTGGTCCAGCACAATCACATCGGCGCCTTTGGCAGCGGCGATAGGTTCATGGCTGAGCGTCCCACAATCGACACAGATGATCAGGTCGTGGTTCGCAGCCAGTTCCTGCATGGCCGGGACGTTGGGGCCATAGCCCTCATCAATCCGGTCGGGCACATAGAGCGTCGCCTGAAGGCCTATCTGACGCAGCCAAACCAGCAGCAAGGCGGCTGAGCTGCCTCCGTCGACGTCATAATCGGCAAAGACCGCGATCCGTTGCTTATTCCGAACTGCTGCCAGAAACCGCGTTGCAGCAGTTTCCATGTCTTTCATCGATCGCGGGTCAGGCAGTAGTTCCTTCAGCTTGGGCTCCAGAAACCCCTCAGCCTCCATCGTAGGAACGCCGCGCCGCGCCAGCACTTGACACACGGCGCGGGGCAAGCCCGCCTGTTGCACAAGCATCTGGGTTGCACGCTCGGTCTCAGCCGTGGGGCCGACCCAACGCCGCCCGGACAATGATTGTTCAACCCCTAGAAAGCTCATGACCTGCCCCTGATATGCCAAGGCCGGACACTATGCGGGTCCGGCCTCTTCATCTTTCTACAAATACGCTCGCCGAAGGCAGCGGCGCAAGCGGCTATGCGTCGGTATGCGACCACATCGGCGTGCGGTAGGTCATACGCCGCACCGACCCGGTTTTCGACCGCATCAGCAGGGTGGTGGTTTCCACCCAACCCGGTTCACGCTTGATGCGCGGCAGCAGCGAGCCACCGGTCACGCCGGTTGCGGCAAAGATCACGTCTGCTGTCACCATCTCGTCGCGGGCATAGACGCGGTCCAGATCGGTGATGCCCGCCTTGGCGGCACGGCCACGTTCGTCATCGTTGCGGAACAGCAGGCGGCCAAAGATCTGACCACCCATACATTTCAGAGCCGCTGCGGCCAGAACGCCTTCGGGCGCGCCACCCTGGCCCATATACATGTCGATGCCAGTCTCTTCGCTTTCTGCGCAGTGCATCACACCGGCCACGTCACCATCGGTGATCAGGCGGATCGACGCACCGGTTTCGCGCACCTCGGCGATCATCGCCTCATGACGCGGGCGCTCCAGAATGCAGACAGTGATGTCGGCGGGTTCACAGCCCTTGGCCTTGGCCAGAGCTTCGACACGTTCGCGCGGGCTCATTTCCAGATTGACGACGCCCTCAGGAAAGCCCGGACCAACGGCCAGCTTGTCCATGTAGACATCGGGTGCGTGCAGCATCGAGCCGCGCGGCCCCATGGCGATTACGGTCAGTGCGTTAGGCATGTCCTTGGCGGTCAGCGTGGTGCCTTCCAGCGGGTCCAGCGCGATGTCTACGCCGGGGCCTACACCAGTGCCAACCTCTTCGCCGATATACAGCATCGGCGCTTCGTCACGCTCGCCTTCACCGATGACGACGACGCCCGCGATATCCAGCAGGTTCAGCTGTTCGCGCATCGCGTTCACGGCTGCCTGATCGGCGGCTTTTTCGTCACCGCGACCAACCAGAGAGGCCGACGCCAGTGCAGCCTGTTCTGCCACCCGCGCAAGGCCCAGAGACAGCAGTCGGTCGTTGAAATCTACTTTGGCAGCACTCATGTTCGGTATCCTCAGGTCAGTAAAGGCGTTTTATTCGGGATAGCCTGCGTTTCATGCAGGCCGCAAGGGTCAAACCTCTTCAATCCGCAATGCAACGGGTTCTCCGGCTACCACATCAGTCTCGCGAAGCCCGTCGAGGGCCACGTCCAGCGTGGCGCGTGTGGTCTTGTGGGTGACGATCAGAACCGGTGCGGTGCTTTCGGAATGGCCGTACTGACGCATCCGGTCGATTGATACGCCCGCATCGCCAAGAATGGCAGCCACTTTGGCCAAAGCACCGGGTTTGTCGTACAGGGCAAGACGCAGATAATAGGGGGCTGGCAGGCCGGTCACGGCAGGTTGCGCGTCCTGTAGCGAGGTCGCAGGGCGGCCAAAGGTCGGGATTTGCAGTCCGCGGGCCAGATCGCAGACGTCACCCATCACGGCGCTGGCCGTGGGGCCCTCGCCGGCGCCGGGGCCACGCAGAACAACCTGCTCGACCGCGTCGCCTTCGATCACCACCATATTGGTGCCGCCTTCCAGTTGCCCCAGGGGCGAACTGCTGGGAACCAGGCACGGCTGCATCCGCTGTTCCAAACCACGGGCCGAGCGTTGTGCAACGCCAAGCAACTTGATGCGATAGCCCATGTCGTCGGCCTGATGGATATCTTCCAGACTGATCTGCTGAATGCCTTCGATCTGGATGCCGTCGAAATTCGGCTTTGTCCCGAACGCGATCGAGGACAGCAGCGCCAGCTTATGCGCCGCATCAATGCCGCCGACGTCGAGGTTCGGGTCAGCCTCAAGATATCCAAGCTGCGCGCATTCCTCGAACAGGGCGTTGTAACCCTGCTCCTGCGATTGCATCCGGGTCAGAATATAGTTGCAGGTACCGTTCATCACGCCCATGACGCGGGTGATCTCGTTTCCGGCGAGCCCTTCGGTCAGGGACTTGATGACTGGGATGCCGCCAGCAACGGCGGCTTCGAACCTGATCACGCGACCAGCGGCCTCGGCCTTTTCGGCCAGTTCCTGACCGTGGATGGCCAGTAGCGCCTTGTTTGCGGTAACCACGTCCTTGCCGGTGGCCAGCGCGGCCTCGACCGACGCTTTGGCGGGGCCGTTTTCACCGCCGATCAGTTCAACGAAAACGTCAATATCATCGCGTTTGGCCAGCGCTACGGGGTCGGTTTCCCAGGCATAATCGGAAAGGTTCACGCCGCGGTCTTTGCTTGCATCGCGCGCCGATACGGCGACGATTTCCACAGAACGCCCCGTACGCGCCTGCAACAGGTCTGCGTGGCGGCGGACGATCCTAACGACACCCACGCCAACTGTTCCCAAGCCCGCAATTCCCAGCCGCAGCGCCTGTGTCATCCCGTGGGTTCCTTTCCGCTCGAAGACTTCGTGATGTCGGGCCTGTTGCCCGTTCAGCGCTGCCTTAGCGGGTTCGGCGCTAGGGTGCAATGCGTGGTGGCACGCGAAGGGCAGTGAAACGCAAAGGCTCAGTTGATTTCCGCAGCCTGAAGTTCTTCTGCCTTTTTCTGCAGCGCTTCACGCCGGGCAATTAGGTCTTCTTCGACTTGGGCGGCCTCATTAACCGGGTCAACCGGCGGGCCAAGGTTTTCCTGAATAGGAACAAGCTTGGGATAGCGGGCCGATTTCACGTTTGGCTGTTCACGCCCCTCCAGTTCTGGAAAGTCGGCGCATCCGGCACAGGCGAGCACCAGGATCAGCATAGACAGGGGCTTCATTCAAATCCCTTTCAAGGTCGATTGCAAGTGTGATGCACCTTTTGCGACTTTGGTTCAAGCAGGGTTCTATCTGAACGGACGTTCAGATACGGTGAGCGAATGGCTCGTACACAAGGTTCACATTCCGATATCACCGGTCCGCGTATCCGCAAAGCGGCGTTGGGATTGTTCGCCCGTCACGGTTACGCGGCGGTCTCTATGCGCCAAATCGCGTCTGAGGTTGGGGTGCAGGCCGGGGCGCTATATAACTACACACCCGACAAGCAGAGCCTTCTGTACCGCCTGATGCATGAACACATGCAAGAGTTGTTGGCGGCCTATGACTCACTAAAGCAGCCTGCGGATGCATCTGAGGCCTTACGCCAGTTTGTCGGGTTTCACATCCGCTTTCACCTTGAACGTCCGGATGAGGTGTTCATTGCCTATATGGAACTACGCAACCTGACGCCTGAGAACTTTGCTGAGATCGAAGCGTTGCGCCGAAAATATGAAGACGCACTCGAGATGATCTTGTGCGCAGGGCAGGAGGCAGGTCTGTTCAACGTCGCGGACACCAAGATTGCTACTTTGGCGGTGATTGCCATGTTGAACGGTGTGATGACTTGGTATCGGGCCGGCGGACGCCTGTCGCTGGATGAAGTTGAACAGGTTTATTGGGATATGGTCCGCCGGTCAGTTTCGAACTGATGGCGTTAGTGCGCGGGCCGAATGAACGTACCGTTGCGTAGTTCGCGAAAGGCTTGCTCCAGCTCGGTCTGCGTGTTCATCACGATCGGGCCGTGCCAAGCGACCGGCTCGTCAATCGGCGCGCCTGAGATCAGCAGAAACCGCGCACCTTCAGGTCCAGCCTGAACCGTAATTTCATCCCCGGTGCCAAACCGGACCAGCGTCCGGTTGCCCGACATGTCGCGGATATTAACCTCTTGTCCGGCGACTTCTTTTTCCAGAAGTATGCCAGTGGGCTGTGAGGCATCGGCAAAAGCAGCCTGACCGTCGAACACATAGGCAAAGGCGCGGCGATAGGTGTCGATCCGAAAGGTCTTTTTAACACCTGCCGGTATATTGATGTCCAGATATTGCGGGTCAGCGGCAATCCCGTCGACCGGACCGGTCTTCCCCCAGAACTCACCTACGATCACGCGCACTGTGGTGCCATCGTCATCGGTGATTTCCGGGATGTCCTTACTTTGCACATCCTGATAGCGCGGCGCGGTCATTTTTTGCGCCGACGGCAGGTTGCCCCACAATTGGAACCCATGCATTTGTCCTGACACGTTTCCTGTCGGCATCTCCTGATGAAGAATCCCGGAACCTGCGGTCATCCACTGCACGTCTCCGGCCCCGAGTGTGCCGCTATTCCCCAGAGAATCCGAATGTTCGACTGAACCGGCCAGAACATATGTGATCGTTTCGATCCCGCGATGCGGGTGCCAAGGAAACCCGGCCTTAAAGTCCTGCGGGCGCTCGTTGCGAAAGTCATCGAACAGCAGAAACGGGTCGAGTTCAGAGGGGTCCTGAAATCCGAAGGCGCGGTGCAGTTTAACGCCTGCGCCCTCGATTGCGGCGACGGCTTTCCGGGTTTGCAGAACGGGTCGTAGGGACATTGCGGCCTCCTTCAGCTATGCGGAAGCATGTATTCCCGGCGCTGATTACGTCAATCGACAGAAAAGAACGGGGAATGTGCAAAAATCAGCAGTAACTGCCCCTCTGTTTTTTCCGATAATAAGTCGCTAAACCCTGATGAAAATGACAGGGGTTCACATGCAACAAGATGTATTGGCGACCATTAAGCCATCACCTGCAAGACGCTTGCTTGGCGTCGGGATGCTAAGCGTGGTGGGCGCGTTGGTTTTGTATGTAGCCCTTGCGCAGCCCCCCGAACCCGTTTGGCAGGTCTTTTTGCTTGTGGTTGGCGGCGCGGCGTTTTGGTTGGCGTATCGCATGTGGAATGCGACGAATGACTGGATCGAGTTGACACAATCCGAGCTGAGAACCGGGGCAGGGCGCCTTATTGTAAAAGTGGCAGATATCGAATCCGTTGATCGAGGGGTTTTTGCATTCAAACCATCGAACGGGTTTCTTTTGAAAACACGTACCAGCGGGGAAAACAGCTGGGCGCCCGGGCTATGGTGGCGTCTAGGTCGCCGGGTGGGGGTCGGCGGCATGACTGCCGCCGCCGAAACCAAATATATGACTGACGTGCTTAGCTCGTTGTTGCCGTAGCGACTGGTTCCACCTGACAGGCGTTGTCCGTAACAAAGCCAGCGACTTCATTGGTGAAGCGCGGGCGGGTAAAAACAAAGTTGTCGAAGGTATAGCCCTCGTTGATCCACTGGTACCCAAAGGCCGGCACAAACTTGTTGGTTGTCTCGACAATGATCAGCGAATCCTGATCCGGCATAGGCGGCAAGTTATTACGTATGGTGCCGATGTTGTCGTCCGTCCATGTGAATGCGTATCCATCTCCGCAAGTTGTCGACCACCGTACATAATGACGGTCATCCTCTTTATCAAAGACAACAAAGCTGACGCGCAGACTCATGGGTGATTGTGCTTCCACCATTCGGTACATAAGCAAATGCATCGATTGGACATAAGTGTCTGTTACGGTAGTAGTTTCACGAGAGATCAAATCACCTACGGTGTAGGCGGCTTTGAGGTTGATAGAGCTTTGGCGGAACCCTTCAAAAAAAGTGAATGATCCCGAAATTGTCCAAATCAAAACCGGAAAAATAAGAACGGAATCGACGGTCATGCTTCCGGATTCATTCTTTTTAACAGACTTTAAGACGTCTCGGATTTTCGAAAGAAGTTTCATTCTCTTACGGCTCCTGAACAAACGCTGAGGTTGCTGTCAGACGAATCTGCCCACCGTCATTTGCCAAGGTGCGTCCCATCGTCGAAGACGGAAAAAGGGGATCGATTTTGGCGCAGGCCCGCAGAATCATCAATTGGTTTTCCGTCCCGTTGCTGAAGTCGCGAACTGGTTTAGCTTCATTTGACAAGTCGGTGCAGTCTGGTTCCTCGGGGAGGTGGATACCGGCAAACGCATCCTGAACAATCATCTCAAGGCGCAAGCTTTCGCCGCACGACCTAATGATGCCAGCCCTGTCACAGATCCTGTCTTTTATGTCATCGTGTTGCAGGACAGTTCCGGTTCCAAGGCGGATATCGCGCACAGTCCGATCGACAGCATTTTCCAACATCGCCTGCTGCATAGTGACCAAAGAGTATTCAACGGCACTGAGAATAAAGAACATGTAGAAAGGGAAAATCACGACGAATTCAACCGTTGGAGAGCCTTGTTCGCAGCGTTTGAACCTCTGCAGATATGCCATTGCTTTCCTGATCATTGTGTCAGCCTCAGTTTGCGGATCGACGATGCAATGGACGCAAACGCGTCCTCAAGATTCAAACCGTGTACATCGTAAACGTGGCTGTCCGAGCTGGCACAGCCTTTGATTGTTTTGTAGCCGGATCTCGGTGCTTCGAAAGCAATGCCGTAGACGATGATGCCCTGATCTTTTGCAGCGCCGCAGACATGCTTGGTGCGCTGGTTCTTTGCAGACGTCTCAACCTTGGAATAGGCTGCGCTGGTCCACTCGGCCGGCGCGCTGGGTTGCCAGCCGAAGACGACATCGGCAATGTACTCAAGAGAGGCGCGGTTCAGCAACTCGGTATTCTTCAGGCGAACAGACGTGCCGGGCTCATCGTTCCACTCGTTTTCAGGTTCCGGGTTTCCATATGGGTGGTCCGCCCATTCTCCGCGTTGAGACCACGCGAAGTGCTTGGGAGTACCATTCGAATGGTAGGTGGAATAGTCACCATACGTGGTTTCGGTCGTATTTCGCAGTTCCCAATACCCATTGACCAATTCATAGAAGTACTCTGTCCACGAGTAAGTAGCTCCGGACTCCGGGTTGTGCCAAACGTCTGACCAACCATCGCGAATAGATGGGTTAAGCATGTATTGATCTGTATTCTGACCATCTGTCATGACGATCGCGATCTTCAGAATGTCGGAACCATAGTCGCTGGGGCGGTCAGCAAAGTGATCGGGTACAATATAGTCATCAGTCGCCATATCCCCGACAATGCCACGCATACTTGGATCCAACAGAGCGGTACCCCACTTCATCCCAATGTCAATTGAGGTGTTGCCACTCGCGGTGAGAGCTTTGATTTGAGCCTTGAGAAAATCAAGGTCGTCTGTGACCGGAGTAATCGCGCTGCCTGCCCGGACAGGGCAGACTGGGGTATCGATCGTGCCTTCAGAGTAGGAGAACGGATCAAAATGCGCAGTCCGCTCCAGCGTGTCACCCCTGTGAATATCGGCATCGCTGAATTGTTCTGCAATGAAGTTGACGCAATGCGAATAGTTATGCTCGGCGGTCACATTCGTGAAGTTCTTCAGAAGCCCCTCACCAGCATTGACCTGCGTCGCGTAGGGTATGATCGAGATCGAGATATTTTGTTTGTCTTCGTCTGACGAACTCAGCATCAGCGTCACGAACTTTGTCGCTGCGTCCTGCAGAAGCTCCAATTTCGTTTTTCCACCAGTGGGTGAATGTGACTGCATTGAGCCAGACATGTCGAGGATCAGCGAAATTTCAACGGCGCCGATGGACTCCTCTGCCGTGCTTAACGCTTTGGCCGTAAACGAGTCCACGCCAGCCAGGTTCATGTAGCTGGTAGACACCTCGGTTTCAGCCGTTGCCGTTACTTTTCGATAGCCAAAGCTCTCGGTGACTTCTACTGGTTTTGTTAGCTTGTCGCTTAGATCAGCTAAATCAAGATAAGAGTTTACGACTTCGTCAGGCGTTTTCGTTTGGTCAAGGTCCGCCGCCGCCAGCACTGCACGATCCAATGTGGACTGCAAGTTAGCTCTGTCGCGCTCGTAGTTCATGATGTCGACGCCAAAGCCGGTCAGGGCGAAGATAGTTAAGAACCCAAGGAGGACGAAGATCGTGAACGCCCCGCCGTCTTCGTTCCTGACGAAGCGCCGGATCGGTGATACAGTTCGATTGACTAACGTAGTGCCACTTTCAAAAACGTTCTTTGTCATATTGCAGTCCTCACTGAGCAGACATCCAAGCTGCCAAGGAATTATTAACTTTTGAAAATTAACGCTGAAACGTGGCGGGATTTAGGCGAAAAAGACACGGACTTGGCCGGTTTAAAGGGAAAGCCGGGATAATTTTGGGGCGTGATACGGTTCTGTTTTCGAATGGGCGACAATTCCGGCGGGGTGGGGTCGAATGGGCGACTCAGCGGGTTGTGTAAACTCCTGCTCGGTTTTTCTGGTTTTATTTTCGCTTAAATATTGATCGTTTGCGCATTGGGTGCGACAAATCGTCAGAACGCAAGTCGTTCGCTGGCACGGAGGATTAGATGACGGCCATTAAAGAACCCAGCTTTCGCGAGAGTGTGGACCTTATGTTCAACAGGGCGGCGTCCCTGATGGACCTGCCTCCTGGGTTGGAGGAGAAAATACGGGTTTGCAACGCCACCTACACGGTTCGCTTCGGTGTGCGACTGCGGGGCGAGATTCATACATTTACGGGTTATCGCTCCGTTCACTCTGAACATATGGAGCCTGTGAAAGGCGGTATTCGTTACGCGTTGGCAGTTAATCAGGACGAAGTCGAAGCGCTTGCAGCGCTGATGACGTACAAATGTGCACTGGTTGAAACGCCCTTTGGCGGCTCGAAGGGCGGTTTGTGCATCGATCCCCGCCAATATGAAGAGCATGAGTTGGAGCAGATCACCCGACGTTTTGCTTATGAACTTGCCAAGCGCGATCTGATCAATCCGTCTCAGAACGTTCCAGCGCCCGATATGGGCACGGGCGAACGTGAAATGGCCTGGATGGCTGACCAATACGCCCGTATGAACACCACCGACATCAATGCGCGTGCCAGTGTAACCGGCAAGCCGCTAAATGCTGGCGGAATCTCGGGGCGGGTCGAAGCAACCGGTCGGGGCATTCAGTATGCATTGCGTGAGTTCTTCCGCCATCCCGAGGATGTGCAGAAGGCGGGCCTGTCTGGCAAACTTGATGGCAAACGCATCATCGTTCAGGGTTTGGGCAACGTGGGGTATCACGCGGCCAAGTTCCTGAGCGAAGAGGACGGCTCGCGGATTGTCGGTATCATTGAATGGGATGGCGCGCTGTATAACCCCGACGGGATTGACGTCGAATCTGTACGTCAGTGGATCGTGAAACATGGTGGGGTCAGCAATTACCCGGACGCAACGCATTCGGCTGAGGGCGGCGAAGTTCTAGAGGCTGAATGCGATATCCTGATCCCGGCGGCGCTTGAGGGGGTGATCAACCTGTCCAATGCCGAGCGGATCAAGGCGCCTCTGATCATTGAGGCGGCGAATGGTCCTGTCACAGCCGGGGCGGATGAGATTCTGCGCAAAAAAGGTACAGTGATCGTCCCGGACATGTACGCGAATGCGGGCGGTGTGACGGTGTCGTATTTCGAATGGGTCAAGAACCTAAGCCATATCCGCTTTGGTCGGATGCAGCGCCGTCAGGAAGAGGCGCGGCACGAGCTGATCGTCAGCGAGCTGGAGCGGCTGGACCGCTACTTGGGCGATGCGTGGTCGATGACTCCAGATTTCAAGACCAAGTACCTCAAGGGCGCGGACGAACTTGAACTGGTGCGGTCGGGCCTCGATGACACGATGCGCATTGCCTATCAGTCCATGCGTGAGGTCTGGCACAGTCGCGACGATGTCGAAGATTTGCGCACGGCGGCCTATATTGTGGCCATCGACCGCGTTTCGAAAAGCTATCGCGCCAAAGGGCTTTGAGTTCCGGCTGGGGCGGGCGGGATCAATCGGTCGCCCCGGCGCAACACGATGGCGAGAGGTGTAAAACGACAATGGCGGGCAAGGCCTGCCGAGGGTAAACTGTCGCGAAAGAAACGATTCCGGGAGACCCCCATGTTGCGTACCGCCTTTGCGGCCCTGTTGTTGGCCACACCTCTGGCTGCTCAAGAAACCAAAGAACAAAGCTGCCAGTATCAGGCGGATGTCGTTGCGGCGATTCAGAAAGCGCGTCTGGATAAGGTGAAGGAGCGTGACGTACCGCAGGCGGTGGCTGACACCAGCCCGACCTGGCCCGAAAACTACAACAATGCCATTCCGCTGATCACGCCTTGGGTCTACGAGCAAAAGATGCGCGACGTGCGCAAAAAGGACCTTGGCGCGGCGTGGTTGGAACTGTGTTTGCAGCAATAATCCACAGGTCTTACATTTCCCTGTGGACAACCGCGCGCCATCCCCTTGGCGCGCGTTTTCATTTCTGTCAGGTTTGACCCATGTCACTGCCCCCCGGTTTTCTTGATGAACTGCGCACCCGTCTGAGCCTGTCTCAGGTCGTTGGGCGCAAAGTCATGTGGGATCAGCGCAAGTCCAATCAGGGCAAGGGCGACATGTGGGCGCCGTGCCCATTCCACCACGAAAAGACGGCGTCGTTCCATGTCGATGACCAAAAGGGGTTCTATTACTGCTTTGGCTGCCACGCCAAAGGCGACGCAATCAACTTCGTAAAAGAGACCGAGAATGTCTCGTTCATCGAAGCTGTCGAGATTCTGGCGCGTGAGGCCGGGATGCCGATGCCCGCGCGCGATCCCAAAGCGCAAGAGAAACAGGATCGCCGCTCGCAACTGGCCGAGGTGATGGAGCAGGCGGTGCAGTTCTTCCGCCTGCAACTCAAGACCGGAGCAGGGGCGGCAGCGCGTGACTACCTGACCCGCCGTGGGTTGGACGCGCAGGCGTTGGACCGGTGGGAGATCGGATTTGCCCCCGATGGCTGGCAAGCGTTGTGGGATCATCTGCGCGGCAAGAACGTGGCCGAGGACCTTATCCTCGGGGCCGGTCTGGCCAAGCCGTCAAACAAGGGCAAAAAGCCCTATGACACGTTCCGCAACCGGATCATGTTCCCAATCCGCGATCCGCGCGGGCGGTGCATTGCCTTTGGCGGACGGGCGATGGACCCGAATGACAATGCCAAATACCTGAACTCACCCGAGACCGAGCTGTTCGACAAAGGCCGCAGCCTCTACAACCACGGCCCCGCGCGGCAGGGGGCGGGGAAGGGGCAGCCCTTGATCGTGGCCGAAGGCTATATGGATGTGATCGCACTGGCTGAGGCCGGGTTTGGCGCATCGGTTGCGCCTTTGGGGACAGCGATCACCGAGCATCAGTTGCAACTGCTTTGGCGTATTTCGGACGAGCCGATCATTGCACTGGATGGGGACACCGCCGGTCTGCGCGCCGCCATGCGGGCGGTCGATCTGGCACTGCCGCTGCTGGAAGCCGGCAAATCCCTGCGCTTTGCGCTGATGCCCGAAGGCAAGGACCCGGACGACCTGTTGCGCGCCGAAGGGGCAGGGGCCGTGCAGGCCGTGTTGGATGGCGCCATCCCCATGGTCAAGCTGCTGTGGCAGCGCGAGACCGAAGGCAAGGTGTTTGACAGCCCCGAACGTAAGGCGGCGTTGGACAAAGTGCTGCGGGACAAGATCAAACTGATCCGAGACCCATCGATCCGCTCGCACTATGGACAAGAGATTAAAGACCTGCGTTGGCAACTGTTCCGTCCGCAGCGGCAGAACCGTCCCTGGCAACCGAAGGGCAAATGGCAGCCCAAACCCGCCGCGACACCGGGCGCGCGGGCTTCTTTTCTGGCCTCATCTGAGGGAGCGGAAATCCAGCTGCGCGAAGCCGCCATTCTGGCCATTGCCGCGCTGAACCCGCAGGTTGTCGTGCAATTCGAGCACCAGTTAGAAGAGATGGAGTGCCGCGATCCCGACCACGCGGCCCTGCGTCACGCCATTCTGCGTCATGCAATTGATGACCCGGATCACCTGCAGGACCACATTGCTGAAACTTTGGGGCCTGAAGCCCTTGAAAACCTGTTGGCCCTTCGCCATGTCGCAGTAATCCCCTGTGTGTATAAACCGGGCGACGTTGAAAAGGCCGAGATGACGCTGGCCGAGGAACTCGCAAAGATCAAAGCTCTCAGGGGGTTGGATGCTGAGATTGCCGAAGCTGAAGAGGAACTGTCCGATCTGGCCGATGAGGCGCTGACATATCGGCTGGCACAGGCCGCCGAAGAGCGAAACCGCACAAGCCGCAGCCAGAATGAGGACAGGGCCGTTTTCGACATCGCCGACAACGGCGCGCGAATCAACCGCGACGAGAAAGACGCGTTTAAGGCAATCATGTCCGGGATCAATTTTGAACGGAAACGCCGGTAAAGTGGTGTTTTCGTAAGGCACTGGAAAAGAAAAACAGGTAAACGGGTGGCCGAATCACTTCTACGCGCTAATGATTCGGTGCAAACGAATCACCCATCCCTGCAGGAGCATTGAATGGCCGCCAAAGACACGACCGAAGATCGCAAATCTGACGAGCAGGAACAGGAAATCTCGCTGGATATGAGCCAGGCCCAGGTCAAGAAGATGATCGCCGAGGCCCGCGAGAAAGGCTACATCACGTACGACCAGCTCAATCAGGTGCTGCCGCCGGATCAAGTCAGCTCGGAACAGATCGAAGACGTTATGTCGATGCTGTCCGAGATGGGCATCAACATCATCGAAGATGAAGAGGCCGAAGAGGAAGAGAACAAAGGCTCGACCGAACTGGCCACTACCGAAAGCAACCGCGAGGTTGCGCTGGCCGGGGCCGCCACTGAAAAGCTGGATCGCACCGACGACCCCGTCCGCATGTATCTGCGCGAGATGGGATCGGTTGAACTGCTAAGCCGCGAGGGCGAGATAGCCATCGCCAAGCGGATCGAAGCCGGGCGTAACACGATGATTGCCGGGCTTTGCGAAAGCCCGCTGACGTTCCAGGCGATCACGATCTGGCACGACGAACTTTTGTCCGAAGACATTCTGTTGCGCGACGTCATCGATCTGGAGGCCACGTTCGGCAACCAGATGGACGAAGACGGTGATGTTGAAGAACCGGTCGTTGACACTTCGGCGGTGCAGGCGGCCAAACCTGCCAAAGACACGGGGCCGGAACTAGACGCTGATGGCAACCCGATTGCCAATGACGACGACGATGACGACGACGATCAGGCCAACATGTCGCTGGCAGCGATGGAAGCGGCCCTGAAAGATCAGGTTCTGACCACGCTGGAGCGGATTTCGACCGACTTCTCGATGTTGTCGGAAATGCAGGACAGCCGGATTTCAGCGACCCTGAACGAGGATGGATCCTTCAGTGAGAAGGATGAAGAGACCTATCAGAAGCTGCGTGCTGAGATCGTTGAACTGGTGAATGGTCTTCACCTGCACAACAACCGTATCGAAGCCCTGATTGACCAGCTTTATGGCATCAACCGCCGCATCATGTCGCTGGACAGCTCGATGGTGAAACTGGCCGACCAGGCCCGTATCAACCGTCGTGAGTTCATTGACGCCTATCGTGGCCGCGAACTGGACCCGAACTGGCTGACCGAGATGGCCGAAAAGCCGGGCCGGGGTTGGCAGATGTTTATCGAACGCTCGACTGCCAAGGTTGAAGAACTGCGCAACGACATGGCTCAGGTCGGTCAGTATGTCGGTCTGGATATCAGCGAATTCCGCCGCATCGTGCAGCAGGTTCAGAAGGGCGAGAAAGAGGCGCGGCAGGCCAAGAAGGAAATGGTCGAAGCCAACCTGCGTTTGGTGATCTCAATCGCCAAAAAGTACACGAACCGTGGCCTGCAATTCCTTGATCTTATTCAGGAAGGTAACATCGGCCTGATGAAGGCCGTGGACAAGTTCGAATACCGCCGTGGCTACAAGTTCTCGACCTATGCGACGTGGTGGATTCGTCAGGCGATCACACGCTCGATCGCAGATCAGGCGCGGACAATCCGTATTCCGGTCCACATGATCGAAACGATCAACAAACTGGTCCGGACCGGCCGTCAGATGCTGCACGAAATTGGCCGCGAACCGACGCCGGAAGAACTGGCCGAAAAGCTGCAGATGCCACTTGAGAAAGTGCGCAAGGTGATGAAAATTGCCAAGGAGCCGATCTCGCTTGAGACGCCGATTGGTGACGAAGAAGACAGCCAGCTGGGCGATTTCATCGAGGACAAGAATGCGGTGCTGCCTCTGGACAGCGCGATTCAGGAGAACCTCAAGGAAACCACGACCCGGGTTCTGGCCTCGCTTACCCCGCGTGAGGAACGGGTTCTGCGGATGCGCTTTGGCATTGGCATGAATACCGACCATACGCTGGAAGAGGTTGGCCAACAGTTCAGCGTGACCCGCGAACGTATTCGTCAGATCGAAGCGAAGGCGCTGCGTAAACTGAAACACCCGAGCCGGTCTCGAAAACTACGATCCTTCCTGGATCAGTGAATTGAAAGGCGCCTCAATCGAGGCGCCTTTTTCTTTCAGACGGAACTCTTCACATTGACCGGTTCAAAGATCAATTTGGCGGCAACTCACAAGTTCTGTTCAGGCAGCGCCTCTATATCTCCGGTGTCCACTCATGGGACAGGCCGGGGCGAGGCTGTGCCGCTGATGACCCCCGGCCACCCGCTTTACGGGTTTTGGGGGAAATCCAGGCGGCTGCGGAATGTGCTGGGTGCTTGACCGGTCCAGCGTTTGAAAGCTGTCGAAAACGCAGGCTGATCGGAATAGCCCAAGGAAAAAGCAATCTCGGACAATGGCATCCCATTGGTAATGAAAGTCTGCGCCAGATCGCATCGCAGGTCATCGACGATATCGCGATAGCTGACCCCTTCGTCTTTGAGGCGGCGTGCAAACGTGCGTGAACTCATCCCCAGATTGGCGGCGGCCTCGTCGGCGTTGATAACCGCGCCTGGCATCGACCGGGTGATCAGCCCTTCGACTTGCGCTCGCAGTTTTTGCTCGGGCGAGTGTCGCTCGGCCAGAACGCGTTCTCCATACTCCAGAAGATGCGCCCGGAGGTTCGAGTCATAGGTCGGAACCGGCAAATCAAGCGCGGACGGCGCCAGAACAATCTCAAGTCGTTCTGCGCCAAACACAACGGGAAATCCTGCAAGCTTTTCAAACTTTAACCGGCTTTCACCGACTTCGTGTTGAAATCTTAGTTCGATGGGAAAGAAATTAGCTTGCGTCAACGTGCGCATTCGAGACAAGCCTGCGAACATCAGGAACTCGGTCCTCCGATGATACCGGGCAAAACCAGCGTCTTTCCAATCGGCCTCGATGGTGGCGAAGTTACCTGCAAGACGTAGGCTGAACATGAGGGCTGGATCAATGATCCTATGAAAACGAGATGTATTCTCCATGACCTGCCGCAGGTCACGGGAATACTTACTGATATAGGCGGTCAGACTCGACGTGGACTTAAACTGCAACCCAGCCTGCGCTGCAAATGTTACATCCCCAAGCGCATCGCAAGCATAACGTACGAACAGAGCCTCTTGATGGGCTGTATAGACAGTTGCCGGAGGAGCGATGGTTTCGCGGGACAGGTCGCATTTTTCAAGGACGCGATCGGTCAGATCGGTGTCCTTCGTTCTTTGATCAAGTGCTGAAGCCAACAATTGAATGCGGGCGATATCTACTTCCATCGGATTGACCACCGTTTACTCAAGGAGACTTCAAGTCGAGCGCGGGATACGTTTGTCTTGATCTTAGCAAATCTATTGTCCGGAATTCGAATAGTTTTGGCGGATGAAAACAAGACCCGAGGCTGAATATTTTGTATTTTCCGCCCGTTGTCGGGTCAGTGCCTTGTTGGGGAGCGGGCAGAGCCCTGGAAATTCACCAGTTCCGGTGGCTCCCCGGCACAACTACTCTCTTGGATCGCGGGCAAGTCCTCTTGTCGCATTGTTCGGTCTGGACCGGAATGAAAGGGTTGGTCCGAGCGTTATCGGGCCAAAGATATGCCAAACCCTGTTTCTGCCAGTTTAAAGAATATTCAGGATGTCATTGTATTTGATGGGGAATGTGTCCTGTGTTCGGGGTTTTTCCGCTTCATGTTGGCGCGAGATAAAACGCATCGCTTTAAGTTCGCAACGGCGCAGTCGCCTTTAGGGCAACGGCTATATCGTGAACTCGGTCTTCCAGCGCGGGATTTTGAAACCAATCTTGTTATCGTCAATGGCAAAGTTCATCAGCGTTTGGATGCATTCGCCGCCGCAATGAAAAGCTTGCCGGGAGCATGGCCAGTTCTGTCTTTGTGTCGGTTCCTGCCAAGATGGCTCAAGGACCCGCTCTATCACTCAATTGCGCGAAACAGGTACAAAGTCTTTGGGCGCACGCAGACCTGTTTGATCCCGGACGCTTCATTGCAGTCCCGGTTTCTGCCTGAGGGGTTTTGAGTGCATCCCGACCCTTTTTTGCAATCCCTGCCTTCCCAGTCCGTTCTGCCGCCTGCGGTAAGGCAGTTGCATGAGGCCCCGGGGCTGTACGTCGGGCGGTGCAGTGTTGCCGGGGGCAAGAGCAGGTTAATTGCATTGGTATTGCGTCTTGGGCGCTTCCCGCCAGACGCCGCCGACATCCCGGTGCAGGTCACGATAGATCGTGCAGGGCATGAATGGCGATGGGTTCGCGACTTTGACGGCCACACCATGCGATCCCGGCTAACTTTTGATCACGGTGCCGAATGTGTTCGTGAACAATTGGGCTTTTTGTCCATTTGGTTGGTGCCTGAAGTCTTTGACGGGCGCCTGTTGATACATATAAGGCGTCTCAGTGTTCTGGGAATCCGCTGCCCGGCATTCCTTCTGCCGCGTCTTCAACTGTAGATTGGCAGGACGAAATCGGGCATTTTGGGTTTGATGTGTCGGCTGAAATGCCGATGCTGGACTGTCTAATCAGGTATCGCGGCTGGCTGGCACCCGTTCACGACCAGCTAGGAACGGGCTGAATTCATCGTGAAGCGTCTTTGTCTGAATTTAAAGTAAACTAGGTCAATGCTTACCTCGAAACAGGAAAGAGTTTGATTATGAAAAAGGTTATGTATGCAGTATTGGCGGCGATGATGCTGAGCACTCCGGCTTCGGCCACGTTCGCCCGGTTTGGGTTTCAGACCGTCGCGCTGAGCAATACGGAGTTTGAAGTGATCCCAAGGGGGCGCACCGATGTAGACGGGTACTGGTGCGCGGCCTCAGACTTTGCGCGCAGGACATTGGGGGCAAGCTGGCAGCAGCGAATTTACGTCAAGCGTGGCTACGGCCCCAGCGAGGCGACAGGCCGAAGAACAGCTGTGCAATTCTCGCTCACGCCGCCAGAGGGGGTTCCGCAACAAAGCGGTGGTGTCATTACGACAGGGTTTCAACCTGGGTTCAATATGTCCGTTTCGGCCGCCAATGGCCGCTGCAACGTGCGCCCCTTCATACGGTGATAAAAGGGTGTCCGCCTGATGCAGACCGAGTTAGTGATTTCAACCCACGGCCCGGGCCTTTACGAATTTACCTCGGACGTGCGTAACTGGCTCAATTCGGTCGAGGGCTATGGTCTGCTGACACTGTTCGTACGGCACACCTCCTGTTCGCTGATCATTCAGGAAAACGCGGACCCGGAAGTGCAGACAGACTTGCGTGCCTTTTTTGATCGGCTAGTACCGCCGTCGGATCATCCGGCAATGGCGTATTTGCGGCACACTTATGAAGGCCCAGACGATATGCCCGCCCATATCAAAGCCGCACTTTTGCCCGTGTCGCTGTCGATCCCAGTCGCATCTGGGCATCCTGTTCTGGGCACGTGGCAGGGGATTTATCTGTTCGAGCATCGCTCAGCGCCGCATCGCCGAAAGGTTGCGGCGCATTTTGCATAGACTCACGATATAGCGGTAAAAAATTCCGACTACCCAAATCCTAGCGGCTACCCTATAGTTGTGGATAAGTAAGCGGCATAGCTTACAAAAAGAGGCCGAACAAGGGACGAGGAGACGGCGGATGCGCTGCCCGTTTTGCGGAAATATCGACACTCAGGTCAAAGATTCACGCCCGGCAGAGGATCACGTCGCGATCCGCCGACGCCGGTTTTGTCCCGCATGTGGGGGGCGGTTCACCACTTATGAGCGTGTACAGCTGCGCGATCTGGTGGTGATCAAAACCAATGGAAAACGTGAAGATTTCGACCGGGATAAGCTGGAACGCTCGATCCGGATTTCGATGCAGAAACGACCGATTGAACCGGATCGGATCGACCAGATGATTTCTGGTATCGTCCGCCGTTTGGAAAGCATGGGCGAAACCGATATCCCGTCCAACAAGATCGGCGAGATCGTCATGGAAGCTCTGGCGCGGATTGACACCGTGGCCTATGTTCGTTTTGCAAGCGTGTACAAGAATTTCCAGGCGGCCGATGATTTCGAGGAGTTTGTCCACGAACTGCGCCCGCCGCAGCCTTCGACGGACGAGTGAGCGAAACTGATAAGCGATTTATGGCGCTGGCTTTGTCTTTGGGCCAGCGCGGCCAAGGGACGTGTTGGCCTAACCCCGCAGTGGGCTGTGTCATTGTGCGCGATGGCCGGATTGTCGGACGCGGCTGGACCCAACCCGGTGGCCGTCCGCATGCCGAACCACAGGCCTTGGCGCAGGCCGGAGAGGCCGCCCGAGGCGCAACAGCCTATGTTTCATTGGAACCCTGTTCTCACTACGGAAAAACGCCGCCCTGTGCCGAGGCTTTGATCAAAGCGGGCGTGTCCCGCGTTGTCTCGGCTATTGAGGACAGCGATCCGCGTGTGGCGGGGCAGGGCTTTGCCATGCTGCGAGAGGCGGGGATCGAGGTCACCACCGGCGTTCTGGCCGAGCAGGCAGCGCGAGACCATGCTGGGTTCTTTCTGAAAACGGAACAGGGGCGACCGTTCGTTACACTCAAGTTGGCCAGCAGTTTTGACGGACGTATCGCGACATCCACCGGTCACAGCCAGTGGATTACCGGACCAAAAGCGCGGCGGGCGGTGCATGCCATGCGTGCGCGTCACGATGCGGTGATTGTAGGGGCAGGGACGGCGCGGGCGGATGATCCCTCTTTGACGGTCCGCGATCTGGGGATCGAGTCGCAACCGGTGCGGGTTGTCGTCTCACGCCATCTGGATATCCCGCTTATGGGGCATTTGGCCCGCACGGCGTCGCAAATACCGGTGTGGCTGTGCCATGGCCCGTCTCCGGACCCCGAGCGCGCGCGCGCTTGGGAGGGGTTAGGCGCACGTTTGATCCCTTGTGCACTGCAAGAGCACCACATCGATGCCAAGGATCTGCTGCAACAGCTGGGGCACGCGGGGCTGACACGCGTCTTCTGCGAAGGCGGGTCAGCGTTGGCTGCTTCGTTGCTGGCTGAAGATCTTGTGGATGAGCTTGTAGGATTCAGCGCGGGGCTGACGATCGGGGCCGAAGGCTTGCCGGCCGTTGGGTCACTTGGGTTGGAGACTCTCAATGCGGCACCGCGGTTTGAGTTGATCGAAACTCGCGCTATCGGGCCGGACGTGCTGCATCGTTGGGCGCGGTTGCTGCGTTAACGGCGACGCCACAGATGTGCGTTCGTGGCAAACGCGCCCTGCAGTTTAGAAAGTAGTCGCAGCGCGGGACCACCTTTGCGTTCGTACCCTTCAGTCAGGCGTTGAATTGCAACCTCGACAGGGCAGGGCTGTCCGGTGACCGGATCCAGATAACGCGGGTAATCGATGAGCGCTGCGTGCACCAGTCCATGCAGAGACGGTCGAGCCCCCCGCCGTGCCGGGACTGTTCCCAGATCCTGCGTCAGGCCCCATCCGGCGTAGAAAGGTGCGCCGAGGGTGGTGACACGGACACCACGCAGGAGCGCTTCAAACCCGAGCAGTGAGGTCATTGTCCAAACCTCTTGCACTTGTGCCAGCAAAGCGGCGGGGTCGGTGTTGCTGGCGATGATGTCGGCAAGGCTCTCGTCTTCAATCTCACCTTCGCGCAATCCGGCCTCGACATCTGGATGCGGTTTGTAGATCAGGATCGCGTTCGGGTTCGCCTCGCGTGTTGCGCGCAGCAAGTCGTTATTCGTGCGCACGGTTGTTGTGCCCAACAGGATTGAAGCATCGTCATGAACCTGACCGGGCACCAGAATGCGATGTCCGTCGGGCAGGTCCGGGGGAGTACCTCCGATGTTGTACTTGCTGAGTTGGTCGCTGACGATATGGGCCACCAGCCGCTCGGCCCGCAATTCCTGATCCGGACGCAGAGTCACACGCTTTGCGACCAGTTCCTCCAATCGACTTGGACGCGTTGGATCGTAATAGATACCCAAATCATCTGTGGCCAGGGAAAGCGGAGGCACAAGGTTGGCGCCAAGCCCGCGTGACCGTAAAAACCCATCCTCGATCCTGACAGCGTTTTCGGCATCACGCGCGTGGTTGGCCCAGACCATATGGGGGCGATCCGACGAATCCGGGGGCCCAGAGGTAAACCTGATCTTCTTTTCACGCCCGAACATCTGTTGCAGATGCTTGCGCTTCCACAGGCGCATGCCTGACGCAGTCCATCCCTTGTGATCCTGCCGCCATGAGCTCGTTTGTGCCTCAAGCGTATCCAGAACAGTTTCCAGTTCGCATAGTCGGTCCCTGTAAGGATCATACCAACTGGGGCAGAGGATCATTGCAGCGGCGAACAGTTGCGCTCGGGTCAGGTTGCGTTGTCGGCGCGGAAAGTGTTCTTCGTCTTGTGTCAGGCCCCATCCGGCATAGAACGGCTGGCCGAAGACTCGTGGTTTGTGCCCGGCCAAAATGGCTTCGAACCCAAATTGCGACGACAGGGTGTAGACACCCACCGCGCCGTCCAGCAGGAGCCATGGGCTGATCGGAGTGCTGAAAAACGCAACTCTGTCGGACAAGTCCTGATCCGAGAAATATCCGCTGCGATATCCCGCAACGGTTTCCGGATGCGTTTTGATCAGAATGCGAGCGCCGGGATTTTCTTCCTGCGCGATAACCAGCATTTCGCGAAAGCGGGTGTAATCTCCTTTGCTGGCGGTCACAGAGGCATCATTGTCAGCCTGATCGACCACCAGAACATAGCCGGGGTCGGGTGGCGGGAGGGTAGGGTCGACGGCTGAATACTTACTTAGGTGCAACTCGCGCATGCGTTCGATGCCATATCTGGCCCGGTTCAACAGAGCGGTGTCGTCCAGCGGATGCGTGGCCAGCAACGTCTCAAGATCGGATGGCTGAGCCGGATCGAAGTGTACCCCGGACCGGTCGAGCAGAAGGCCCAACGGGGGCTCGCCAACCCTTCCTGGATGCAACGAACGCAGAAAAGAATCCTCGACCCGCAGAACCAGCGTATTGTGTCGGGCGGCGATCGCCAGGCCGCGATGGGCCGTCGGGCTGTTGCCCCAAACGCCGACGACATCGCCCTCGCGGGGAAGGCCAATACGAATGTCATAACCAGAGAGGTTCAGCATACGCCGCACGCGGCGTTGGGTCAGGAAACCGCCGTTATAGACAAACAGCCGGGTACGCTGTGTCCCGGCTGTCTCGTCAGCGTGCATCAGCCGCCCGTCAGTGTGGCAACGTTTGCAACCGGCGTCAGGCCACCGGCGATCAGTGAGATCGACTTACTCCACTGTGCATACGGAGCTTCGGTCACATAAATCGTATCATCATCCCGAATGACGAAATCGCGGGCGATGAACAACCCATTGGGCGCTGTAAGGTTCAAAAGGTAGATCATGCGCTGATCTCCTTGCAAATCCTGACGTCCCATGACCGTTCTGGCGATGTCTTGCCGTTCCTTGCGCAGAACGAAGATACCGGTTGGGTCCGAGGACAGGGATTGCAGTCCTCCCACCTGCGCCAATGCTTCCAGCGCGGTCAAGTCCTGTGTGTCAAACGCCACGCGAGACTGGCCGGTCGCACCCAGTGCTATATAGGATCGACTGTCGGCCTCGACCAGAATGCGATCGCCGCCGCGCAATGCCACGTCCAGCTTGGGGTTACGGAACAAGTCATCGTACCAAACGGTTCCTCGGTCATTTCCTCGGATCAGCGTGACCAGTGCGATGTCTGAACCAACGGCGACACCACCCGCCTGGGACAACATCCCAAGCAAAGTTCTGCTGGGCCGTTCAATCGGATAAACGCCCGGCACGCCGATTTCTCCGGTAAGGGAAACGGTTGACCCGTTGCCTGCGGTGCGGCGTACTTCGACCTGCGGATCGGGCGTTTGATCCTGCAGTTTAGTGGTGATTAGTTGGCGGAGTTGTTCGGGCGTGTTACCGGCGGCCCGAATGCGACCCGCATAGGGCACAAAGATAAACCCGTCGCTATCCACCTGAACTTGCTCAAGGGCCGTAGCTCCGCCGAGTTCGCTGGACAACAACCCGTCATCGACGTTTTCCCAGATCGTCAAACCCAAGATATCGCCGGGGCGCACTGTATCTGCAGTCAGGTTTTGCGCGCTGCTAAAGGCGCGCGAAAACCCATATTGCGGAATAGCCGACGTTGCCCGGGTGACCCGGTCGTCAACCTCGACCACAAAAGCATTGCCGCCATTGGCCGTCGAGCCTGACAAAATCTCGGTTTTGTTGGGGCCCGCCTTGGGAAGCTGACACGCGGCCAGCAGGCCGATTGCGGCCACAAGGGACATTCCCCGTATCCATCGGATTGGAAAGCGCTGCACTGCCGGTAATCCTCAGTCGTCTTTGTATGGTCTTTTGTTTGGCGCAGGCTACTCGGTTCACACGACAACTTCTAGCGCCAACCGGTCGATTTCATTCAACCAGGTTCAACTGTGGCGTCAGCGCCTCTTTGTCGCTCAGGACGGACTGATAAGGGTCAGTGGTATCCAGTATCATGTCCGCCACGCCCCGCAGCAATTGCCGGCGACCACGGTGTGAATAGAAACCGCCGGGTAGTTGGCTGGTTTTCAGCAGAAAGCGGCGATAGCTTTGATAGGCGTCCCGATCTGGCGGCATCGGGTCGGCAAAGAATGCAGCCAGCGGCTGCCGCGACACGAATTCGGGTTTGTCATAGACTGACCTGCCGAAAATACGCAGTGGAATGCCGCGCCAAAGAACCTGCTGCCCGGCGGTCGAGTTGATCGTGACGGCAGAGTTAGCCCCATCCAGCAGCTTGGCGAGTTTCCCGCCGGGTACGTAGTGCACACGGTCTGAAATACCATGCGCCTTTGCCATCTGGCGCACGCGGCGGTGCAGGGGCTCGCGATGGTTTTCAAGCGGGTGTTCCTTCACCACCAGCCGGTGATGCGCCGGGGCGCCTTTTGCGAAACCCCGAAACACGTCCTCAAGAAAATCGGACATGCAGGAATAGTCCGAATGAGCCTGAACCGAACTGTCATGCCCCAGCTGCAACAGGATCAGATGGTAGGGGTGACCGTTTCCAAGCACTCGCGCCGTCGCCCAGCGGCGCTGTATCCGGTGAAATGGCATCAAGGCCAGACGTTTGAAATACAGCCTGAATTCCTTTGACACAGGCAGGTCCCGGTGCCGCCGAAAGTTTCGGTAACTTTGGTTCAAGAACAGTACGAACCAATGATACAGTGCGCCATAAAAGATGTGTTGCCGCATATCCCCCCAATGTGACGGTGGCGGTGGCACCTGCAGAACAGATTGATCCAGTGCATGCTGCATTTGCTGAACGTCCAGAGACATCAGCCGCGAGTTGCCGTTCGAGCCGAACCGTTCATATGTCACCCACCATGGGCGCAAATAGCCTTCCTCGAAGACATGGACGGTGACGCCTTTGGCCTTCGCGACCTTCACCGCTTTGGAATGAACCGGACGGGTGTCGCCGTAAAGGACGATATCCGTGACGTTTCGTTCGTCGATCAATTCCAAAAGCCGATCCCGCCAGTGTTCGGGTGCGTCGCGGAATGGAATGTATGAGGACTTGTCGAACCAGAACGCCTGATCGCCTGCGTTGAAACCGACGCGCCAGACCTCGGCCCCCGTGGAGCGCAACATCCGACCAAGCCCGCTGAAAAACGGTCCATGAGGCCCCTGCAGAAACAGGAAGACACGGCGTTTTGCGCCTTTTGCAGGGGATGACATCATTTCTGCTCTTGCCGTTTGTTGATGAAATTATGCCCGTTTCGGGTTTTGGCGGCAAGGTGGGGCTTGCCCGAAAGGCCGGTTGGGCTTACCTCGGCGTGGAACACTGGGCCATGTTAAGAAAAAAGGGTTAGCGGAATGTTTACAGGGATCGTTACCGATGTGGGCACCGTCACCGAATTGGATCAACAGGGCGATCTGCGGGCCCGGATCAAGACGTCCTATGACACGGCGGGTATCGATATTGGGGCCTCGATTGCAAGCGACGGTGTCTGCCTGACTGTGATCGCGCTGGGCGATGACTGGTATGACGTTCAGATCAGCGCCGAGACGGTTTCGAAAACCAACCTGGACAGCTGGCAGATCGGCAAGCGCGTCAATCTGGAACGCGCCCTGAAGGTTGGTGACGAATTGGGCGGGCATATCGTGTCGGGTCACGTGGATGGCGTGGCCGAAGTTGTCGCCATGCAGGACGAAGGCGACAGCACCCGTGTCACCCTGCGCGCACCCAAGGAACTGGCGCGCTTCATCGCGCCCAAGGGGTCGGTTGCGCTGAACGGTACCTCGCTGACCGTCAACGATGTGGATGGCTGTGACTTTGGTATCAACTTTATCCCGCACACCAAAGAGGTCACGACCTGGGGGGATGTCTCGGTCGGCGACAAAGTGAACCTTGAGATCGACACGCTGGCCCGCTACGTCGCGCGTCTGGCCGAGATGTCCTGAAGCAACGGAACAACGTCGCGTCCTGACCGGGCCTTGCCGTCTACGGGCTGGCCTTTGGACGCATCGTGGTCTATCCACCCGTTCAAACATGCTCTGCGAAAGGCTGCCTCATGAGCTTTGAAACCCCCGGACCCGTCGAAGCGCAACTGCGCGCCGCGATCAGCCCGATCGAAGAGATCATCGAAGAGGCACGCAAAGGCCGGATGTATATTCTGGTCGATCACGAAGACCGCGAGAATGAGGGCGATCTGGTAATCGCGGCCGAGTTTGCGAATGCCGAGGCGATTAACTTTATGGCCACCCACGGGCGCGGGCTGATCTGCCTGCCGATGACCGCCGAGCGTGTGGATGCCTTGGGCCTGCCGATGATGGCAGTGAACAACTCGTCCCGCCACGAAACCGCATTCACCGTGTCGATTGAGGCGCGTGAGGGTGTGTCTACCGGTATCTCTGCCGCTGACCGCGCGCTGACCGTGGCCACCGCGATCAACGAACAGAACACGATGGCGCATATCGCCACCCCCGGCCATATCTTCCCCCTGCGCGCCAAGCGGGGCGGGGTGCTGGTACGCGCAGGTCATACCGAGGCCGCTGTGGATATCTCGCGCCTTGCCGGGCTGAACCCCTCGGGCGTGATCTGTGAGATCATGAAAGCCGACGGTACCATGGCGCGTCTGCCCGATCTGGTAGAGTTCGCTAATGAGCACGACATGAAGATCGGCACGATTAGCGACCTGATCACCTACCGCTCGCGCAATGACAATCTGGTGGTCGAAACCTCGCGTGAGACCGTGACGTCGGAATATGGAGGCGAATGGGAAATGCGCCTGTTCACCGACCAGACCCACGGCATCGAGCACGTCGTGATGATCAAGGGCGATATCACCACGCCCGAGCCGGTTCTGACCCGCACCCACGCCCTGCACGAAGCGCCGGACATTCTGGGCCTTGGTCCGAAGTCCACACGCGAGTTGCCCCGTGCGATGGAAAAGATCGCCGAGGAAGGCCGCGGCGTGGTCTGCCTGTTCCGCCAACCGCGCAACTCGCTTTATGCGGCCGAGGACGAAGGCCCCCGCACCATCAAGCAAACCGGTCTGGGCGCGCAGATCCTGTCCAAGATGGGCATTCAGGAACTGGTGCTGCTGACCGACTCGCCTGAAACCGTATATCTGGGGCTCGACGCCTTTGGCCTGTCCATCGTCGGCACCCGCTCCATTCTCAAGGATGACTGATCGTGGCTGAACAAGACAAACATGGCGTTCTGCCGACCCCGACCTTCGACAAACCGGTGAAACTGCTGCTGGTTGTGGCACCGTTCTACCGTGCCATCGCCGATAACATGATTGCCGGCGCCAAGGCCGAGATCGAGGCCGCTGGCGGCACCTGCGACGTGGTCGAGGTTCCCGGCGCGCTGGAAATCCCAACCATTATCGCCATGGCCGACCGCCAGTGTAACTACGACGGGTATGTCGCGCTGGGCTGTGTCATTCGCGGTGAGACCACGCATTACGAAACCGTCTGCAACGACTCCAGCCGCGCCATTCAGCTGATGGGCCTGCAAGGCCTGCTGATCGGCAATGGTATCCTGACCGTTGAGAATGACGATCAGGCCGAAGTCCGCGCAAATCCTGAAAAGATGAATAAAGGCGGCGGAGCGGCCGCTGCGGCCTTGCATCTGATCGCGCTCAGCCGTAAGTGGGGCGCTTCGAAAAAGGGCGTCGGCTTCAAGCCCCCGTCCGAGTCCATCCTTGTGGCGGGCGACAGCAACGGACCCTCGACAGCATGACCCAGACAGACGCGCCGAAACCGGCCAACCAGAAACGCCTGATGAAATCCGCCGCTCGGCTTTACGCCGTGCAGGCGCTGTTCCAGATGGAGCAGTCGGGCCAGACGACCGAACAGGTTGTGAACGAGTTTCTGGATCATCGGTTCGGCGCCGTCTATGAGGGCGAGGAAATGCTGGATGGCGATACCCGCGTCTTCCGCAAACTGGTCGAAGACGCCGTGAACTATCAGGCGCCGATCGACCAGATGACCGACCGCGCACTGGTGGCTAAGTGGCCCATCGCGCGCATTGACCCGACCTTGCGTGCAACTTTCCGTGCGGCAGGTGCGGAGCTGACCCAAAGCGACACACCACCCAAAGTGGTCATCACTGAATTCGTTGACGTGGCCCGCGCCTTTTTCCCCGAAGGCAAGGAACCGAAATTCGTCAACGCCGTTCTGGATCACATGGCGCGTGAGGCACAGCCCGAGGCATTCTGACGCCTTTACCCGAACCAGATATGCGCTAACCTGAATGTCATAGCGCAATGAGGTTCGCCATGCCCAAACTGATCCGCCTGTACATCACGCAAGTCGCCTGGGGTTTTGTTATCTCGGCTGTGTTTGTTGGGGTGTTGCTTGCCTTTAACGTCGCGAATCTACGTCACCTGATCACCAGTTCTGAAATCGGCCTGATCGCGTTGGCGATGATCTGGTTCATGAACGGGATCGTTTTTGCTGGCGTTCAGTTCGGTTACAAGATCATGAGCATGGCCGAAAAGCCTGGCGGACCGCGTCGAGGATCGCCTGTTGTGCACAGCTTTGAACCAGCTGTCGTCAAGCAAGAGGCGAATTCAGCGCGCTGACTTTCAAGGAAAATGTGGCGGGACCACCAGTCATCCGTGCGGTGTGATTCCCGAGGACCTGTATGTACAGGTGGGCGCCAGGTAATCAGGCCAGGACCTGAACAGAGCCAGCCCCCTCGGAATTGCTTAAGGCCACCAGAATGCTACCAGTCACAAGAAGGGCAGAACCCGCCACGCGCCTAAGTAGGGGTTGCGGCGGGTTTGCACAAGGGGTCAGGCATCAACAGTTTCGTGCAGGGCGGTCCGCATCTTGTCGAAATGCTCGTCCCAGCCGCTGTCCAGAGACAGGATCAGGCCAAATGCTTCGGCGCCTTGTGGCAAGCCTTCGTGCAGTAGGGACAACCGGGTACCTCCGGGAACCGGTTCCAGCGTCCATTTGACCACGCTGACAGCGTCGCCCATGAGTTTAACGGTAAATGTGTATTCCAGATACTGCGGTGGGTGGGCAACGCGTACCTCGCCCCAGATCAGCAGATCGCCACTGGTCGTCCCGAACATCTCGAGTTTTTGACCGGCCGCCAGAGGGCGTTCGGGTTTGTGAAACCATTCGGCCAACCGCTCGGGATCGGTCAGGTAAGCCCAGACGGCTTCAGGTTCGGCCCGCAGAAAGATCGTTTTTTGCAGAACGGCATCAGTCATGTGTCTTTCCTTTCAATGGCTTCTTTCAGATTGTTGAGGCGGTCGTCCCAAAACTGGTCGAAATAGCTAAGCCAATCGAGAACAGGGGCCATTCCTTGGGGTTCTAACCTATTGATGCGCTCCCGACCGCGTGCCTCAACCGTGATGAGCCCGCCATCCGACAAAACTGTCAGGTGCTTTTTGACAGCAGCACGGGTCATGTCGAACCGCTCGGTCAGTTGCGCGATGGTCATGTCTTGCGTGGCCAGTAACTGCACGATGTTCCGGCGTGTCGGGTCGGCAAGCGCGCGAAATGCGCTTTGCGTTTGTGATTGCATGTGCTCACCCTGAAGAGATACCTTTTGGTATCATATAATGAGAAACCAAACGGTATCATGTCAAGTGTGAAGTCGTGCTTGATTTTTGTTCACGAATTGTTCACATTTTCAGGATGACATTGGATCTGCAACCCGGACAGCGATTGGCGCGTGGCGTGGCCCGCCACCTCTTGACGCATGGCTTTGTTTCAGTTGAAGAATTCGTGCCGACCCGTGGGTTGCGTGTCGATGTCATGGGGCTGGGTCCCAAGGGTGAGCTTTGGGTGATCGAATGCAAGTCCAGCCGAGCCGACTATCAGTCGGATTGCAAATGGCAGGGGTATCTTGAGTGGTGTGATCGGTTTTTCTGGGCCGTGGATATCGACTTTCCAACCGACCTGTTGCCTTCGGAAACCGGCCTGATCATTGCCGATGCTTATGATGCCGAGATTGTGCGCATGGCGCCGGAAGACAAGCTTGCCCCGGCGCGGCGCAAAAAGATGATCCAGAAGTTTGCGTCCGATGCGGCCCGCAGGTTGCAGACGCTGCGCGATCCCCGAATCTGAAAGATCAGCCTTTGACTGCCCGGGCAGCCTGCGCCGCCGCGCGGATTTCGTCCGCGATTTCTTCGGCTTCCTCGGGATCGAAATCCATCGGAATCTCGATGCCATCGGCCTCGATGAACAGTCGTATCATGCCCTGATCGGTGGGGCCGATCTGCAGGTTCGCCTGAATGTCGCGTTCGGTGTTGATGCCCATGTTCGCCTCCGGGACTGAGCGTTCGTGCTAGCGCGCAAAGGGTTGAGAATCAAGCTGTCTTTGCGGTCATATGGGGCATGGATGGCATTCAGATCAGACCTTTTCGTGCCACAGACGTGCCTTGGCTGGTAGAGCAGCACGACCGGCTTTACACGCGGGATGAAGGGTTTGATGCCTCGTTCGGCGTTCTTGTACAATCCATCCTAAATGACTTTGTCACCGGGCATGATGCCATACGCGAGCGGGGCTGGATCGCGGAACGCGCTGCGCAAAGGCTGGGCAGTATCTTTTGTGTGTCGCTGGACGATCAAACAGCAAAGCTGCGGCTTTTTCTGCTGCTGCCAGAGGTTAGGGGGCAGGGGTTGGGAAAGCGGATGCTGGACACCTGCATGGGCTTTGCACGAAGCGTTGGGTACACGGAAATGCGGCTGTGGACCCATGAAAGCCACCGGGCGGCCTGCGCGCTGTATCGCGCGAACGGGTGGCAATTGCTGGACAGTAAACCAGTGTATTCCTTCGGGGTCGATCTTGTCGAACAAAGCTGGAAAATTCGGCTTTAATCCTCTTGCATTCCCCCGGCGCGTTCGGTAAATCGCCCCTCACGAGTGCCGCCTTAGCTCAGTTGGTTAGAGCGCTGGATTGTGGATCCAGAGGTCCCCTGTTCAAGCCAGGGAGGCGGTACCATCTCTCTCAAACAGCATCAGATACAAAGCGCAGGACACGCAATTTTCGCCTGTTTGTATTTCAGATTACTCTACCCGAATGGGCAATTGGCGCGCCTGAGATCAGCGCGCCAGATTCAGTCTCAACTTCATTTTGCTTCGCTTGGCCGCAGGCAGGTGTCGGTTCAGCCGCTTGTTGATCATGCCAAATCCCCAGATGACCACGAGTGTCAGCAAGATGAAGTAGAAGGCCAGAATCGGATAGGGGATGAACGGGTTGAACGTCTTGTCCGCGAAATAGCCCGCGTAATACAGCGCATCGCCCCTTTGCTGCCAGACCGGGAAGGCCGAGAAGAAGACCAGCGTCGTGGCATGGAACAGGAAGATCGCCTCATTCGTGTAGGCGGGCCAGGCCAACCGCAGCATGGTGGGCCAGATGATGCGGCGGAACCGCGACCAACCGGTCATGCCATAGGCGTCCGCAGCCTCGATATCGCCTTTGGGTATCGACCGCAGTGCGCCATAGAAGATCTCTCCCGAATAGGCGGCTGTATTGAAAAACAGCACGATCAACGCGCCCAGCCAGGCGGATGTAAGGGCGTCAAAGAATGGAAAGCTCTGCTTTAGCGACAGGAAGAGGAAATAGGCGAAGAAGAACTGAATAAACAGCGGCGAGCCTCGGAACAGAAAGATGAACCATTCCGACGGTTTGCGCAGCCACTTGTTTGTGGATGCCTTGCCCATTGCCAGTGCCGTCGCCAGAAAGAACCCGGTCGCCAGCGCCATGATCCCGAAATAGATGTTCCAGATCATTCCTGAGCCGATCAGCGTAAAATGCTCGCACAGGGTGAAATCATTGCGAGGCAGCAGGCGCTCGCCAATTCCGATCGAACGCAGTCCATAGTCTTGAATTGTTTGCAAGCAGCTCATGCGGTTGTCTCCTTGCGTAGCAGTTCTCCGCCCGAGGTTGCCTGACCGCGTGACAGGCGTCGCATAAGCCGTTCAAGTCCGACTTCCGAGACGCGGGTCATGCCCAAGTAGAACACCAGCAAGCCGAGGAAATACCACATGCGCCAGTCGCCATGCGGATACTGCGTGAATTTGGGGTTTTTGTACGACCCCAGTTCGCGCGCCCAATAGACGATGTCTTCGATACCCAGCAGGAAAAGCAGTGGTGTGGCCTTGATCAGAACCATCCACAGGTTCGACAGGCCAGGCAGGGCGTAGACCCACATTTGCGGCACGAGGATACGCCAGAAGGTCTGGCGACGGGTCATGCCATAAGCCTCGGCCGTTTCCAGCTGAGCATGTGGTACAGCGCGCATACCGCCAAACAGGACGTTGGCCGCAAATGCTCCAAAAACGATGGAAAAGGTGATAACAGCCAGAAAGAAGCCATAGGTTTCATGCACCCATTCAGGGGCGCTGCCCAGCGGCAGCTTTGCAGCCTGACAGACGATGAAGTCATTGCCCTGCCGGACCGGATCGGTCCACTCCGGACAAAGGACTTTGTGCCGTGTCCATTCGAAAGCCTGATCCAGTGCGATTACGAAGAACATGAAGAACGCGATATCCGGAACGCCGCGTACGATGGCGATATAGCCCTTTCCCAGCAGGCTGAGCGGCAGGAAGTGGGACCGGGCCGCCATGGCCCCCAGAAACCCAAAACCAAGTGCGACCGGTGCGGTGATCGCAAGCAGCAAAAGCACCTTGAAGAAGGACAGATAGAAGGCCCAATGCACACCGTTGGTCAGATAGCATGAGAACCAACGGAACGTGCCGAGTGTTTCGGGATCAGTACAGAACGAAAAAATGGCGGGCCTCTTTGACTGGCAAAGGCTCAGAGGCGGCGCGCCCTAGGGGCAGGCGCGCCGCAGAGTTCAGGATCAGAAGGTCGAGGACACTTCCCATTTGGTGATCAGCTCATTCAGGCTGCCGTCGTCCTTCATGGACTGGATGGCTGCGTTGAACTTCTCTTTCAGCTCACCGTCGGATTCGCGAATGCCCATGCCGACGCCACCGCCCAGCGGAACTTCCTCACCCACGAAAAGAAGGCCAGAACCGTCTTCGGTGAAGGGCACCAGGAAGGATTTGTCTGCCAGAACTGCATCTGCTTCGCCGTTGCGCACGGCAGCAATGGTTTCTTCGGGGGTTGCGAACTCAACCAGAGTAGCACCGGAGTCAGCAATGTAGCCGGACTGAAGGGTGCCGGTCTGCGCTGCAATCACGCCACCCGCCACGTCAACGCCATCGGACATAGCGACGTAGGCAGATGGATCTGGCGGGGTGTAGTTCTGGGTGAAGTCGATGACCTCATCACGTTCGTCGGTGATCGACATACCTGCGATGATAGCGTCGTAGTTGCCAGAAACAAGGTTCGGAATAATCGAATCCCAGTCGTTCTTGACCCACTCGCATTCCAGACCGGCGCGCTTGCACAGCTCGTCGCCCAGTTCACGCTCGAACCCGTCGATTTCACCCGCGTCGTTGACGAAGTTCCACGGCGCATAGGCCCCTTCGGTGCCCAGACGAACGGTGTCCGCCATGGCCATACCGGCGGTCAACGCCAGCGCCGCAGTGGTCAGGATCAGTTTTTTCATTGGATACTCCCCAGTTTGTTTTCTAATCTGAAGTTAAGCCGCCTTTGTGGCGGATAGAAAGCCCCGAAGTCGCTCAGATTCGGGGGACGTAAAGATATCTTCCGGCAGGCCCTCTTCTTCGATCAGGCCCTGATGCAGGAACACGACATGGCTGGAGATGTCAGCGGCCATTTTCATGTCATGGGTCACGATGATCATGGTGCGGCCTTCGGCAGCCAGATCCTTGATCACCTTGATGACTTCCTGTTCCAGTTCCGGGTCCAGTGCCGAGGTCGGTTCGTCAAACAGTAGTGCCTCTGGCTCCATGCACAGGCCACGGGCAATGGCGGCGCGCTGTTGCTGTCCACCGGACAGTTGTGCCGGGTAAACGTCACATTTGTCGCCGATGCCCACTTTTTCCAGATATTTCCGGGCGCTGTCCTCAACCTCTTTCGGGTCGCGGCCCAGAACAGTAACCGGAGCCTCCATCACGTTTTGCAGGATGGTCATATGGGCCCACAGATTAAACTGCTGGAACACCATCGACAGGTTGGTGCGAATGCGCATGACCTGTTTCGGGTCGGCGGGGCGGCGGTGATGCAAGTCACCCGACCAGCGCACAGGCTCGCCCTTGAACATAATCTCACCCTGTTGGCTGTCTTCCAGCAGGTTGCAGCAGCGTAGAAGGGTGGACTTGCCCGACCCGGACGATCCGATCAGCGAAACAACGTCCCCGCGTCTGGCCGTAATATCGACCCCTTTCAGCACTTCCAGATTGCCGAAACTTTTGTGAAGGTTCTTGATTTCGATGACGGGAGTGGAATCTGTCACGGAGGGTCCATGTGTTATGGGTGTTGGTGCGGTAATAGGGCTTAAAAATCGGGGCAATGCAATGCGCAATTGACATCATCGGGGGCTGAATCGGTCAGATTGACCATAGGTATTGACCAAATCGGTCACCGAATAAGCCCGGTTGTCTAAACCTGAGACGGATTGGGGACCGACAAGTAGTCGTTCGCCTGGATGTCGATCAGGCCGCGAAGGTGCAGCAATGCGCGATCCGACGGTGACAGGTCACCAATTGCGGCGCGAACGGCACCGGCGATTGCACCGGCGTCCTGACCTTTGGCGGTGATATAGGGCAGGGCGGGTGTCGGAGCCGTGGCTCCAGCTTCGCGCAAAACCGCGCCAAGGTTGGTGTGCGTTTTGAGCAGTTCCCATGTCAGCGCGTCCAGCGCCGCGATATCGGCCCGGCCTACTGCGACTGCGTTTGCCGATTGCGCGTGGCCGCCGGTCGCCAGGAAAGCACTGGGCTTTTGGTTGTGCCCTTCGAGATGAACCAACGGTGCTGCCCAGCCCGATTGCGATAGCTTTTCGTTATAGGCAAAGGTGCCCGTCGCAAGCTGGCCCAGATCGCGCGGATTATCCCGACGGGCAACGAAAATCGAGCGATAATATCCGGGCGGGCAGCCTGTCAGCCCGTAGTCTGGCGTTCCGACCAGTTGCACATTGCCGTGCAGGCGGGTGCGATATGGCATTCCGCAGGTCTGGGCAAAGGTCAGTTCTGGGTTCAGCCAGACGTCCCAGACGTCTGCATCGCGAGTCAGGTGATCGGGGCCATAGCCAAGACGGTCCCGAATCAATTCCCAGAATCTATCATTCGCCGGTTGCAGCGCGGGCATGTCGTACATGCCCAGCATCGCAATCACGATTTGGCAGCCCTTTGGCGGGCCAGAGCGGAATCGACGTCGCTGACGCCCAGCAAACTGACCACTAGCCGCAGCAGCGAATCTTCCTCACCGGTACGGTGGCCATCGGCCAGAGCAACCGACCACATCGCCTGCACCACGGCGAGCCTGTCGTCATAAGCAATGGCCTCCTTGATCGCACGGGTAAAACGGACGGTGTCGGGGGCCTCGGCCTCAAGATCCTCGGCCCGGGCGCGCAGGGCGGCGGCCTCGAACGGGGACAGGCCATAGCGTTCGGCCGAAATCTTGTCGATTCGGGCCATTTCGGTGTCGGCGTAGTCATTGTCAGACCGTGCAATGCGCACCAGCAGGGCCGTCAAGGCAAGGCGGGCATCGTCATCGGCAAGTGGGTCGGGGGCGGGCTGTGTCAGCCGGGCCAGAAAATCACTAAACATGTGTTAGATATAGAGAGGGTCTAACGCTCTTCCAAGCGCCTTTGCACCCGTTCGCGCGCGGTCTGGCTGTCGTTGAAACTCAGCCCCATGGCAATGCGGGCCTCTTCCACGATGTTCATCTCGCCTTCGTCGGAGTTGCCGTCGGCCAAAACGACTTCCCACAAGGCGTCCAGCGCGGCCAGACGTTCGTGCAGATCGGTGGTTTCGCGGATCAGTTTGCCGAATGTGTCGGTTTCCGGCGCGGCGGCGTGCAGCTTTTCACAGGTGGCGCGGACCTTGGCGGCCTCGATCGCGTTATGCTGATACAGCCGGGCAAGGATGCGGTCGATCAGGCTGATTTCCTCAAGCTTGTAATCCCGATCTGCCTGCGCCACGCGCACCATGAGCGCACCCAGCGCCAGTTCGGCATCGGGGTCGGGCAGGTTGTCGTGCTGCGGCGGGCGAAAAGCCTGTAAGAACTTCTTCAACATGCCGCTAAGATATTCCATATTTTGTAGCCCGCCAAGCACGGACTACCCGCCATTGTTGCGATTGTCGGGCGAGTTCCTCAAAGCGGCAAAAACACGCTGAGAGCGATACTTAGGCGAAAGGATCAACCCGCCTGAATGGCCTGTTTTGCCTGTTCCTGAAGCCATCCCAGCATCTGCCGATAGGGGACGGGGCCATAGCTGATCCGGGCCACTCCCAACCCGGCCAGTGTGGCCGTGTCAGGGGTGCCGGGCAGGGCGATGATGTTGACCGGCAGGGTGGTCGATTCGCATAGACGGGAAATCATTGCCTCGTCCTTCAGGCCCGGTGCAAAAAAACCGCTGGCTCCGGCGTCGGCATAGGCTTTGGCCCGGGCAATTGCCTCGTCCAGCATGGCGTCAGAGTGGGTTTCAGGCTTGGCTTTCAGAAAGATATCCGTGCGGGCATTGATGAAGGCGGGGATCCCGGCGGTATCGCAGCCCTCCCGCATGGCCCGAACCCGCGCTTCCTGCGTTTCTATGTCATAAAGATCACTGGTGCCGACGATCTGGTCTTCGAAGTTGAAGCCGACAACGCCGGTGCCCAGCGCGCGTTGGACGTTGGCGGCCACGCCCAGCACATCACTGGCATAGGCCCCTTCGAAATCCAGCGTCACCGGCAGATCAACCGTCGCAACAATCCGGCGGGCGTTGTCCAGTGCAGCATCCATCGGGATGTTCTGACCATCGCCAAAGCCTTGCGCCATCGCAACCGGAGCACTGCCGGTCGCAATCGCCTTGGCCCCCGCATCGCGCACGGCCCCGGCGCTGCCCGCATCCCAGATGTTGTAGAGAATGACCGGCTCGCCCTTTTTGTGCAGGGCTGCAAATTCTTCCGCTTGGGTGATCTTGTTGGTCATGGGCGGCCTCCTGTCGCTGGGTTGCGGACAGTTAACCGTGGAAAGGGCGGGCGCGTATAGGTTTTTTTGCGCCCGCCGTCACAATGCGGTGACTGGTCCGCGATCAGACCAGACGCGAGCTTTCTTTCGCGGCGCGGACGAAGTCACGGAACAGGGGGTGCGGGTCGAACGGTTTGGACTTGAGTTCGGGGTGGTATTGCACACCGATGAACCACGGGTGATCTGACCATTCGACGATTTCCGGCAAACGTCCGTCCGGCGACATGCCCGAGAAGTTCAGGCCCGCCTTCTCCAGCTTTTCGCGGTACTTGATATCCACCTCATAGCGGTGACGGTGGCGTTCCTCAATCTGGGTGCCGCCATAAACCTCGGCCACTTTCGAGCCCTCGGCCAGCACCGCATTGTATGCTCCCAGACGCATGGTGCCGCCCTTGTCGTCGCCTACTTTGCGTTCGACCTTGTGGTTACCCTGCACCCACTCTTTCAGGTGGTATACCACTGGTTCAAAACGCCGTTTTCCAGCTTCGTGGTCGAATTCCTCGGATCCGGCCTCGGCGATGCCTGCGGCGTTCCGGGCGGCTTCGATAACGGCCATCTGCATTCCCAGACAAATGCCCAGATAGGGCACCTTGTGTTCGCGCGCATATTGCGCTGCTTTGATTTTGCCTTCGGTACCACGCTCGCCAAAGCCGCCAGGGACGAGGATGGCATGGAAACCTTCCAGATAGGGGGCCGCGTCTTCGGTGTCGAAAACCTCGGCATCGACCCACTCGACCTTGACCTTGACCCGGTTGGCCATGCCGCCATGGGTCAGCGCCTCGGCGATTGACTTATAGGCATCTTCCAGCTGGGTGTATTTGCCAACGATGGCGACTTTCACTTCGCCTTCGGCGTGGTGGATGCGGTCGCTGACGTCTTCCCATTTCGCCAGATCGGGCTTCGGCGCAGGGCTGATTTGGAACGCGTCCAGAACAGCCTGATCCAAACCTTCCTTGTGATAGGCCAGCGGTGCGTCGTAGATGGTGCTCAGGTCCTGCGCGGCGATAACACTGTCGGGGCGCACGTTACAGAACAGCGCTAGCTTCTCACGTTCCTTCTTCGGAATCGGACCTTCAGAGCGGCAAACCAGGATGTCGGGGGCCAGGCCAATCGAACGCAGCTCTTTCACCGAGTGCTGAGTCGGCTTGGTTTTCAACTCGCCAGACGCCTTGATGTAAGGCAGCAGGGTAAGGTGCATGAAAATACACTGGCCGCGCGGCTTGTCCTGGCTGAACTGGCGAATGGCTTCAAAGAAGGGCAGGCCTTCGATGTCGCCAACAGTACCGCCGATCTCACACAGCATGAAATCGACTTCGTCCTCACCAATGGCGATGAAGTCCTTGATTTCATTGGTGACGTGCGGGATCACCTGAATGGTTTTGCCGAGGTAGTCGCCTCGACGCTCTTTCTCCAACACGTTGGAATAAATCCGCCCTGAGCTGACCGAGTCGGTCTTGCGCGCGGCCACGCCAGTGAAACGTTCATAGTGGCCAAGGTCCAAATCGGTTTCGGCGCCATCGTCTGTGACGAAAACCTCGCCATGTTCAAACGGCGACATCGTGCCGGGATCGACGTTCAGATAGGGGTCCAGCTTGCGCAGACGCACCGAATATCCCCGGGCCTGCAACAGCGCACCAAGAGCCGCCGAAGCAAGTCCTTTTCCCAAGGACGAAACCACACCACCAGTGATGAAAATAAATCGCGCCATGTTTTTCGGCTGCTCCCGTGAGACGTCATTATCAGCTGCCCGGCGGTTTGAAAAAACCGCTGCATCACGGGACTTCACGTATAAAGGATTCGCGCGCATAGCGCAAGAGAACCGCAAGATGCTGTTGCAGCTCTCTTTTAGATTTCTAAGTGTAGTGGATCAGTCCGCTTGCGGGATTAGCGGCGCGTTGTCGCCCTGAGCCGGAGGCAGAAGGTCATCGGTCGACGGAACTGCCGGAGTGCTTTCCTCGGTCGGGGCTGGGGCTGGAACGCCCAAACGGTCGATAACTGAGCTGCCCGAAGATTTCTGAGCCGCCAGAATGGTCAGCGTGATGGAAGTGACGATAAAGCACGCCGCCAGAATCCAAGTGACCTTGCCCAAAGCCGTTGCCGCCGCGCGGCCGGTCATGGCACCACCGCCGCCGCCGCCCATACCCAGGCCGCCGCCTTCGGACCGCTGCATCAAAACAACGGCGATCAGGCCCAGAGCCAAGAGAAGATGGATGATGAGAACGACGTTTTCCATGGTGGTCCTGTACAGCGTGGCGTGTATCGCGTGGTACTTATGCAAGTTTGTCATCGGGGGCAAGGGATGAGTTGCTATCACGACCCCTGATGTGCGGCATCACAGCAAAGAGACTGGACAGGCCTGCAAAAGGTAACGCAGGCTGCGGTCTATGCCGCATGATGATCACAACCACCCGCACGCCCTGCTGCCGCCCGATCCCGCCCTGCGCGTCAAAGCGCTTGAGACGATTCTGACCCGCAAAGGACTGATTGACCCGGCGGCGCTTGATGAGATCATCGATACCTATCAGAACAAGATCGGCCCTCAGAATGGTGCGCGGGTGGTTGCAAAGGCGTGGATTGATCGGGACTTCAGAAAAGCCTTGCTTACAGACGCTACGCCGGTTGTTGCGGACCTCGGTTTCTATGGTCGTCAGGGGAACATATCGTTGTAGTGGAAAACACACCTGAACTGCACAACATGGTCGTTTGCACCCTGTGCAGTTGCTACCCGTGGCCTTTGCTGGGTATCCCTCCGGGCTGGTACAAGTCCGACGCCTACCGCGCCCGCGCCGTGCGAGAGCCGCGCAGGGTTTTGGCTGAATTCGGAATCACGCTGCCGTCCGAGACGGCCGTTCGCGTCTGGGATTCGACCGCCGAAATCCGTTATCTGGTGCTGCCCATGCGCCCCGCAGGCAGCGAGGGCATGGGCGAGGATGCTCTGGCTGCTCTCGTGACCCGCGACAGTATGATTGGCACCGGCTTGCCCAAGGTGCCCTCATGACCCGCGTGCACGATATGGGTGGTCGCTTCGGTGACGGTGCAGTGAAACCCGAAGCCGAAGATGCTCTGGTTTTCGCCGAAGATTGGCACGCGCGCGCGCTTGCAGAGACACTGGCCGCGGGGTTTCTGGGGCAATGGAATATCGACGTTTCACGCCATGCGCGCGAAAGGTTGTCACCCAAGGACTACGCGCGGTTTTCTTACTACGAAAAGTGGATATCGGGCCTTGCTGATCTTCTGGTGGAAAATGGCGTGCTGACTTTGGATGATCTGTCCGGGGCAGACTCAGATGACCCGCATCCTTTGTCGGCCCGCATGCTGAATGCCGAATCCGTGGCCGCGGCCCTTGCCAAGGGCGGGCCGGCAGATCGCCCGTCAGATATCCCCGCACGGTTCAAGGTAGGGCAGATTGTACGCACCGTGGATCCGGCCGCCAATCGACTGGTTGATGGCGGCCACACGCGCCTGCCGGTTTACGCATCCGGTGCGACGGGGAAGGTCATGCAGCTGCACGGCACACATGTGCTGCCGGACTCCAACGCACATGGGCTTGGCGAGGCACCTGAGCCGCTCTATGCGGTCGTTTTCCCTGCCTCAGAATTGTGGGCAGACCCAGAAAACCTCAAGGACGAAGTTGTTCTGGACCTCTGGCAAAGCTATCTGGAGCCGGTATGAGCGATTGCGCCACCTATTCCGCACCTGAACCTGTTTTTGCCGAACCCTGGCACGCGCAGGTGTTTGCGGTGACCGTGGCCCTGAACGAAGCAGGGCGTTTCGATTGGCCTGACTGGGCCGATCGGTTTTCGCAGACGTTGAAACGCCACCAGTTGGATCGCGATCTTGACGGGGGTGATGACTATTTTCACGCGTGGCTGGAAACTCTCGAACTGTTGCTGAACGATCTGGGTGCAGCGATCCCGGCGGAAGTCATTCAGTATAGGAATGCGTGGGAAGAGGCTTACCTGACAACGCCACACGGTCAGCCAGTGCATTTGACCGCAAGCAAGTAGGGGGCGCTGCCCCTGCCGCCCGTTCCGGACGACTCCCCCGGGATATTTGGAGCCAGATGAACAAGGGATCCGCGCTTCATATGGCCAAAAATATCCCCGCCTGAGGCACCGCGCGCAGCGCGGTTCTCATCTGCGGCGAATTACCGGTTTCCCTGTCGCTTTGTCCTCGTTATACGAGCCGAGTTTGATAATTCAGCGCAAAAGGACCGGATATGGCCAATGTGGTTGTTGTCGGCGCCCAGTGGGGTGACGAAGGAAAAGGCAAGATCGTAGACTGGCTCAGCGAGCGGGCAGACGTGATCGCGCGTTTTCAGGGCGGGCATAATGCCGGTCATACGCTGGTTATTGATGGAGAGGTCTATAAACTGCACGCGCTGCCTTCGGGCGTTGTACGTGGTGGCAAGCTGAGCGTCATTGGCAACGGCGTCGTGCTGGACCCCTGGCACCTAATCAAGGAAATCGCGACCATCCGTGCGCAGGGCGTCGATATCTCGCCCGAGACGCTGATGATCGCCGAGAACACGCCGTTGATCCTGCCGATCCATGGCGAACTGGACCGCGCGCGCGAAGAAGCCGCCAGCAAAGGCACCAAGATCGGCACCACCGGTCGCGGCATCGGCCCGGCTTACGAGGACAAGGTAGGCCGCCGTTCCGTGCGCGTTGCCGATCTGGCTGACGAAGCAACGCTTGAGGCGCGTGTGGACCGTGCACTGCAACACCATGATCCGCTGCGCAAGGGTCTGGGGATCGAACCTGTGGACCGCGACGCGCTCATTGCTCAGTTGAAAGAGATCGCAGCCGAAATCCTGCCCTTCGCCGCGCCGGTCTGGAAAGTGCTGAACGAAAAGCGCAAAGCGGGCAAACGTATCCTGTTCGAAGGGGCTCAGGGCGCGTTGCTGGATATCGATTTCGGCACCTACCCCTTTGTGACCTCTTCCAATGTGATTGCCGGTCAGGCGGCAACAGGTGTGGGTATCGGGCCGGGCTCTATCGACTTTGTTCTGGGCATTGTCAAAGCCTACACCACCCGTGTGGGCGAAGGACCGTTCCCGACTGAACTGGACGATGCGGACGGTCAGCGCCTTGGTGAGCGCGGGCACGAGTTCGGCACCACCACTGGCCGCAAGCGCCGTTGTGGTTGGTTCGATGCCTGCCTTGTGCGCCAAACTTGCGCGACCAGTGGCGTGAACGGCATCTCTTTGACCAAGCTGGACGTTCTGGACGGGTTCGAGACGCTGAAAATCTGCACGGGCTATGAGCTGGATGGTGAACGTCTGGACTATCTGCCCACCGCAGCCGATCAGCAGGCGCGCTGCACCCCGATCTACGAAGAGATGCCGGGGTGGAGCGAATCCACCGAAGGTGCGCGCAGCTGGGCCGATCTGCCGGCCAACGCGATCAAATATGTGCGCCGCGTCGAGGAACTGATCGAATGCCCCGTAGCCCTTCTGTCCACCAGCCCGGAGCGGGACGACACCATTCTGGTGACCGACCCGTTTGCTGACTGATGAGCGACAACGGAAAGACCGGTCTCAGCTACAAAGCCCGGCGCCGCTGGTCGTTGGTGCTGCTGTTGATTGGGTTGCCGGTCTATATCGTGGCGGTGGTGACAATTGTGAATTGGCTCGACCGTCCTCCGATTTGGTTGGAATTGCTTGTCTATATCGCTTTGGGCATTGTCTGGGCGCTGCCGTTTAAATTCGTGTTCAAAGGTGTCGGCAAGGAAGACCCGGACCATCCATCGGAGTAAAGGAACCGATGGCACTTGGAGGATAACAGCCGTCTCGGCGCTGCTATACAGTGCCGACGGCCACCTGACCAAGCTCAGCCAGCGCGCCGATTGGACACGGGCCAAGTCAGAATTGCACGCGCCATTGCGTGATATTCCCCCGAAATTTCCTCAGCAACGCTGAGCGGGGTGGGCCAGGGCGCCGTAAGCGTTGCCTCGATCTGCCCCGTAATCAATTTCAGGTCTGCATCGTGTTTTGCAGCAAGGCGCCTCATTTTCTGATTGGTGGCCAGGCACAGCATGTGCACCTCGCGAATTCCACGATTTCGCGCCGCGGTGATGATCCGCGATAACAAGGCATCGCCTATACCGCGGTCCTGCCATTCGGTCTCAACGGTGAATGCGGCCTCGGCAACATGGGCCTGGTGTCCTGGAAGCGTGCGCAACTCACCGACACCGCGCAAACACGAATCCGGAAAAGCACCAAACACAAGTGACGCGTTGTCGAAAATTTCCGACAGGTAGGATTGAACAAAAGAAGGATCAACCGGGGTGCCAAATCGAGAGGTCAGGGCGTCGACATCCAAGCTGTAGAAATGGCTATTTATTTTCGGTCTGTCGTAAATCCGGAGTCGCCGGATGGGTAGTTCATACATGGCACGGCCTTTGTTTGAACAGGGTCTGGCGATGCTGTCACCTTGCGAGTCACAATAGCATTATTCTGCAATGCAGCATAGCAACATGGTGGCCGAACGGGAGGATCGGCGCATCTTTGCAAGAAAAATGGGCCGAAGACATCTTCGGCCCATCCTCAATTGTTAAGCAAGAGGGGGGGGGAGTTACCCTGCGGCGCGCTCGTCATCCGGGCGGAAACCGATCTGAGTTGAGGCTGCAAAGCGTCCGCCGCCTGCTTTTTCGATCTTACCGTCCCGCAGCAACTGACCGAAAGAACGCAGGCTTTCTTCGCGATTGAATTCATCCTGCTTGAGCGAGCGAATTTTGTTCATCAGTTGCGGACGCGAAAACTGCTCCTGACCTTCGATAAAGGACAGGTAAGCGGCTGCTGCTTCCAGTAAGTCCGGCAGGGATTGTGCACCTTGTTCCTGTGCGAACAGGGCAAAACCACTTTCCTCCTCTGAAGTGTCCTCAGGCTGGGTCTCAGCCGAGACACGGCGAGGGGTTACAGGCCCGGCATCTTCAGTCTGGTTGTCGATGCGTTGTTCTGCCACCAGTTTGAGCGGAGAGGAATCACTGCTGGGGCGGGCGCTAGTGACCTGTACCTCTGGACGGCGCGGGCTTACGACTGAGGAGAGGTCGCCCCGATATTCCTGATCATCATCGGCCTGAACGGTTTCACCTTTTTCGCTAAGTTCCGCCTCAGTAGCCGCGACGGCTGCGCGCAAATGGGTGTAGGCTTCCCGCTTGTCGCTGGTATCTGGGTCATCAAGATGTTCACCAACCTTGTCCATGAGGCGCGATACATCATGGTCCAGGTCATGTTTGTCAGTTTCCGACTCACCGGCACGATCCGTCAGGATGGATTCCACATTTGAAATCTCGTCCAGTAGGTTGGCCTCATCTTCCTCCGTTATGACATCTTCAGCGGATTCAGAAACAGGTTCTTCATCATCGCTGATGTCGCTGAGGATGTTGGCCACCTCCTCGTTTTCGTGTTCGGCTCCTGCAGTTTCGTCGAGGTCTGAGAACAAGACATCCAGCGAGGTTTCCTCATCTTCAGGTTCTTCCTCGACCACGGTGGAAGGAGTCTTGGGGTCCGAATTCTGGATTTCGACTTTGGGCTCCAAAATCGGTGCAGCCGTTTCTTCAACCTCTTCGGCCTGAGGCGTTTCAGGGTCAGCTTTTTCCCTGAAAGCGTCAGCAATTCCGGAAGTTGCGTCGGCTTCTGGTGTGTTCTCCAGATCAGCAGGGTCCAGCGAACCTGCGGCAAAAGCTGCGGCTACTGCGTCTAACGGACCAGCCTCGCTTTTCATCAGAGCTGTTTCTTCGTCCTCGGCGTAGATGACCGAGTTTTCTTCGGAATGAGATACAACGGCCCGGATGCGCTGCAGTTTTGCGGCGATGCTGTCAGCAGCAGGGGCAGGTGTATCTTCGACGGCTTCCGATTCAGTGATGGCAGGGGGAGAGGGGGGTGGTGTATTGATAACGTTCAGAGCCGGCGCACTGGTAGCAGGTAGGGTCGTGGCACGGATCAAAAGCCCGGCATCGCTCTGACTTGCTTCAACCTTGCGAGAACCATCCCGCTGCGCGATCTTAGTCAGCATTTCCGTGTCGGGTTGCGGGGGTTCAGAACCAAAGTACCGATCATCAGCCGCGAGATCGCGAAAGTACTCGGCAATTGCTTTCATCGTCTCGAACGAATCGTCGAATCCTTCCAAAGTGCATGAGAAGGTTCCATAAGAGACGGTTAAAACCTTGTTATTCTGTACCATCAGACGCACGTCCTTTACAAACTACAAGAGCCAATCTACCCGACGTCGGGCGCACCAATGGCTCGAAACTCTCAGCATGAACCTATCATTTTGTGGTCTCAATGTGTCCAAATCCGGAAAAAATGATCAATCTTAAAAAAAATGTGCCAATTGTGCGTTCTGAAGAGCCAATTGCAGTGGTCGGAGGCGGTGAAATTGGTCCTGAAGACCTGAATCTGGCGCTGAATCGCGTCAAAATCGCTGTTGCCGCAGATGGTGGAGCGATTCCCTTGGTGGACTCGGGGCGGATGCCGGATGCCGTTATCGGTGACTTTGATTCGCTGAGCGGCACGTATCTTGATCGCATACCTGCAGACCGGCTATTTCCGATACGTGAACAAGACAGCACGGATTTCGACAAAGCTCTGCGCAGCATCGAAGCGCCGTTGGTGCTGGGTGTCGGGTTTCTCGGCGGGAGATTGGATCACCAGATGGCGGTACTAAACGCTCTGGTACGACTGCAGGACCGGCCTTGCATCTTGTTAGGAGAGCATGAGGTCGTTTTCCATGCGCCGCCGCAGATTGGGCTGCACCTTACACCCGGGGATGTGGTGTCATTGTTTCCGTTTCGGCGCGCTACCGGCCGCAGTAAAGGGCTGGAATGGCCGATCGACGATCTGGTGCTGGAACCGAACGGTCGCGTGGGCACGTCTAACCGGGCGTTGTCTGAAGTCGAGCTGACAGTGGACGGGCCCGGCCTGTTGGCGATGGTGCCGCGTGACGCTTTGGATCACGTCATGCAGGCGTTTCTGTCGGGGCAGACCGGGCGCTGGCCCGTTCGCGAAGAATGACATAGAGACCAGCGGCCACGGTGATCGCGATTCCAAGCGCCGCGATTCCGTTGGGAAGGTCGTGAAAAAAAATCAACCCGAACAGGGTCGCCACAGGTATCTCGAGATACTGCATCGGTGCCAAAGTCGCCGAAGGGGAGTAGCGCAGAGACCAGGTCATGAACAAATGCGCGACGGTGCCCAGAAGGCCGATAGCGATCAGCAGCAAGTGGGTATCCGGATGCGGCGCGATCAGAGAGACCGACCAAACCTCGTTGAACGAGCCGATCAACAGCATTGGCAAAAGCAAGACGCTTGCCATCGCGCCAGACACCGCCTGCAAGGAAATCGGGTCAGTTTCTTTCGCGATTTGGCGCGTCACCAACATGAACAAGGAAAACAACAGTGCGACCAAAAGGGGGAGCAGTGCTGCTGCACCCACCTGAACAAAGCTGGGTTGGATGACCAGTAGTGTGCCTACAAAGCCGACAGCACAGGCGACAAGGCGGCGCAGGCCGACCTCTTCGTTCAATACGTATTTGCCTAACAGCAGCATGATGAAGGGCATCACAAAGGCGATAGCTACGGCGTCTGCCAGGGGTAGAAATCTTAACGCGCTGAACATTGCCGTGATGGCGACGATGTGCAGGACCGTACGTATGAAAGTCAGTCGCAGAATACGGCCGGACATGCGCCAGGGGCGACCGGTAAATGCGACCAGCGGAGCTAAGATCAGAGCCTGAACTGCAAAGCGTACGAAGACAAGCATCCCGATCGGGGTTGTTTCAGCCAATAGCTTCGCCGTCGCGTCGCCCAGCGGGGCGAAAACGCAAAACCCAAGCATCAGGATGATGCCAAAGACCGGACGATCCTGTGTCATGTGCGCGACGCTAAGGGTTTTGTTGCTTGGTTGAAAGCACCTAAGGCAGGGGCTGAACCTTGGTGTAGTCCGGCCCAATGCAGGTGGGCAGGTTGTCGCCCAGTTTCAACCAACGCAGCTTTTCCTCACGTGCCACGTGCAGTGTGGGTTCAAGCTGGTTTGGGTCCTCAAGCGTCGCCACGTACAGGTGCAACACATCCGACATCGATTGTGAGCGGAACGAGATCGGCGTGCCGCAGTTCGGGCAGAAGCTGCGCTCGACCCCGGGCGAGGAGTTGAAGGTCTTCGGCGCGTCTCCGATCCAGCGCCACTGGCCGTCGCGCACGCCGAAATAGGTGGTCATCGGTGCCGCACACTGCCGCCTGCAACTGTCGCAATGGCAGGTGACGCAGGACAGGGCCGGAGGGTCGACCTCGTACCGGATTGTGCCGCACAGACAATGACCCCGCATGGTATCCCCTCCTGTAATGGCGTCAGCAGTTGGGTACGTTTACCGCCAGACCGCCCAAAGACGTTTCCTTGTACTTTTCGTGCATATCATGCCCGGTCTGGCGCATGGTTTCGATTGCCGCGTCCAGCGGAACGAAATGCTGGCCGTCACCGCGCAGCGCCAGCGACGCAGCCGAAACCGCCTTGATCGCTGCCAGCCCGTTGCGTTCGATGCAGGGCACCTGAACCAACCCTTTGACCGGATCGCAGGTCATGCCCAAATGATGCTCCAGCGCGATCTCGGCGGCGTTTTCCACTTGTTCCGGTGTACCGCCCATCACGGCGCATAGACCTGCCGCAGCCATGGCCGAGGCGCTGCCGACTTCGGCCTGACAGCCTGCTTCCGCGCCTGAGATCGAGGCGTTGTATTTAACCAGACCGCCGATGGCGGCAGCGGTCAGCAGGAAATCCTCGACATGGCTTTCCGATGCCCCCGGCACGTGGTCGAGGTAGTACCGCAGCACCGCAGGCAGCGTGCCCGCCGCACCATTGGTCGGCGCAGTGACGACCTGACCACCGGCGGCGTTTTCCTCGTTCACCGCCATGGCATAGACGCTCATCCAGTCATTGATGGTGTGGGGCGCGTTCAGGTTCATGCCCCGTTCGGCCAACAGAGCTTCGTGAATGCCCTTGGCGCGGCGACGCACGTTCAGGCCGCCGGGCAGGATGCCGTCCGTCTTCAGGCCGCGTTCGATGCAATCGTTCATGACCTCCCAAAGGCGCGCGGTGCCTTTGGCGAAACTGACCGGGCAGCCTCGGGCGACTTCGTTTTCGCGCTTCATCTGGGCGATGCTCTTGCCGCTGGCATTCGCCATCTTCAGCATCTCTGCCGCTGAGTGGAACGGGTAGGGTACGGGCGGGCCGTCATTGGTGTCTTTGCCTTCGGCCAACTCCTCTTCGGTCAGGACAAAGCCACCTCCGACCGAGTAATAGACCTGCCGCAGGATCACATCGCCCTGCGCGTCGGTTGCCATCAGGATCATGCCGTTGGCGTGACCGGGCAGGTTGTGATCGTAATCAAAGATCAGATCGGTCTTGGGATCGAAATGCAGCGTCGGCAGACCTTCGGGTGTGACCGTATGGGTCTTGGCAATCTCAGCCAGCGCGACCTCGGCCTTTTCGTTGTCGTAGGTATCCGGCACGAAACCGGCCAGCCCGAGGATGGTGGCACGGTCGGTCGCGTGGCCAACTCCGGTAAATGCCAGTGACCCGTGCAGCGATCCGCGTAGCCCCGCGAATTCGAACGGCGACGCGCGTATCAGGTCCAGAAACCGGGCAGCCGCAACCATCGGCCCCATGGTATGAGACGAAGACGGGCCGATGCCCACTTTGAACATATCGAAGACAGATAGAAACATGTCAGGTAGCTGAACCTTCTTGAGGAGTAGCGTAACTCGGGGAGGTGAATGGTGTAACCCCTAACACTTCGGCCGCGATGGCGGCTTGGGTTGCGGGGCGGGTTTCAAGTTGTGTCAGGATCGCTTGCAGATGAGGTGTGTCCGACAGCTGATACCAACTGCGGTCGGCGTTGGCGGGGTAGAGCGCCATCCAACGCATTTGGCAAGCCAGATAGTAGGTCAACACCGAGGGCTGCTCAGTGTGCAGCCAGTTTGGTGCGCTTTTCGCTTCAGCATCCAGAACCTGCAGATGTCGGCGCAGGCGTGGGCGGATACCTTCACGCAGGGCGTCGGCTTGTGCGGCGTCGATGTACTTCTCGGCGTAGAACAGAATGCGCAGGTCGGCGTGCAGAGTGTTGGATGCAAAGAACAGCCATTTCAGAAATGCTGCCCGCTCCGGTGCTTCGGGGGATGGGGCCAGTTTCTCATGCGTGTCAGCCAGCCACAACAGGATGGCCGCCGTTTCAAAGATCGGTCCCTGAGGAGTCTCTAGCACCGGAATCAGCCCGTTCGGGTTCAAGTGCCTATAGGCCGCACTGTCCTGTGCGTTCCGGCGGCGGTCCACCAGAACGGTCTCATAGGGCAGGCCCATCTCTTCCAGCACCAGTCTGATCACCAGAGAGGCGTTGTCGGGGGCATAGTGCAGGCGATAAGGCGTGGTCATAAAATCTATGTATATCGCCGGGGCCACTACGAAAGCCTCGATTGCGACGTTTCCAATCGGAAACGCGTATTTTCGATAGATGTTTGGGTGGAGGTGGGGCGAATTGGCTCTCGCAGTCGTCGGTTGCATTCCGTATAAACCCTGCAGCAATACAGGGAAACGCTGCCATGACCCCAGATATGTCCCCCATCGACAAGGCTAAGTATGTCGCCGCGCGCCGTGCCGCTGATTTGGTTCAGGATGGAATGCGCGTCGGGTTGGGCACCGGATCGACCGCCGCCTGGATGGTGCGTCGCCTGGGTGAGCGGGTGCAGACCGAAGGGCTGCGGGTGAAGGGGGTGCCGACCTCGATCCGAACAGCACAATTGGCCTGCGAAGTCGGGATCGAGGTGGTCTCACTGGATCAGGCGGGGTGGCTGGATTTGACCATCGACGGCGCGGATGAGTTTGACGGCGAACTGAACTTGATCAAGGGCGGTGGCGGCGCGCATCTGCAGGAAAAGATTGTTGCCACGGCCAGCGATCAGATGGTGGTGATCGCAGATGCCGGTAAAGAAGTCGAAACGCTGGGTGCTTTCCCTCTGCCGGTCGAAGTGATCCCTTTTGGCTGGCAAACCACGCGGACCCTGATCGAAGAGACGCTGGACACGATGGATGTTCTGGGCAACTCGGCAATGCTCAGGATGCATGGTGAGGCGCCTTTTGTGACCGACGAGGGCAACCACATTCTGGACCTGCATCTGCAGCGCATCGGGAATGCACGACAGCTGGCCTTGGTGCTTAATCAGGTGCCGGGTGTGGTCGAAAACGGACTGTTCATCGACATCTGTGACAAAGTTGTGATTGGTCACGGCGATGGCCGGGTTGAACTGCGCGACATCAACGCGGGCACAACCGAACTGGACCAACTGGTTGAGGGTGGAGACAACCTGTTCTCAGACTTGGCGGATTGAGACCGGTGCGAGAGCAGAAGTGGGAAACAGACTTGCAGGCAGTGCTTTAGGTGAAGTTTACACACCGGCAAGGGTTGGCAGCGCGTCTTTAGACCCCAGATAACCATCGAATTTTGGCCTGACGAAGTAAAGGAACTCAGGATGAGCTTTGACTATGATCTGTTCGTCATCGGAGGCGGCTCTGGCGGGGTCCGTGCAGCACGTGTGGCGGCTGGTGAAAACGGCGCCAAAGTGGCGTTGGCCGAAGAGGACCGCTATGGCGGAACCTGTGTTATCCGGGGGTGTGTGCCGAAAAAGCTGATGGTGTTTGCCAGCGAATTCTCGGGCATGGTCGGGGATGCGCAGGCCTATGGATGGGATATCCAGTCCGGTGCGTTGGATTGGAAAACGTTCCACGGCAAGCTGGTAACGGAACTGGACCGGCTGGAAGGCATCTATCGCAACATCCTCAAGAACAACGGTGTCGAGAGTTTTGATCAACGTGCGCAGATTGTAGACGCGCATACCGTCGAACTGGCCGATGGCACCCGCAAGACGGCCAAACATATCTTGATCGCCACAGGTGGCCGTCCGGTTGTGCCCGAATTTCCTGGCTCGGAACTGGCCATCACCTCAAACGAGATTTTCCACCTAGAGAAGCTGCCAGAGAGCATCCTGATCGTGGGCGGGGGTTACATCGCCAGCGAGTTTGCCGGGATCATGAACGGGATGGGCGTGAAAACCACTCAGTTCTATCGCGGCGCGCAAATCCTACGCGGGTTCGACGAAGAAGCGCGCGGGCTGATCAGCGAAGAGATGTGCCAGAACGGCATCGATCTGCACCTTGGCACGAACGTGCTTGAGATGAAAAAGCAAGGCGACAAGATTTGGGTCAAAGCCACCAATGGAACCGAACAGGTTTTTGACGTGGTCATGTACGCCACCGGGCGCACGCCAAACGCCGACAATCTGGGCCTTGAGGCCGTAGGCGTCGAACGCGGTCGCAAGGGTGAGATCATCGTGGACGAATACAGCCAGACCGGCGTGCCCTCGATCTATGCCATCGGGGATGTGACCGACCGAGTGAATCTGACCCCGGTTGCGATCCGCGAAGGTATGGCGTTCGTTGAGACGGTGTTCAAAGGCAATCCTACGCCGGTGGATCACGAACTGATCCCGACCGCGATCTTCACGCAGCCAGAATTCGGCACCGTGGGTCTCAGCGAGGAAGACGCCGCGGCGCAAGAACCGATTGAGGTTTACGCAACTTCGTTCAAGCCGATGCAGAAGGCCTTCGCTGGCGGCACGCAGCGCGTATTGATGAAGCTGATTGTCAGCCAGGCAACCCGAAAGGTGCTGGGCTGTCACATTGTCGCTCCGGGCGCGGGTGAGATGATCCAACTGGCCGGAATTGCGGTCAAGATGGGCGCAACCAAGGAAGATTTCGACCGTACGGTTGCAGTTCACCCGGTCATGGCCGAAGAACTGGTGACAATGCGGCAACCTGTTCGCACTGCTTGATTTGCAACTGCGCGCACACAAGTTACAAGGGAACCCGTGATCACACGGTCCAACACAAGGGAATAGATACATATGGCGGGCAACAGCGGTGGCCCCTGGGGGGGCGGAGGCTCTTCTGGAGGCGGAGGAAATCGGGGTAACAACGGGGACGGGCGCAAGCCCCCCGAAGGCGATGGCCCGCAGATCCCCGAGATCGATGAGCTGATGAAAAAAGGCCAGGAACAGCTGCGCGTTCTGATGGGCGGTCGTGGCGGTTCAGGCCGTGGCGGCGGTCAGGGTGCAGGTGGGGGTGGTCCCATTTTTACCAAAGGAACCATCTTGATCGGTGTCGTTGTTGCGGCTGTGCTTTGGGGCGCGGCCAGCTTCTATACCGTCAAGCCCGAAGAACAGTCGGTTGAGCTGTTTCTGGGTGAGTTCTCGGCCGTCGGCAATCCGGGTCTGAACTTTGCCCCTTGGCCCTTCGTGACCGCTGAGGTCATTCCGGTGACCCGCGAACAAACCGAGGATATGGGCGGCGCACGCGGTAGTGATGATGGCCTGATGCTGACCGGCGACGAAAACGTTGTCGACATCGACTATCAGGTCGTTTGGAACATCAACGATCCGGCTAAGTTCCTGTTCAACCTGCGAGATCCGCGCCAGACGATCCGCGCCGTTTCGGAATCGGCGATGCGTGAGATCATCGCGCAAAGCGAACTGGCCCCGATCCTGAACCGGGATCGTGGGATCATTGCTGAGCGTCTGCAAGAGCTGATCCAGTCGACAATGGACAGCTACGACTCGGGCATCAATATCGTCCGCGTTAACTTCGATAAGGCGGACCCGCCGCAGGACGTGATCGCCGCATTCCGCGACGTTCAGGCCGCTGCGCAGGAACGGGATCGTCTGCAAAACGTGGCCGACGCCTATGCCAACCGCGTGCTTGCGGAAGCGCGTGGTGAAGCTGCACAGGTTCTGGAAGAGGCCGAAGCCTACCGCGCCCAGCAGATCAACAGCGCTCAGGGTGAAGCCAGCCGCTTTAGCGCGGTTCTTGAAGAATACTCCAAAGCGCCAGATGTGACCCGTAAACGCCTCTATCTGGAACGGATGGAGCAGGTTCTGGGTGACGTGGATAAGATTATTCTGGACGAAAACTCGACCGGTCAGGGGCAGGGTGTTGTGCCTTATCTGCCGCTGAACGAGCTGCGTCGCAATCAGGCCGAGGGGAACAACTGATGCGTAAATCACCCATTCTTCTCATTGTCGTTGTAATCCTTGGCGTTGTCGGCCTGTCTTCGATCTTTATTGTGGACGAGCGTGAGCGAGCGTTGGTTCTGCAATTTGGCCGCGTGGTTGCCGTGAAAGAAGATCCCGGTCTGGCGTTCAAGATCCCGTTAATTCAGGAAGTTGTTCGCTATGATGACCGCATCCTGTCGATCGACGTTCAACCGCTGGAGGTGACGCCTTTGGATGACCGTCGTCTGGTGGTCGACGCCTTCGCGCGCTATCGGATTTCGGATCTGAACCGGTTCCGTCAGGCGGTTGGCGTCGGTGGCATTCCGGTGGCCGAAGATCGTTTGGACCGTATCCTACGCGCCGAAACGCGTGAGGTGCTGGGTTCGGTGTCGTCTCGTGATATCCTCAGCTCGGACCGTGCCGCACTGATGCTGCGCATCCGAAACAGCGCAATTGCCGAAGCGCAGGCGCTGGGCGTCAACGTGATCGACGTGCGTTTGAAAGCCACCGATCTGCCGCAGGCCAACCTTGAGGCGACCTTCGACCGGATGAAGGCGGAACGGGAACGTGAGGCGACCGACGAACGCGCCCGTGGTAACGAGGCCGCGCAGCGTGTTCGCGCGCAAGCCGACCGGACCGTGGTTGAACTGGTCTCGGATGCGAACCGTGAGGCCGAGATCATTCGCGGTGAGGCGGACGCCGAACGCAACGCAATCTTCGCCGAAGCCTATGGCGCAGACCCGGAGTTCTTTGAATTTTATCGCTCGCTCAGCGCGTATGAAAACGCGTTGCAGGGCGGAAACAGCTCAATGGTGCTGAGCCCGGATTCCGAGTTCTTCAATTACCTGAAGTCACCCACCGGACAGGCGGGGCGGTAATGGGCTTGATCCTTCTGGCCTTTGGGCTGGTACTGATTGTCGAGGGGCTGGCGTACGCGCTGGCCCCTTCGCTTATTGAACGTATGCTCGAGGCGCTGCGGTCGCTGCCGGAACAGGCCCGGCGATTGGCAGGTCTGCTTTGCGTCGTCAGCGGTCTGGTGCTGCTGTGGGGCGCTTATCAGGTCGGATTTTAATACAGTGATCTCACTTGCCGGTGATTTCCCCGCGATCCCGAGTTGCGGGCTTGGACAAACTGACTACATTGGTTGCTAAGAAAGGTTGCCGAGGGGCGGCCACAGAAGAATTGTCGACAAGGAGTTTCCAAGTGCAGGCACAAGCACGAAGTATTTCCGTCCAGCGGGACGATAGTGTTGGTTTCATGCGGCTGATGTGGCTGGCTTTTGCGGGGATGTTGCTTGTTCTGGCCCAGACCGTCGCCGCGCAGGCGCGGGGCGAAAGCCTGGCACCGTTGGCCGAAAAGATCAGCCCGGCGGTGGTCAACATCACCACCACAACCCTGATCGAGGGGCAGACCGGTCCGCAGGGGATCGTGCCCGAGGGCTCACCGTTCGAGGATTTCTTCCGTGAGTTTCAGGATCGCAACGGTGATGACGGGAACCGCCCGCGCCGCAGCAATGCTCTGGGATCGGGGTTCGTGATTTCCGAGGACGGTTATATCGTCACCAACAATCACGTCATTGCCGAAGCGGATGAAATTCTCGTGGAATTCTTCCCCGGCGACGGGCAGCCCAAGAAGGAGCTGCCTGCCAAGGTGATTGGCACGGATGAGAAAACCGATATCGCGCTTCTCAAGGTCGAGGCGACGGGTCCGTTGAAATATGTGCAGTTCGGCGACAGCGATATTGCACGTGTCGGCGATTGGGTAATCGCAATGGGCAACCCGCTGGGGCAGGGTTTCTCGGTTTCGGCTGGTATCGTTTCAGCCCGAAACAGGGCGCTGAGTGGCTCTTATGACGACTACATTCAAACCGATGCTGCGATTAACCGAGGCAACTCGGGTGGTCCTTTGTTCAACATGAATGGCGAAGTAATCGGTGTAAACACCGCAATCCTGTCACCCAATGGCGGCTCGATCGGGATTGGTTTCTCGATGGCTTCCAATGTAGTGGTCAAAGTCGTCGATCAATTGCGCGAATTTGGTGAAACCCGTCGCGGTTGGCTGGGTGTACGCATTCAGGACGTAACCGAGGACATGGCTGAGGCGATGGGGCTGGACAAGCCCGGCGGCGCGCTGATCAGTGATGTGCCGGAAGGCCCAGCCAAAGAGGCGGGGCTATTGGCCGGTGACGTGATCCTCAGCTTTGACGGAGTCGAAGTAGCAGATACCCGCGGTCTGGTGCGTCAGGTTGGCGAAACCACCGTTGGCAAATCGGTTCGCGTGGTTGTCCATCGCGACGGCGGCACACAGACCGTTCTGGTGACACTTGGCCGCCGCGAGGACGCTGAGCGCGCCGAGGACGGCGAAGAGGAAACGTCGGACGCTCCTGCCGAGGAAAACGCAGATATTCTGGGCCTAACCATTTCACCGCTGACCGACAAGTTGCGTGAGGATATGGGGCTGGATGCGGATGCGGAAGGTCTGGTCGTGACCGAAGTGGACGAGGCGTCCGAGGCCTTTTCGAAGGGCTTGCGCGCCGGTGACCTGATCACTGAGGCCGGGCAGCAGAAGGTCAGTTCGATCGAAGACCTCGAGTCGCGCATGGATGAAGCGCGCGAGGCAGGGCGCAAGTCGCTGCTGCTGCTGGTGCGTCGTGGCGGCGAACCCCGCTTTGTGGCGTTGAGCCTGGGAGAATAACCCATAGCCTGAAACAACCCAAAAGGCCGGAGCAGATGCTCCGGCCTTTTTTGTGCTGGGAGGTAGTGAGCCACGTACCGGGGAGGTACGTGGCTCTTGTACAGGGAGAGGTCAGTGGACAGATATCGGGGATGATTCTCTGACCTCCTACGGTAACACTTACGACGATAGGCTTAACTCCGCCCAAGGTCTGTGAAGCAGGTCACAGGGGTCAGATCAGGTCGGAATCGGCCAATTCCCGCAGAGCTTCGAAGTCCTGAATCATGAGCCCGCCGCGCGACGCCTCAACCACGTTATCGCGTTTCCAGGTGGAAATGGTCTTGGATACCGCTTCCCGCGTGGCGCCAACGAATTCGGCCAGTTCGCTTTGTGACAGCGTAATCTTTGTCGATGGGTCGTCCTGCATCTCTGAAAGATGTAGCAGTTTACGAGCCAGACGAATTGGCATCGGCAGAAAAACCTGTTCATTCAGTTGCGATCCCATCCAGCGCATACGCAGGCCAGCCAGGCGGATCAGGTCTACTGCCAGATCAGGATGCTGGCGGATCTGAGCCATCACGTCGCCTTGCCTGACACGCAAAACGCGGGATGGTTCGGCCGCTGCAATCGTCGCGGTACGGGGGCCACTGTCGAACAGGGCAATCTCGCCAAAAATTTCTCCGGGTCTCATCAGGGTCAGAGACAACTTACGACCGCTCATGGCCAGAAAAGACACCTCAAGCGTGCCTTCAAGGAGGGCAAAGAGGGCGTCGCCTTCGTCGCCCTGCTCGAACAGAACGTCCCCGCGATCCAGTGAAATCTCGGTTGCCTGTGCAGAAAGCATGGCTTTCAGTCTGTCTGATGCATCGGACAGAAAGCCGCTGTCAGGGAAAGCCGTCATGAGTTTCGGGTGCTCCGGCTGTGAGTGGTGACACAACTTTCCATAGCTTTGGCGTTTAGCCAAGGATTTTGTCTGCATTTCCCGGTAATTCGGTCGCAGAAATGTACCGAGCATCACAATCGCTTGAGGCGAGTGGGTTTGTTTCCGGTTCGGCTATTGGTGGTCAGGGTCATCCATGTAGCTTTGCAACAGATTGAACTGCAGCATTAGAAACACCATCAGTGCAATGGGGAAGCCAAAGGTTTCGATCTTGACCCAGAGGTCGGTCGACATCGTGCGCCAGACGAATTCGTTGGCCATAGCCAGAACTGCAAAACAACCGCAAAGGCGCCGGGTCAGGATCATCCACCCCTCGTGGCGCATCGGCAGCATCTCGTCCAGAACATAGGCAAGGTAGGACTTGCCCTGCAAAAGGCCGATGCCCAGCATGATCGAAAAGAAGCCGTAAACCAGCGTGGTCTTCATCTTGAAGAACCGCTCGTCATTAAACCAAGCAGTCAGGCCACCAAAGAAAATGACCATGAAGGCAGTGAAAATCTGTATCCGGCTGAGCTTGCCGGTCAGATACCAGAGGACGCCCATTGCGCCCAGCATCAGCGGCACAAAGAGGATGGTGGCGACGATGAAGCCGGAATATTCGATGCCGCCAATCAGAAAGCTGTCGTCACGCAGGCGCAGGTAGATGAAGAAGAAGGCCAGCGGAGGGCCAAGTTCCAGCACCTGTTTCAGAAACGGGTTGATCTCTTTTTTGCCTGTCATAACGATTTCCTGCTGCTTACCCGCCCATTTCAACTATTACGGCGCCGAGTGCAATCAATGCCATCAGCCCGATCCGCCTTGGCCCCACGGTTTCTTTCAGAACGAGCCAGCCGATGAGGGCTGCAAATACGGTGGAGGTTTCCCGAAGGACGGCGGCTTCGCCAACCTTGTCGAGCCTTGTGGCCAGCATGATGGCTCCGAACGACAAGGGGGCGATGATACCGCCTGCCAGCCCGCGTAACATCAGCGGGCCGATGGTCGGTCGGTTGATCATGGCGCGCCAACGGAGGAAGGCGTAGATCGGCATTGCCGCGCCGTCGATCATGAAGAACCAAGCCAGAAAGGTGAACGGGTCGGCTGTGGCGCGGATGCCATAAGCATCGTAGGTGGTGTAAAGCGCCACGAACAGGCCGGTGGCCACTGCGAGAACCAGAGCAATGCCCAGCGTTTCGCGGTTGGTTTCGAGAAAGCGGAGGTTGTAGAGCGCCAGTCCGAAAATGCCGGCCAGCAAGACCGCCACGCCAAACCATTGGGTGCCAGTAAAGGTTTCTCCGAACAGCAGATAGGCACCGATGACGGTGAAAAGCGGGCCGGTGCCTCGGACCACCGGGTAGACGACCGTATAAGAGCCCTTGGTATAAGCCATCGCCTGCAGGGTTTTATAGGCAATGTGGATTACCCATACGGTCGCAAAAATCGGCCACATGTAGGGTTCGGGCCAGGGGACGACGAAAAACGCGAAGGGTGCGGCCAGCAGGCAATAGCTGGCGTCGATGGCGCCGCGCGACATCCACGGATCGTGGCAGCCCTTTTGCAGGGCACCGAAGACTGCGTGCAGGAAGGCGGCCATCAGGGCCAGTCCCAGCGCGAGTTGGTGGCCTGCTTCGGTGCCTTCGAGGGAGATCAGCCAGTCGCTCAAGTGTCAGATCTTTGTTCTGGTTGGAGAGGGTGGGGGGCTGTCTGCCCCCCACACCCCCCGAGGATATTTCTAGCCAGATGAAGGCTCGGATCAGTTTTGGTCCAGACCAGTCAGCGCGGCGGCAAACTCTTCGGGGTCGAAGGGGGCGAGATCGTCGATTTGTTCGCCGACACCGATGGCGTGGATGGGGAGGCCGAACTTGTCTGCCAGCGCCACCAGCACGCCGCCCTTGGCGGTGCCATCGAGTTTGGTCATCACGAGGCCCGAGACATCGGCCAGTTTGCGGAAGGTTTCCACCTGGCTCAACGCGTTCTGACCGGTCGTCGCATCCAGCACCAAAAGAGTGTTGTGCGGAGCCGTTTCGTCCACCTTGCGGATGACGCGGACGATCTTGGCCAGTTCCTCCATCAGGTCGGCGCGGTTTTGCAGGCGGCCAGCGGTGTCGATCATCAGAAGGTCGGCACCGTCCTCTTGCGCCTTGGTCAAGGCATCGAAGGCGAGGCTGGCGGGGTCCGAGCCCTCAGGCGCGGTTAGGACGGGTACACCAGCGCGTTCGCCCCAAACCTGCAGTTGTTCAACTGCGGCGGCGCGGAATGTGTCTCCAGCGGCGATCACGACCTTTTTGCCCGCCGATTTGAACTGGCTAGCCAGCTTGCCGATTGTGGTGGTCTTACCCGAGCCATTCACGCCGACAACCAGCACCACCTGCGGGCGTTTGGGGTAGATGGGCAGGGGTTTGGCGACCGGCTCCATCACGCGGGCGACTTCCTGTGCAAGAAGCTGTTTGATTTCCTGGGTCGAGAGTTTGCGGCCATAGCGCCCCTCAGCCATGTTGGCAGTGACGCGCAGGGCGGTATCGACGCCCATGTCCGAGGCGATCAGCAACTCTTCGAGTTGCTCCAGCATGTCGTCGTCCAAGGTACGGCGTACAGCGGTTTTGGCTTCGCTGCGGCCGAATAGACGACCCAGCACGCCCTTGGAAGGTGCGGTCTCGGGCGGGGGCGGCGCAGGGGTTGGATCAACGGGTGCAGGCTCAGGCACCTCGACCGGCTGCGGTGCAGGCGCGGGTTCCGGTGCCTCAGGGGCTGGCTCGGGAACTTCCGGCACGGGCTCGGGCTGCGGTTCGGGTTCGGGGATGATCGGATCCGGCGCGGTGGTTTCCTCTCCGCCATCCTCAACAATAGCCTCAAGCCCCTGTTCGAGGCGGGACGAGGATTTGAACAACTTGTCCTTGAGCTTTGAGAAAAACGCCATTTTTAGTCTCCGCAGGTGTTCCCCTCACCTAATGCGGATTTGCGGCAGTTGCAAAGGGTCAGAGAAACGCGGCCAGCAAACCGGCCTGCGCCCCCCAATAGAGCGGCCAGATCAGATACGGCGTAATCTTCAGGGCCGGGTGGTCTGCTGGCAGCAGAAACTTCTCGGTCGCCAGTATCAGGTCAGACGCGATGAAGGCGAGGGCAGCGGGCAGCGCCCACCGTAGGGCACCTGTTTCGGGCAGTGAGAGAACGGCTATGCCCATCCCCAGAATGATCGGGATGTAGCCCAAAACCGGGCCCTTGAGGTATCCGGCGCGCGGGGCGAGCAGGGTGGCTGCTACGATCCCAAGGATAATGAGTGACCAGAAATAGCCAGGCCTGTCTAAGATCAACGCCGGATCGCTGGTGGCGTGGGTTAGGAATAAGGCGATATACCCGAGATGCCCGGCAGCAAAGGCTGCGATTCCAGCCATGAACGTGCTGTCCGTTTCACGCGACAACAACGCGTCGCCAAGGGCACACAAGGCCAGAGCAAGAACCAGTAGATGCGGTGCGGCCTGCAATAATGCGATTACGGCCAGCAGAGCGACGGACGCGGTTTTCAGCAGCGACCGCAAGGCGCTGGCAGGGCGTGGCGACAAGGGCAGATAGGCCAGAGCACAGAATCCTGCAAGCCAGAACAAAGCGGTTGTCATGATCGCCTCCCCGTTTTTTAACAACATGTTACGGGTTGTCTCTTCATCTCAACAGGTAACGTTGAGGCAGGCGCGGCAGAGAAAATGGTGATTGGCGCCAAACAATGGCATCTGCCAGAATGTAGTTATGATCAGATGCTTTGCGATTCTTCTTTTGTTACCCGGATTTTCTGCGTCGGCCCAGTCAGCGTTGTCGGGGGCAGACTTCGATGACTACACGCGCGGAAAAACTCTGTTCTATGGGTTTCAGGGTCAGGTTTACGGGGTTGAGCGATACCTGCCCAATCGCCGCGTAATCTGGTCGTTTCTGGATGGCGATTGCAAAGAGGGCGTCTGGTACGAACAGGACGAACAGATCTGTTTTATCTACGAAGACCGTCTGGACCCGCAATGTTGGGTGTTCACTCGCTCAGGGTCTGGCCTGATCGCGCAGTTCGAAGGCGATCCGGAGCAGACAGAACTCTATGAGGCTGATGATATCGACGAAGAGATGATCTGCTATGGGCCTGACGTCGGGGTGTAGGGCGCACTCAGAAGAGTGAGCCCTGATCCGGCGCGTCCTTTTTGGAGGTTTTCTTGGGGGCAGGTCGCGGGCCAGCGGGTTGGTCGGTGGTCAGCACGCCATCAGCGAACTCGATCTGGAGTGAACTGTGTTTTTCAGCCTGCTTTTTCGTCGTTAATACCTGATCATCCGAACGCACCACCGCGTAGCCGCGTTGCAATGTGGCCTTATAGCTGAGCGTTTCGCGCAAGCGGTCCGTGGCAGTCAGTTGCTGCTGCATCCGGTCCAGCCGTGTAGTCTGCGCTGTGTTCATGCGATCAGACAGCCGCTTTAAAGTCTGGCGCTGCACCTCAATCTCGCGCTGAATGGGCCGCAGGGACAGGCGTGAGGACAGGTTGCGCACCGCTTCCTGGCGGCTTGATACGAGGTTGCGCAGGGTTGAAGGGCGCAGATGGGCCGACAGTTTCACTACCTGCAGGTGGCGGTTTTGCACGCCGCGCTCCAGTGCCGGGGTTAGGCGGTCTGCAATCAAATCAAGCCGTTGTCGCGGAGTGTTCAACAAGCTGTCCGGGCGCGGCAAGGCGCGGGACAGGTCGCGCAACCGTTGGGATCGCCTTTGCACCGCATCTGTTGCAGCGCGGGACAGGCGTGCGCCCTGTTCTCCTGTCCAGGCCAGCAACTCCATCCGCACGGGCACGGCCAATTCGGCGGCGGCGGTCGGGGTCGGTGCGCGCTGGTCTGAGACATAATCGATCAGCGTAGTATCCGTCTCGTGCCCCACCGCTGAGATCAGCGGAATGTCCGAGGCTGCAGTCGCACGCGCAACGATCTCTTCATTGAACCCCCAAAGGTCTTCGATCGACCCGCCACCCCGGGCGACGATGATCAGGTCGGGGCGGGGCAGGGCTCCGCCGGGTGTCAGTTGGTTGAACCCGTTGATCGCATTCGCAACCTCGGGGGCGCAGTTTGATCCCTGCACGGCCACCGGCCAGATCAGCACTTTGCGCGGAAAGCGGTCGCGCAGGCGGTGCAGAATATCGCGGATCACCGCGCCCGACGGCGAGGTCACCACGCCGATGATCTGCGGCAGATAGGGCAACGGCTTTTTGCGTTCCGTTGCGAACAGCCCTTCGGCCTCAAGCTGTTTCTTGCGTTTCTCCAGCAAGGCCATCAGCGCGCCTTGCCCGGCAACCGCGACCTCATCGACGTTCAGATTGTATTTCGACTGCGCGCCGAACGCAGTGAGCCGACCGGTGACGACAACCTCAAGCCCTTCTTCCGGCACAACTGACAGGCCCGAGATCTGGCCCTTCCACGTGGTGCAGGCCAGAACGTTCCGGTCGTCCTTGATGTCGTAGTACAGATGCCCCGAGCGCGCCTTGAACACGCGCCCGACCTCTCCGCGCACTCGGATTCGCCCGAAGGTGCCTTCGAGCGTCCGTTTCACCTCGCCCGAGATGTCCGAAACTGTGTATTCAGGGGTATTTTGACCGGGAATGGGGTCGTCTAGCAGGTCGGACATTTCAGCGCCTTGTGTCAAATGCTCGCCCAGCTTAGAACGCCCGCAAGGCGAGGCCAAGCAGATCGGAGAGCAGTCATGAATATCCTCATTCTCGGCAGTGGTGGGCGGGAACACAGCCTGGCCTGGGCAGTGATGCAGAACCCTAAATGTGACCGTCTGATCGTGGCTCCGGGAAACGCCGGGATTGCGCAGATTGCGGAGTGTGCCGCGCTGGATATCGAAAATGGCGGGGCGGTTGTCAGCTTTGCCGAAGCAAATGCGATTGATTTCGTGATTGTCGGCCCTGAGGCTCCTCTGGCCGCAGGTGTGGCTGATCGTCTGCGTGAGGCGGGCGTGCTGGTGTTCGGCCCTTCGGCAGAGGCGGCACAGTTGGAGGCCTCGAAAAGCTTTACCAAAGAGATTTGCGACGCGTCGGGTGCTCCAACAGCGGCATACGCGCGGTTCACCGAAGCAGAGTCGGCGAAAGAATACATCCGCGCTCAGGGCGCGCCGATTGTGGTCAAGGCCGACGGTTTGGCGGCGGGCAAAGGCGTGATCGTGGCGATGGACGAGCAAACCGCGCTGGAGGCCATCGATGACATGTTCGGCGGCGCTTTCGGCGGGGCCGGGGCAGAGGTCGTCATTGAAGAGTTCATGGAAGGCGAAGAGGCGTCGTTGTTTGTATTGTGCGACGGTGAGGACATCCTGTCCGTTGGCACCGCGCAGGATCACAAGCGCGTGGGTGAGGGCGATACCGGCCTGAACACCGGCGGCATGGGCGCCTATTCCCCGGCGCCGGTACTGAGCGCAGAAATCGAAGCGCGCGCGATGGACGAGATCATCAAGCCCACCGTGGCTGAGATGAAGCGACGCGGGATGCCGTTTCAGGGTGTTCTCTATGCCGGTCTGATGATCAAGGACGGCCAGCCGCGTCTGGTGGAATACAACGTGCGCTTTGGTGATCCGGAATGTCAGGTCCTGATGATGCGCCTTGGCGCGCAGGTGATGGACCTGATGCAGGCCGCTGCCGAAGGGCTGCTGGGCGAAGCACAGGTGAACTGGGCCGATGATCACGCCCTGACCGTGGTAATGGCGGCGAACGGGTATCCTGGCGCGTATCAGAAGGGCAGCGTGATCAAAGGGCTGGAGGGTTTGCCTGAGGATAGCGGGAACATGGTGTTTCACGCCGGAACCAAAAACTCGGACGGGCAGGTTGTGGCATCGGGGGGCCGAGTTCTCAATGTCACCGCACGCGGCGAGACGCTGCAGGAGGCGCGGAATCGGGCTTATGCAATGGTGGACGGTATCGATTGGCCGGAGGGATTCTACCGCCGCGATATCGGTTGGCGGGCGCTCTGATCACAAAGGCTCCCGCGCCCTGACGCTGCATCAAAGATGCAACGCCAAAGGCCTTGGGCCAGGCAGTCCGCTGACGCGGGCTGCGGTTGGGTCTAATGTGAGCAGTTCAAAACCTGTTTCATTGCTGCGCGGCTGAACGGGGACAAGTTTCGCGTTTTCCAACCCTTATCGTGGCTGACGCTGACGATCTGTTGCCAGTCGGCGCTGACAACGATCATTTCAGGGCCAGAGCCGCATTCTCTGACCCCGCCGGTGATATAGTCTTCACCGATGCGGTGGTTGGTCAGACCGGGCAAAGAGGCGATCTCGGACAGATTGCCATCTCTAAAGCGCCAGATGCGCAGGGTCTTGGTCAGATGTGGCCGGTCGACATAGGCAATTTCCACATAACCGTCGCCGTCCAGATCAGCAGCGCCAATCGGGGCCAGCCAGCGAAAGCGGGTACCTATATGAGGTGTGGCGGCGATTTTCCTCCCGCCACTGTTATAGACAGCCAGTTGAGCGCCAGCCTGTTTGTGGGATTCGACGACGATGACCTCTTGGGTGCCGTCCAAGTCGATATCTACCAGCCGTGGCGCCAGATCTTCAAACACCCTGTCCGAGGGCAGTCGAATGACGAGCGTGTCGCCTTGGAGTGTCAATTCCAGCGCGCCGTACTCGATGTCATCGCCCAAGACGCCGTGAGCGTAGCGTGTGGTGGGTTCTGTAAAGTGGGCGCTTGTAATTGTTTCGGCTACGGCGGGGGGTATTCCCGCCAACCACAAACTCAACCCCAGCAGTGCGCCGCGGGCCCGATATCGCCACAGGCGGGCGGGCAGGCGCGGCGCTTTGAAGATCATCAGATCTGTTTTTCGGGCATCTGTACGACCAGACCGTCCAGCTCATCCGTGACCTTGATCTGGCAGGTCAGGCGCGAGCGGGCTGGGTCGGGCTCGTAGGCAAAGTCCAGCATGTCCTCTTCCATGTCGTCCTTGGCCGGAACTTTCTCGACCCAGTCGGGGTGGAGGTAAACATGGCAGGTCGAGCATGCACAGGCGCCGCCGCAATCGGCCTCGATGCCGGGGATGTTGTTGTCACGGGCGCCTTCCATGACGGTCAGCCCGTTGGCGACCTCGACTGTATGTTCGGTACCGCTGTGCTCGACATAGGTGATCTTTGCCATTGCGTGCGTCTTCCTTTTTCGATTGTCGAATTCCTCCTTAGTGAAGGCATTTAGGTCTTTCCAGCCTCATTTGCGACTCATCACGCCGCGTCTGGACTTTCCTGCCGTTTGTTCTATTTTTGTTCTCATGCTTGTTGCCTCTGTTCGCCCTGCGGTTTCAAACCGGGACTGGCCACGCCCGCCCGCCTGCTTGCCCTCGAACCAGTTGGACGCCCCGCCCGAGGGCGCACGCATTGCCGTGGCCGGGCTGGTGATCCTGCGGCAGAGGCCGGGGACGGCCAAGGGGGTGATCTTTCTGACGCTTGAGGACGAGACCGGGATCGTGAACGTGGTGGTCTGGCGCAAGATTTACGAACAATTCCGTCGCGCGGTCATCTCTGGTCGGTTGTTGAAGGTGACGGGCCGGATGCAGAGGGCGCATTCGGTGACCCATGTGATCGCGGAAGAGATCGAGGACATCTCGGGGATGCTGGATGTGCTGGTGCGGGGTGAGGGGTAGGTCTGCGTTGTCCGGAGGCCGTGTGGAAACTCCCTGCAATTCATGAAATCTGGTGCTATTTTTGAGGGGATTGCGGAGACATTCGATGGGGCATTTCATCGAAGGATTTGACCGGCACCGTGCGATGCTGCTTCCCGAATGTATTGATGAAGACACTGCCGTCCGAGTGATTGATGAATTTGTCGGTATACTCAGCTTACAGAGCCGCATTTCACAACTGCGCCTGCTGCGATTGACCGCTCCGGGGTTGATGCTTTGAATTAATCTCTATGGCTATCTGAACCAAGTCCAATCATCTCGATATCTGGAACGGGAATGTGGTCGCAATCTTGAGCTCATCTGGCTGATCGGTCGTTCGAAACCTGAATTCAAAACGATTGCTGATTTCGGCAAAGATAACGGCCCTGCGATCCGCGAGGTCTGCCAGCAGTTTGTCGCACTGTGTCGCGATGAAGGCATGGCGATCTCGGAGGCTGAGAAATGGCCGTCGTATCGATCAAATCGGCCCAGACAAGCCAAGATACCACTCAAGATCATCCCCGAGCCGAAACCGGAGACTGCTGCGCTCAAATTGAAACGCTTGCAAACAAACCAGATTTTGCGCCTTTCCACACAGCCTCCGGAACAAGGCGGCCGTTCCTGGTGCTGAGCCCTTGGGCGTCTATTGGCAAAATTCGGTTACTTTGTGGGGCAGCCGGGCGATAAGCAGGATCGCATGCGTTAAACTGTCTGCAGTTTCGGGTTCTGCAAATGGTCTCATCGGAGAAAGGGCGACGAACCAGCGACGCGGTTTACGGTTTTCTTTCTATAAGCCAGTAAGTTACGCCCAAAGCCAGGCCGATGGCTGCGTATCCAAGAAAGTAGTGAGGCTCCAAACTTTTGTCGTCGAGTGTGATGATTTTTCGAGCCACCGCCATCAAGGCTGTCGCGACCACAAGCTTGATGTGAATGACGTCAGCGGTCAAATAAAGAGTTATATTGGTGTATATCTCTATCGCTATTAGAACGACCAAAACGGCACTGAAAACCGTGAGAAGGTCACTGACTTCCAAGATGTATACAGGCGGTTCCAGCAACTTCTGATATGTCGTGAAACCGGCGTCTATAATGGCCAGAAGAATGATGCCCAGCATTAGCACTGACAATGCTCTGACACCGTGGCGGATCATGCGGTTACACCATCGAACGATGGCATCTTCGTGATCGGGGTCTAGTTCTACATGTACCGGGATGGGTTTGTCGTCTTCGCCACTCACTATAATCTCCAATTCCGAACTAGTTCGCCAGCGTGAGACATTTCATCCAGATGCATCGCCCGCTACGGCTTTGACGTAACCCTCTCACAAAATGGATGTAATTTTCTAGACCGATCTGTTGCTCGTTAAAAACGATCTTATAGTCTCGAGGCGGGCCTCGTGTCGCGCTGACTGCAAACGAAAAGAAACCAGCAGGGCACCCGCTTCCATAGACGACACGTTGTCAGCTCAGAGTTGATTCCTTTGAAAAAGTCGTTCGTTTTTGAGTTTGGGTGAGAGCTCTGGCGTTGATTTTAGTAGTTCAGTCCAAATTGGCCTCGCCCTTTATGCCATGGCAGGGATCGACGGCTTGAGCTTTGCGAGTTTCCGGAGGTTTAGGGCGGTACTTGTCGTTACCTAAAAGCGGCTGTAACAGAATTCTGGTCGGATACGTCCAGTTGAAGATCCTCCGTGTCGTATCCGACCTGCTGTACCGTAGCTTGGCCTTTTCCCTGTTCGCGCGAACTTACAATGACCAAAAGCCCGGGATCACCGATCTGCTGACGGGCGATTTCTTTACCGATGCCACGATTAGTACCGGTCGCAAGAGCAAAACGCTTTCCGGTCATTGCAACCCCTTTCACTTTTTCTCTGCAGCGCGTTCACCGGCCTGTGCGAGAAGGGCGCGGTCGCCAGTTTCCCAAAGGGGCGTCATGGTCATCGAGGTGACCTTCCAGTCGGCACCGTCTTTCACCAGGTCATAGCTATAGCGTCCGCCCAGCACCCAGAACTCGTCCTTGATCCGGTGGGTGGCTGTGAAGTCGGCTTCGGCCTTGGCGGCGGTGTTGGCTAGCTCGGTCACCGTGTGGTTGGTCACCATGTGGTGGGTGATCTCGAAACCGGGCAGGAAGGCGGCCCAACTGGCGATCAATTTGTCAGCGGATTGGGTGACGGGATCGCCACCCCACAATCCGGTGTAATCGGTGGTGACCGTGTCGGCAAAGGCTGTACGCACGCGGGTCCAATCGTGACGGTCGGCCCCGGCGGCGATGTCGGTGATTGCCTGGCTGATACCTTGGAAGGTGTCAGCGGGGATCATGTCGGCCATGGTGGCTCCTCCGATCAGAGTTGCGGTAGCTAGAGTTGTGAGAAATGTGCATGTCATTTGGGATCATCCGAAAAGAGGGATGCCGGGCAGAGAGGCCCGGCACTCACCGCGGGTTGAGTCAGCCGTCAAGGCCAATGCGGAAGTGGTCAGCCACTGTGTCAGCAGCGCGGGTCACATCCTCGGGGTTGTCGTAGAAGTCGAACTGGGTCACATCTTCCAGGAACTGTACGGTGGCCTCACCGGCAAAGCCTGCCAGGAAGGTTTTCACACCTTGCGGAATGGCGGCGCTTTCAGAGTGCACGATGGCCAGCGGCTTGTCCAAACGCTGCGGATTGTCGGCGGGGTGGTAGATCAGCCAACCTTCCCAACCTGCATTGTTCCACTTGTCGTCGTATTCCGGGATCGCACCGCGCTCGGGTTCGTAATAGTAGCCACCGATCGGCATCAGAACGCCATCTGCCCCTTCAGGACCAGCAGCGGGAATAATCTCGCCCCCCTTGGCTTCAGCGGCGTGAGAGACTTCGATCAAGCCAGCAACGCCTTCTTCGCCGCCGTAAACGGCCTCGACAATCTCTTTGTTTTGTAGCCACGGTGCCACCAAGCCAAGACGCTGCACCAGCGGATTGCCGGAAACGGCATCCACCATGTAGCCAGCGGAAGCACAGATCCCCAGCCCGTTGATGTGATCTGCATCGACCTCAGGCAGGGTTCCGACAAATTCAAACGCGGCCTTGATATCCGAGGTCTTGGCTTCGGGGCTTTCCACAAAGCGCACATTGTTGGGCAGATCGCCGGATTTTCCCCAGCCGCGGAAGTCAAATGTGAAGGCAGCAAAGCCACGCTCGGCCATTGCGCGAGCATAGTTCGCGGGCATCTGTTCCTGAACCGAGGTCCAGGCACCGGTGACAATCACGGTTGGCAGCGGTGCGTCGCCGCGTTCTTCCGGCAGGTAAAGCGTGCCCGACAACATGGAACCTTCGTTTTTAAACGTCACAGTGCGGGTTTCGACCTGCGCAATGGCGGCGGACGAGGCCAACAGGGCGGCGGCAGTTGTGAGTGCGAGGGTTTTCATCTTCGTATCTCCCTTGGTCAATCAGGTTGGGCTGCGGCCCGATGACCAAAGAGATACGTCTGGATGGACAAGAATAATTGTACCTGACTGCCGGGTTTTTGAAAGATCCTGCTTCAGGCGGATAATGCCGATCGATAAGCGCGCGGGGTCTGCCCTACGACCTGCTTGAAGCTGCGCGTGAAATGGGCCTGATCCGCAAAACCACAGGCCAGGGCGATGTTGCCCAAGGCACACTCAGCGTCCTCCATCATCTTCATTGCCTGCTCGATCCGATAGGCCAAGACATATTGCATGGGGGTCGAGCCCAGCGTTTCCTTGAAGGCGCGGGCAAAATGCGACGGGCTCATTCCCGCCTCGGCGGCAAGCTGATCTACGGTTATGGTCTGATCCAGCCGCTTCTGAACATAAGTTAACACACGCTGGTAATGCCGGGATGTGAAGCGAGAGGAAAGTTCGACATCTTCAGCACGACGTTTTCCGTATTTCTGCAACAGTTTAACTAGGAAAACACGGCTCATGGCCTCGAACATAACCGCCGATGACAGGCCGTCCGTTTCCAGCGCGTCCCGCAGTATGACGCCCGCGGCGCAGAGGTCCGGATCTGAAAACTGGGGCAAATCCTGAAACTGCTGGGTGGCGAGCAGCATACCGAGTTCGGTTTGCGCGAACTGCTTCACCTTGGCAGGGTCCAGAGTTATCACGATCACATCCGATTTCTCATGCCACCGCCAACCAGAACGCGTCCCTGCCGGAGTAACGACGACCTCGTCCTTACAGAAGGTGAAATCCCGCAACACGCCATCCCGCCAGTTCTGAACGCGATGCGCCTTTGACTGAAGGTTCAAAAGGACGTGATGCTCTTCAAACACCTCCTCTGGCATGCGGTTCGGCTCGGCCTGGAAATACCGCACGGACATCAGCCCGGCCGCCGACGGGCGCACCATCGCATCGCTGTTGAGCAGCGGCTCCGAAGGGTAAATGTCAGCGTATCTGAGAGGCAAAACAGAATTCCCGGTTAGAGAGTGATGAATATCGCGTGTATTGTCAGAGTGACAAAGTGGTCCGGTTTCAGCAAGGGACACCCCAGAGCGGCGCTTCTGTCGCACAATCTGTGTCAGCTTTGGTCACGACTTTAATTTTTCATCACTCACGTGGCATCCTCCACTTTGGGCTCGAGGGTGCAATCAACGTGCTGTCGACACTGCATTGGTATTGGTTTTCGCTGTTTGATGATGTTGCCCGATTGCAGGCCTTCAACCGGCCACCTGGTCAATATCGAACGCGCAGACGAGTTCAACAACCTTCTGGCTGCCTTTGCCGGAGAAACATAGCAGTCAATGTTCCCATGGGCTTACGTCTGCAGGTGCCGAAAGATAGCTTTCGCTAAGCCCGTTTCTACCGATCCTTTAGACCGCATCGACAACATAGGATGCATCTCAGCAAAGGAGTTGCCTGCAGATGCACGGAAAGACCGCGTGAGAAAAAGTTCGGAAAGTTCGCGGGCGCACAAAACTCACCCCCGCAAACTCGTTGCGAGTTGGTCGAATGCCCGGTTTTGCCGCTACCACACGGCAGAAATTTTACGCATGCGCAACTTCTAAGGACTATGACGGGGTTGAACACAGAACCGATATTGGATCAATGCCTTATCGCTTAAACAAGACACCCTGCGCCTGCTTGTCCCGATGATCGCCGCGCAGATCGGCGTGTAACGCCCGCCCGGCCTGAATGCCGGGGCGGGCGCTGACCGTTTCCAGCCAGCGAGTAAAATGGGGTTTGTCCTCCAGCACCTGCTGTTGCCCTTCCCACAGGCTGGCCCAGCCCCAGATCGACATGTCGGCGATGGAATAGAAATCGCCCGCGACGTATTCCTTCTCGGCCAGTCGCCGGTCGAGCACGCTGTAAAGACGTCCGACCTCGGTACGATAGCGGTCTTGGGCGTAGGGCAGGTCCTGCGGCGGGTCCAGTTGTGGGGCGTATTTCAGGAAGTGATGTGCCTGACCAGCCATCGGGCCAACGCCGCCCATCTGCCACATCAGCCATTCTTCAACGGCGATCCGATCGCGCTCGGTATTGCCGTAAAACCGCCCGGTCTTGCGGGCCAGATACATCAGGATCGCGCCGCTTTCGAACACCGAGACCGGGGCACCATCCGGGCCGTCGGGATCAACGATGGCGGGCATCCGGTTATTGGGCGAAATCTTCAGAAACTCGGGGTCGAACTGATCACCCTTGCCGATGTTGATCAGGTGGGTGGTGTAGGGAAGCTCCATCTCTTCCAGCGCGATGGATGCCTTCCAGCCGTTCGGCGTGGGCCAGAAATACAGGTCGATCATGATGCCTCCTCAACTTGGAAGGATCATGAGGCTTTCTGTGCAAACGGCAAGAGCGCTTTGGGGCGGGGCAGGGCAAAAAGCCGTGACCAGCGGCGCGAGGACGCCTTGGGGATACCGCTGCGCAGCAGGGGCAGGCTCAACCGGTCCTCGTTGCGCAACAAGGCGTTATAAAGGCGCAGCACACCGGGGCGGGTATAGCTGGACCAGTGGCAAATGCGGCGCTGCGGGGCACCGACCGGGAAAATCACGCGCGACAGGTGGTCCAGCGTATGGGCGCAGTCCAGTTGCAATGTGATCGCGTTTTGAGCGTGCAGGCCGGTGCCAATGCTGCGGTCACCGCGCTGCGGCGGTTGGACCAACCATTCATATAGGAAATCGAACAGATCGTTTTCGCGGCTGGTTACATTAATGAACTCGGCCCTTTGACCAGCGGGTGTGTCCAATGCCTCCAACGTACGGCTTTGATACACGGCCCCGGACATCGAGATGATGCGGTTCAGCGACTCGGGGGCGACATGGTGAAGCGCCTCAAGCGCCAGTTCGGTGCCCATCGAGTGCCCGATAAAATGAATAGGCCTGTTCGGATTCAGGCGGCGTAGCTCGTGGATCAGGTCCGCCAATGCACGTCCGGCCTCGACCGCGCGGCGACGAACGGCCCAAAGCGGCCCTTGTGCATTCCAACCGAACGCGATGCCCAGCCCTTCGTCGCCAAAACCCGACCCGAAGCCCAATTGTTGCGGCCAGCTTGGGCAATGCCAGGGCATTGGCGTGGGATGCAGTGACAGAATGTGCCGGTGGGGACAGGCTTTGGCATCATCGGGGCGATATTTGTACCCGTGGGTCATGATGATGACCGGCCCCTGCGTGTCGCGCGTTTGCCGCAAGGTGCCATGCGGAGATCGCGTGCTGCGATGCAGGGCGAACGTGTCGCCGATGGCATTGATCCTGATTACTGGCATTGTTCTGCCCCATACAAGATGTTGTGGTGCCCATGTGACACAACGCTATGACGCTTTGGTGAATGGACGGTTACAGAACCGTGACGATGCCGTTGCAAGGGTTGACGCCTCCGCAACTGGGGCGTAATGGCAACAACATTACGTGGCGATTTGTTACCGGATTGCGGGCCACGCTAAACAACACCGCTAAAAGGTCAGGATGAAAGGCCCCTTTCGCTTGACCGCGTCTGGGGTTTTTTTGATGCCCTTGCCTGACAAGGGTCGAGAGGATTGACATGAGCGAGAGCTGGAACAAACGCACCCAAGCCGTCCATGGCGGCATTCGTCGCAGCCAATATAACGAGGTGTCCGAAGCGATCTTTCTGACACAGGGCTTCGTCTATGAAAACGCCGAGCAGGCCGAGGCACGGTTTATCGAGACCGGCCCGGATGAGTTCATCTATGCCCGCTACGGCAACCCGACTGTGTCGATGTTCGAACAGCGTATCGCCGCGCTGGAAGGGGGCGAAGATGCCTTCGCCGCGGCATCAGGCATGGCGGCGGTCAACGGTGCGCTGACCTCGATCCTGAAGGCAGGCGATCATGTCGTGTCCGCCAAGGCCCTGTTCGGGTCGTGTCTGTATATTCTGGAAAACATCCTGACCCGCTATGGGGTTGAGGTCACCTTTGTCGACGGCACCGATCTGGATGCGTGGAAAGCGGCGATCCGGCCAGACACCAAGGCGGTGTTCTTTGAATCGATGTCGAACCCGACGCTTGAGGTGATCGACATAGAGGCGGTCGCCGAACTGGCGCACTCAGTTGGTGCATTGGTGGTCGTGGACAACGTGTTTTCCACGCCTGTCTTCTCGCGCGCTATTGAGCAAGGCGCCGATGTAGTCGTCTATTCCGCGACCAAACATATCGACGGGCAGGGGCGCGCACTTGGTGGCGTGGTCATCGGCACCAAAGAGTACATCCGCGGCACGCTTGAACCCTACATGAAACATACGGGCGGAGCACTCAGCCCGTTTAATGCATGGATCATGCTTAAGGGTCTGGAAACGATGGCTCTGCGGGTCAATGCGCAGGCCGAGACGGCGCAGACCGTGGCCGAGGCGCTGGAAGGTCACGCCGCGCTGGAGCGGACGCTATATCCGGGACTGAAAACCCACGCTCAGAATGCGCTGGTTCAGACACAGCTACGTGGCAAGGGCGGTACGGTTCTGTCGCTGGACATCAAAGGCGGCAAGGACGCGGCGTTTGCGTTCCTGAATGCGCTGACAATACCGGTGATCTCGAACAATCTGGGCGACGCCAAATCGATAGCGACGCACCCGGCCACGACGACGCATCAGCGGCTGAGTGATGAGCAGAAGGATGAGTTGGGCATCACGCCGGGTCTGATCCGCCTGTCCATCGGTCTTGAGGATGCAGGTGACCTGCTTGCCGATATCAGTCGCGCATTGGACGTTTCTCAACAATAACGGCGTCCAATTGCCTGCTACAGCCGTTTCGAACTTGACGATGAGGGGCACAAATCATGTGTCCCTCACGTAAATTCGATCCGGGCTGTGTTTCGGCGCGTATACAGTTACACTGGAAAACGCGCCGAAGCTGTATATAGTCCGGCGACCAACCCGAGGAGCCCCTATCGATGAACGTGCACCCCCGCAGCATTGATGACGCACCTGACCATGATGAGGCCGCCGCCGCGCTGAAAACGCTGCGCAAATGGGCCGAAACCGTTACTGAGGCCGAGATCAGCCAACTTGATCCCGCCATCGCACGTCTTGTGCCGGGGTTGGTTCCGACGAATTACCCGACGTTGTCTCGTGAGTATCCAGACGGGTTCAAAGTCGATGCTGCATATCGCGCGACCTTGCCGGATCTACAGAACGGCCCGTCCAGCCTGATCCGTGGAGCAAAACAGCAGATTCAGCATGTCGGTATCTCGAATTTCCGCCTGCCGATCCGGTTTCACCGCAAGGAAGGTGACGACCTGACGTTGGAGACATCCGTTACCGGGACGGTCAGCCTTGAGGCTGAAAAGAAGGGCATCAACATGTCCCGGATCATGCGCTCGTTCTACAAACATGCCGAGCGCACGTTCAGCTTTGAGGTCATGGAAGCCGCGCTGAATGACTATTTGACCGATTTGGACAGCTTTGATGCGCGTATCCAGATGCGGTTTTCCTATCCGGTTCGTGTGAAAAGCCTGCGTTCTGGTCTGGAGGGTTACCAGTATTACGACATCGCGCTGGAACTGGTCGAACAGAATGGCGTGCGTCAGAAGATCATGCATCTGGACTATGTCTATTCGTCGACCTGCCCATGCTCGCTGGAGCTGAGCGAACATGCACGGTCCACGCGCGGGCAGTTGGCGACGCCGCATTCGCAACGCTCCGTCGCGCGCATTTCGGTTGTTGTCGATTGCGAGGCCGATTGCCTGTGGTTCGAAGATTTGATCGCGCTCTGCCGCCGCGCCGTGCCGACGGAAACGCAGGTAATGGTCAAGCGCGAGGACGAGCAAGCTTTTGCGGAGTTGAACGCAGCCAACCCGATCTTTGTCGAGGACGCTGCTCGCCTGTTCTGTGCTGAACTGCTTGCCGATCATCACATTGGTGATTTTCGAGTGATCGCCAGCCATCAGGAAAGCCTGCACAGCCATGATGCGGTGTCTGTTCTGACCGAAGGCCCGACCTTCGTTTCAGCCAGTCTGGACCCGCGTTTGTTCTCGACTCTTTTTCACATCGGGTGACTGAGAAGCGGCGTTCGAAGTCTCGAAAATTGGACGAAATGGCGAACTTTCGCCGCAACGCAGCAAAAAATGCTGCGGCAGCACGTTCTTTGACGTAAAGTAACGGTGATTGCAGCCGTGGCAGGCGCGTGTTTAAGCCGCCTTGCCGCACTGAGAGGAAGCCGAGACGTGAGACGCCCCGGGACTTCAGACCTTAGCAGTCCGCCCGAGTCATCAGGGCGGAGCAGGGTGCTTCTTCCCTTTGAAGGTTGCATCGCTTTCACAGGAGAAACGACTAATGAACCCGATTACCCAGCCGCTTGAGTTTCAGGCAGCGGCTATTCGCATGGCCGGCTATGCGGTTAGCAACCAACTGAAGATTATGCAAATTCTGGCAAGCTCGGCCATGGAGTTGCCGTTTGCCCCTATGCATGCGCTGCATGCGTCATCTGCGGTACCTGCGCTGGTTACACCGAAGCCGGAGTTCAAGTCCAACACGCCAGATACTAAGCCCGTCGCTAAACCCAAATCTGCGGCGACACCGAAGGCTAAGCCGGTCGCGCGTGCGAAAGCGGCGGCAACGCCGAAGGCCGAATCGCCCAAACCGATTGTGGCTAAAACAACGGTCACTCCGGCCAAGAAAGCGACCACTCCGGCGGCATCCAAGCCCGTCAATGCAGAAAAATCGCAAGAATCGAAGCCTGCAGAGATTGTCGCGCCTAAGCCGGCAACCCGCGCTCGTCGTGCGGCGACACCAAAGACCGCAGCCGCCACGCCCGCGCCGAAGACGCAAGCGCCCAAGCCAGCGGTGGCAAAACCGGCAGCGACCACGGCTCCGGCAAAAGCCGCATCGCGCAAATCCGCTGCGCCTAAATCTGCGGCCAAACCCGCAGCTGCAAAGAACCCAGCGAAACCTGCGGCGACCAAAACGGCCGCCAAACCAGCGCCCAAGGTGCAGGCTGCAAAAACAGCAGCTCCTAAGGCTGAGGTCGCCAAACCCGCTGCGCCCGCGTCTAAGCCTGCAGCCCCCAAGGCCGAGGCCAAGCCTGCGGCACCGCAACGCCGGACTCGCACGCCTTCGAAGCCGCCCGCGATGCCCACACCCGTCATCAAAACGGACGAGTAAACGGGACATCCGCTTGACACCGTCGTGCAGGCGCGCCAACGCTGCGCCTCATGACGGACATGCGCCCGGTTGGATATGTGATTGGCCTGTTGGTCGCCATTCTTGGGGCGACCATGATGCTGCCCATGCTTGCGGATCTCATAGAAGGTCGGGGCGAGTGGCACGTGTTTCTGGAAAGCGGCGTAATCACCATGCTGACGGGCGTTGTCCTGTCCATCAGTTGCTCAAACGGGGTGGGCGAAGGTCTGACGATCCGTCAGACCTTTTTGCTGACCACTGGCGTCTGGGTGGCGTTGCCCCTTTTTGGCGCTATCCCGTTCTTGTTTGGTGCGACCGAGCTGCGCTTTGTCGACGCGTATTTCGAGGCGATGTCGGGCCTGACCACCACCGGCTCAACCGTTATATCTGGTCTTGATACGCTGCCGCAGGGGTTGCTGTTGTGGCGGGGCGTGCTGCAATGGCTGGGCGGGATTGGCATTATCGTTGTAGCGATGGTGTTCCTACCCGAACTTCGGGTCGGTGGGATGCAGATCTTCCGCTCGGAAGGGTTTGAAACCATGGGGAAAATCCTGCCGCGGGCGCAAGAGATCGCGGGCCAGATTTCCCTGATCTACGTCTTTCTGACCTTTGTCTGCGCACTGGTTTACGCCGGTCTTGGGATGAGCTTTTTCGACGCCATCGTGCACGCGATGACAACCATAGCGACGGGTGGTTTTGCGAACTACGATTCGTCTTTTGCAGTGTTTACAGGACCAACCGAATACGCGGCAGCGGTGTTCATGATCCTCGCGGCCCTGCCGTTCGTACGCTACGTTCAGTTCGCCAATGGTAATACGAGCTCCCTTTGGCAAGACAGTCAGATCAAGACCTTTCTGGCGACGATCCTGGTACTAGTTCTGGTCATGGCGGTATTCCTGATCTCGGTCTTTCCGCATCATTGGGAGCAGGCGTTCCGAGAGTCGCTGTTCAACATCACCTCGATCATTTCCGGCACCGGCTATGCCAGCGTCAACTATATGACCTGGGGAAGTTTTCCGGTCATGCTGTTCTTCCTGATTGGCCTGATCGGAGGGTGCGCGGGCTCGACTGCCTGTTCCATCAAGATCTTCCGTTATCAGCTGTTGTTTGCCTCGATCAAAACCCAGATCAGTCGCATCCGGTCGCCGCATGGCGTGTTTAAACCACGCTATGACGGGCGCACGATTGGGCAAGACGTTCTGACATCGGTGATGAGCTTTTTCATGTTCTTCGTGCTGTCGATGGGGGTACTGGCCTGGGCGCTGGCGCTGACGGGGCTGGACTTCATCACGTCCGTCTCGGGCGCGGCGACGGCGCTGGCCAATGTGGGGCCGGGGCTGGGGGATCAGATAGGTCCTGCGGGCAACTTTGCCGGGCTGAGCGATACGGCCAAGTGGTTGCTGTCCATCGGTATGCTGGTCGGGCGGCTGGAACTGTTGGCCGTCTACGCGCTGTTTACTGTCCAATTCTGGAGAAGTTGATGAAAAGACCTCTGGGTGCCCAGATTTCGCACATGTTGAAAGACCGGGGCGTTGACGTGATTTTCGGCATTCCCGGCGTTCACAATCAGGAAATGTATCGGGGCATCGAAGAGGCGGGCATCACACATGTGCTGGCCCGTCACGAACAAGGGGCCGGGTTCATGGCCGACGGCTATGCTCGTGCGACCGGCAAGCCGGGAGTGGCTTACGTGATCACCGGGCCGGGGCTGTGTAACACCATGACCCCGATGGGGCAGGCCTACACGGATTCTGTGCCGATGCTTGTGATGTCGTCCTGTTTGGACGAGACCGACGCGATGCAAGGTCAGTTGCACCAGATGAAAGACCAACGCGGTGCTGCTGAAACCGTGACGGACTGGTCTTACCAGGCCAACACCGCACAGGCGGCCTATGGGCTGGTCGAACGTGCCTTTGAAGAATTCGAGCTCTCGCGTCCGCGCCCCAAGCACATTCAGGTGCCGATTTCGCGCCTTGAGGCCGAGGCAGACCCGGCACCGTTTCCCAATCAGCCCGGTTTGCGGTCCAAAGTGGTGCCGCCTGATCTGGCGCCGCTCATGTCTTTGCTGAATATCTCGAACAGGCCGCTGTTCATTCTGGGTGGCGGGGCGCGGTCCAATCTGTGGCGGCAAATCTTGACGCAGTTGGGGGCCGCGTGTTTCACCACCTATGCCGGTCGCGGAATGGCGGGGCTTGGCTATGCGTTGGATTACGGCGCCACGCTGCCACGCCCGGGCAGTGCTGACGTGATAGGCTCTGCCGATCTTGTGGTCGCTGTGGGGGCAGAACTGGGTGAGGTTGACCTCTGGCGCGACACGCTGGGGCATTCCTCTCATTTGGTGCGGGTCGACCTGGATCCGCAGGTTCTGTCCGACCGTCACCGCGCGGGGATCAAATTGCAGGTTGATGGTGAGAGCTTTGCCCATGCTCTATGGGCTTCAATTGACTCTGTGAAAACGGCGACCGGCTGGAGCGTGGAAGAGGTCGCCGAGGCCCGTAAACGCTGGCGCGCCGAATCCGATGCCGAACGTCCCGGGATCGTGCCGGTGCTGGATGCCCTGCGCGCGGCCATGCCAGCGGACACGATGATCTATTCAGACATGACCCAGTTCGCCTATGTCGCCAAAGAGGTCTGGGACATGGCTTATCCGTATCACTGGCACCACCCGACAGGGTTCGGCACGCTGGGCTATGCGCTGCCAGCCGGGATAGGGGGCGCGGTCGCGCGCCGGGGTAAACCCACTGCTGTGATCGCAGGGGACTATGGGTTTCAATACACGATGATGGAGCTTGGCGCGGCGGTTGAGCTGGGTCTGTCTCTGCCGATCATCCTGTGGGACAACGGTAAGCTGAAAGAGATCGAAGACAGCATGGTCCGTGGCCAGATCGCCCCCAACGCCGTTGTGGCCCACAATCCCGATTTCTGCAAACTGGCCGAAGCCTTCGGGGCCTTGTCTGCCGCCCCGGGTAATCTGGAAGAGATGCAGGCGGCCGTGGAAGCCGCGTTTCATGCCCCGGTTCCAACGCTGATCCGGATAACGCCGGACATCATCTAGCAAGAAAAAACGCCCGAAGGGGCGGCGTCTTTCGTTTTTCAGGTCAGCTTAGTCCCAGCAATGCACCAGAACGGTCATTCCGTTGGCCCGTCGGCTCAACTCATTGGGTGAGATTTCCGCAGTGGACTGGCTGGGCTGACCGGACACACCAGCCTTTTCCAGAGCTTCATTCAAGCGGTCCGTCGATGCTGCCAGACTGACCGAAGCGGGTAGGGTACGCCCTTCGGTCGGGGTGGGCAGCAGCATACCGACAACCTGTCCTTTGTCGTCGAAAACCGGTCCGCCGGCATCTCCGGGCAGCGCCACCAATGCCAGGCGTTTCACACCGTCTTCACCGTTAAGACCGCGCACATCACTAATCTGGCCATATGTCAAAGTCGGGGCGCCCAATGCACCTTCATACGAGAACCCTGAAACTGCGACCTCAGATTGAATACGTGGTTTGTCAGTGCTGAACTCGGCAATGTTGATCGGTGCGAGGTTGCGGCTGGGGCGAAGTACCGACACACCAAGATCGGAATCTACCAGGGCAACCTGGACCTCTTGATCGTCGTTTAGCGTGATCCGGGTGCAGCTGTCCGTGGCCTCAGATACGGTCAGAACCGTGCCGTTTGCATCGGTGAAGAACCCGGAGCGAGAAAGGCGAGGTTTGCGCACCTGCAGGCCCGAGACCAGATCGATCTGCTGATCGGCATCCGCGCCCGCACCGGCGTCCAGTACGGCGTCGTTGGTGGAGAAGCTGGCCTTGATCGCGGCCAGAACCCGCGCGCGACGGGCCTCGTCACCTTCGGGCCAGACCAGCGTAAAGCCCTTGATCTGGTCGTCTTTCAGCGCCGCTTCGGTGTAGGACACGATCCCGTTGCCGCGACCCTCCAGCGTGAAACGATCGCCGCGCAGTTGGCGCGGACCGTCCAGAGGCACAATCTCCAGCGATTGCATCACTTCATACAGCGCGCGCAGCGTGGCCTTGTTGCCTTGTTGGCTGATCAGCAACGCCTTGGCGTTCAGGTCACCTGCGCCATTGAAATGCGCAAAGGGGGCCTCATAACGGTCAAAGGCGATGACGCCCAACGGCAGGTCCAGATCGATGCCAGCCTGCGTGTCTGAATGGCGCTTCATGCCAACACTGATCAACGGCGCGTTATAGTCATCCATCAATGCCGAACGCTGGGCCGTGGTCAGGACACCAGTGGGTTCATAGCCGTTAAACCGCTGCCAGTCGCCCATCGATCGCCGGGTACCTGCACCAAAGGCGCCATCAATGGTCGAATTGTAAAACCCTGCTGCCTGCAGGGCGGTTTGCAGATTCTTGCGCTCTTGCGCCGTCAGCAGACGTTCCGATTGCAGAGCCTGCGACCGCGTTTCGTCCGAAGGCTGCGGGGTCAGCCCGGCGGTAGATTGGTCAGGTTGCGGTGTGGGTTCAACGGGCGGGTTCACCGCGCCCGGTTCCACTGAGCTTGATCCAACGGGCCAGAACTGCTGACCCAGAGAGTTTGAGAACGCAATATAGCTGTCCGACGGGATCTGGCCCTCGGCCCGGTAAACGCGCAGAACCTGTTCGGCGTCGCTGCGTAAGTATGGCCCAATAACAATGGCATACCAGCCAGAGTTCAGGCGGAATCCATTCACGTCGGGCAATGCATTCGCATAGGCCTGCGCCCGCTCTTGCGCTTGGCGCAGCGTTGGGCGGGCTTCGACCTGAACCCAGACGCCTGCCTCCTGCTGTGCATAGACGGCGCGTGTGCCGAAGAGAAATAGAAACAAAATTGCAGTAATTACTCGTGTCATAGTCTGCCCGTATCCGCAGTGTTTTGGCTTTTCCGCAGATTACGCGATTTGAGGCGCGGAAAGCCATGCCCGCAGTACGGGGAATTTCCAGTGTGGCGGTGCAGTGACAGCCGGTACTCATTGGCCCGTTGACGCCCCTTGGCCCCTTGCATAGGAAGGACAAAACCGACCGGAACCGGGCGCGGATGTGCCCAAAGGGAATGTCATGACCGAACCGTCCAGCGCACCACGTTCTTTTCAGGAAATTATCCTGCGTCTCCAGACCTATTGGGCCTCGAAGGGATGCGCCGTTCTGCAGCCTTACGACATGGAGGTTGGGGCAGGGACGTTCCACCCAGCGACCACTTTGCGCGCTTTGGGGGCCAAGGCATGGGCTGCGGCCTATGTTCAACCGTCGCGTCGCCCGACCGATGGGCGGTATGGCGAGAACCCGAACCGGTTGCAGCATTACTATCAATATCAGGTGCTGATCAAACCCAGCCCGCCGGACCTGCAGGACCTGTATCTGGGTAGCCTTGAGGCGATCGGCATCGACATGAACTTGCACGATATCCGGTTTGTCGAGGATGACTGGGAAAGCCCGACGCTGGGTGCCTGGGGGCTGGGTTGGGAAGTCTGGTGTGATGGTATGGAAGTCAGCCAGTTCACCTATTTCCAACAGGTTGGCGGCCATGATTGCGCGCCGGTTTCGGGTGAGTTGACTTATGGTCTGGAACGGCTGGCGATGTATGTGCTTGGCATCGACCACGTGATGGACATGCCGTTCAACGACCCGCAATCGCCTGGCCCGCTGAGCTATGGCGACATCTTTAAGCAGACCGAAGAGGAATACGCCCGCTGGAACTTTGACGTGGCCAACACCGAAGTTCTGCTGCGCCATTTCGAAGAGGCCGAGACCGAATGCGCCGCCATTTTAGCGCAGGAACATGACGACCCCAAAACCGGCAAGCGCATCGTCATGGCGCATCCCGCTTATGACCAGTGCATCAAGGCCAGCCACGTGTTCAACCTGTTGGATGCGCGTGGTGTGATCTCGGTGACCGAACGTCAGGCCTATATTGGCCGGGTTCGGGCGCTGGCCAAACAATGCGCGGATGCGTTCCTGCTGACCGAGGCTGCCGGGTTCGAGGCCTGATGGGGCGCTCAGGCCAATCCGGGCAACAACACTTTCAGGCCATCAGCGATCATGCTGATGGCGATGGCCGACAGGATCATGCCCATGAAGCGGCTCATGATCACGCGTGCGTTGGACGACAATCGCTTGGCCAAAGCAGATGCGTTCCAGAAAGTAATGAACAGCAGAAACAGAACGGCCAGGAAAACGCTTGCATAAATAATGGCGTCCATGGGCTTGGAAATATGGTGCGCATACAGAATCAGTGTTGTGATCGTGCCGGGGCCGACCAGAATGGGGAAGGCCAGCGGGTAGAAGGCAACCGTGGCGGGTTCGGGGTAGTCCTGTTTTTCCCCCTCGGTTCCGTGATGCGTCGTGCTTTCTTTACCGCTCAGCATGTTCAGGCCGATCATCAGAACGACAAGGCCGCCTGCAACGCGCAGATCGTCCACGCTGATCCCGAACAGGCCCAGCGTCTGGTTGCCGATGGCCGCGAACGCCGCACCAAGGATCAGGCAATAGGTCGCCGTTTTCGCCGCGACCTTGCGCTGGTCGGCGGGTGTCAGGCCATCGGTGACGCTCAGGAAAACGGGCAGGTTGGTGATCGGGTTCATGATCGCAAACAGTGCGCCGAAGAACCCAACGGCAAGGGTCATGTCCATTCCAATAACCTCATTCCGGCCCGTATCGGTATGGAAACTGGCCTATTTTCAATAAAGTTGAAAGAGGCCGCGTGATCAGGATGTTCAAAAGATGACCGGAAAACTGCTTGCAATCATCCTTGTCCTAGCTGCGGCCGTGGCCGGTGTCGGCATGTATTACTTGCAGGTCTATGGGTTCTATTACGATGTTGAACGTCAGCCGGGTCAGGATGTGTCCTTGGTGGTCGAAGGGGCAGAGGACCCGCGGCCAATCCCGTACTCGGCGTTTCAGGCGATTGATGCCGATAGCTCACCGATCCGGTACCGGGCGTGTTTTGAAACCGACCTGACAGCCGAGGATCTGGCGGCGTTCCGACGGGTAGAAAACCCCGAGCCGCTGACCGCGCCGGGATGGTTTGACTGCTATGATGCTGTCGCAATTGCCGAAGCGTTGAAATCCGGGCAGGCACAGGCGTTCTTGGGGACCAAGAATATCCACTATGGCGTCGACCGCATTGTCGCGGTTACCAGTGACGGCAAGGGCTATGTCTGGCACGCGCTGAACAATTGCGGTGAAAAGGCCTATGACGGAACGGTTGTGGGCGAGGAATGCCCGCCCCGGCCCGAAAACTGAGGGCGACATGACCGACGCAGCGATCCATATTCCCAATTTTCTGACCGCTACACTTGGAATTGCGGTCTACCTGATTGGGGCCGAGATCAACGCCCGCGTCGCGCTGCTTCGTCAATTCAATATCCCCGAGCCAGTTACCGGCGGGTTACTGGCCTCTCTCGTTGTGCTGTTTCTGTATCTCGTGGTCGGGATTGAGCTGACCTTCGATCTCGCCTCTCGGGATTTCCTGCTGATTGTGTTTTTTGCCGGGATCGGTTTGAACGCGCGGCTGGCAGATTTGATTTCCGGAGGCAAGCCTCTGCTATTGCTTCTCATTTTGACGTTGGTGACAATTGTTGCCCAGAATGTCGTTGGTGCTGCCGGTGCGGTTGCCTTTGGCTTTCCGGCACAGGCGGGAGTTCTTTTTGGGTCGGCTTCTCTGATCGGAGGGCATGGCACCGCTATCGCTTGGGCCCCCGAGGTTGGCGCGGTCACTGGATTGGACGGTGCGACAGAACTCGGCGTGGCTGTGGCGACGCTCGGCCTCGTGCTTGCGGCATTGGTTGGCGGACCAATTGCCCGATTGCTGATCGAAGGAAAAAACCTGACCCCGGATCGTCCTGATGAAGAGCACACGGTCGGACTGCCGGACGATGCGACTGAGGCTGAGGCCAAAATCGATCATCTCACCATCATGCGCGTCCTGCTGCATCTGAATTTGGCCATCATCTTCGGTTACGTCTTACATCAGGCAATCGCAGCCGCCGGATTGATGTTGCCGGTATTCGTGCCCTGCCTGATCATGGGGATTATTATCGCCAACTTACGTGCGGTTCTGGCACCCAAGGCGCCACCAGTTTCGCGAACGCCCTCACTGGCGCTGATCTCGGAATTCTCGCTGGGTGCCTTTCTGGCCATGTCGCTGATGAGCCTGCAACTCTGGACCATTGCCGAATTGGGACTGGCCATCGGCGTCATCATGGCTGCGCAGACCCTGTTTGCCGTGGCGTTCGTGATTTGGGTGCTGTTCCCGGTGATGGGCGGCAACTACCGTGCGGCCGTTCTGTCTGCCGGGTTTGGCGGCTTTGCTTTGGGTGCGACGCCGACCGCTATCGCCAATATGACCGCAGTTACCAAGCGATATGGCCCGTCGCCTATTGCCTTTATCGTGCTGCCCCTTGTATCCGCCTTCTTTGTGGATATCGCCAATGCCATCGTCATTCAGACGATCGTAAATTTCTAAGGACCGAAAATGCCCGACCTGCTGATCGAACTGTTTTCCGAGGAGATCCCCGCCCGTATGCAGACCCGCGCGGGCGAGGACCTGAAAAAGCGGATCACCGATGGTTTGGTCGAGGCTGGCTTGACCTATGCCGGGGCTGCCGCCCTGACCACGCCGCGCCGCCTGACGCTGGCGATCGAAGGCCTGCTGGCAGAAAGCCCGACGATCCGCGAGGAACGCAAAGGGCCGAAAGTTGGCGCACCGGACAAGGCCATCGAAGGATTTCTGCGCGGCGCGGGCCTGACCCGCGATCAATTGGAAGAACGCGACACGCCTAAAGGCGCGGTCTACTTTGCCACCATCGAGAAAGCTGGCCGTCCGGCTGCTGAAATCGTTGCCGAGGTGCTTGAGGCCACTATCCGCAACTTCCCATGGCCAAAGTCGATGCGTTGGGGCAGTGGTCCTCTGCGCTGGGTGCGTCCGTTGCATTCGATCCTGTGCATCCTGACCGACGAGGCCGGTGCGCAGGTCGTGCCGCTTGATGTCGATGGCATCACATCCGGTGACACCACCGCAGGTCACCGCTTCATGGCTCCGAACCGGTTCTCGGTTACGTCGTTCGACGACTACGCGGCCAAGCTGAAGCGCGCCTTTGTGGTGCTGAACCCAGCCGACCGGGCCGAGCATATCTGGAACGACGCCCAGAACATGGCCTTTGCCGCGGGTCTGGAAGTAGTCGAGGACAAGGGCCTGCTGGCTGAGGTTGCCGGACTGGTCGAATGGCCGGTGGTGCTGATGGGGCAGATCGACGACGAATTCCTGGACCTGCCGCCCGAGGTGTTGCAGACCTCGATGAAAGAACACCAGAAGTTTTTCTCGGTCCGCAATTCCAAGACCGGCCGGATTGAACGTTTCATCACCGTCGCCAACCGCGAAACCGCCGACAATGGCGCGACCATTCTGGCGGGCAACCAAAAGGTACTGTCGGCGCGTTTGGCCGATGCGAAGTTTTTCTGGGAGAACGACCTGCGTGTGGTCAAGAAACATGGGTTCGAGCCGTGGGTTGACCGCCTGAACAATGTAACCTTCCACGCCAAGCTGGGCTCGCAAGGCGAGCGGGTTATTCGCATTGGGCATCTTGCAGGTGAACTGGCCGCCGCGACAGGGGCCGACAAAACACTGGCCACTTTGGCGGGGCAGGGATGCAAGGCCGATTTATGTTCGGAAATGGTCTATGAATTCCCCGAACTGCAGGGCCTGATGGGCCGCTACTACGCCGCTGCGGCTGAACTGCCCGAAGAGATCGGTCAGGCCTGTGAGGAGCATTACTCTCCGCTCGGCCCCTCAGACGATGTACCGACCGCGCCGGTTTCCGTGGCCGTTGCGCTGGCAGATAAGCTGGACACGCTGACCGGGTTCTGGGCGATTGATGAGAAACCGACTGGTTCCAAAGACCCGTTTGCCCTGCGTCGCGCGGCGTTGGGGGTTATTCGGTTGATTTTGGATAGTAGTGTTCGACTAAGACTCCATGACTTTCTAACTAGCCATTTTGCGCAAATAAATGAAGCTATCGCTGCTGTGGTTCAAAAGAGCCAAGATCAAGCTGTCGATGAATTTAGAGAAAAGACCGGTGGCGGTGCTATGCTAGTTGGCCCGGTTTCTGGTATCGGCTACGAAATCGTAGATGGCAGAAAGGTCGATACAAGGTCTGTTGACCTCCTCTCGTTCTTCCACGACCGCCTCAAGGTCTTCCTCCGCGACGAGGGCATCCGCCACGACATCATCGACGCCTGTATCGCGATGGAGGGCAATGACGACCTCAACCTGCTGGTCAAACGCGCCCGGGCTCTGAATGCGGTGATCGCGACCGAGGATGGTGAAAATCTCGTGCAGGGGTTCAAGCGCGCCAACAATATCCTGACGCAGGCCGAGGAGAAGGACGGCGTCGAATACTCCTACGGTGCGGATGTGAAGTTCGCCGAGACCGACAGTGAAAAGGCGCTGTTTGCCGCTCTGGACGGGGCGCAGGGAGAGATCAACACGGCCCTGAAATCCGAGGATTTCCCGTCGGCCATGTCAGCCATGGCTGCCCTGCGTGGTCCGGTAGATGCGTTTTTCGAGGATGTTCAGGTCAATACAGACAACGATATCCTGCGCCGCAACCGCCTTAACCTGCTGAGCCAGATTCGTCAGGTTTGCTCCAGCGTGGCGGATCTCAGCAAGATCGAAGGCTAAGCCAGAACGCCCTTGCGCCATTGGTGCAGGGGCTTATGCTGCGTGCAAATCAAAAGGTGCCGCAGTGCAGAATAATCCACATACCACTCTGATCACGTCCGAAGCGCCCGTCACCGCCAACACCCATGGCGGGCGGGCGAAATGCCTGCAACGCCTGGTCCGTCTGGACCTGCCGGTGCCGCGAACGGTCGCGCTTTCCTTCGATGCGGTTCATCGGATTGCAGAAGGCCATGTGCCCGATCTCGTGGCCATCCTCGAACAGTTCGATCAGACCGCGCTACTGTGTGTGCGACCCAGCTCTGAAGACCCGGATTGGGGCGGTCCGGGTGCGATCCTTAACATTGGTATGAATGATGGGCGGTATTTGGACCTGTCAGGATCGATGGGTGACGAGGCTGCCGCCGCACTGTATCTGCGCTTTGTCCAGAGTTTTGCCATCCACGTGGCCCGTCTGGACGCGGATGTGTTCGACGATATCGACGCGGATGGCAGCGAAGGGCTGCGCATGTCCTTGCGGGCCTATGAGGACGAGACCGACGAAGCCTTCCCGCAGGACCGGGGAGAACAGCTAATCGCCGTGCTGCGATCAATGGCGCGGGCGTGGGATGGAACCTCGGCCCGGTTGCTACGTCAGGCCAAGGGCGCGCCTGCGAATGCGGGGCTCGGGCTTGTCATTCAAGAGATGATCCCCGGTGTTGGGCAGGGCGAATGCGGATCGGGCGTGCTGCAATTGATCGACTCGACCACCGGATTGCCGCAGATCACCGGCCGGTACCTGAGCCAGAGTCAGGGGCGCGATGCGCTGGGTGAAGGTGTGGCGGCGCTCTATCTGGAAAAGGACCCGCGCGGGAAGTCGCTGGAAGAAGTCGCGCCCGAGGCCTTTGCCAACCTCAAGTCCCATGCTGCGCTGATGCGCACTAAACTGCGCGAGGAAATGCAGGTCGAGTTCGTGATCGAAAACGGCCACGTTCACATTCTGGACGGCGTGCGGGTGCAGCGCAGTGCGCGCGCTGCGTTGCGGATTGCGGTCCGGCTGGCCGAAGATGGAATCATTCCGCCGCAAGAGGCGGTGATGCGGGTCGATCCCCATTCGTTGAACGAGATGCTGCACCGGCAGGTTCACCCCGAAGCCCGAAGGGACGTTCTGACCACCGGTATCGCCGCCAGCCCGGGTGCTGCGACAGGTAAAATCGTGTTCACCTCAGCCGAAGCGCAGGCCAGCGCCGCACGGGGTGAGCCCTGTATTCTGGTGCGCCGCGAAACCTCGCCCGAAGACGTGCGGGGGATGCACGCGGCCGTTGCGGTGCTGACAGAAAAAGGTGGCATGACCAGCCACGCCGCAGTTATTGGCCGCGGGTTGGGTCTGCCCTGTATCGTTGGCGCGTCCGAAATGCGGTTTCAAACCAAAAAGAAGATGCTGACGGCACCGGATGGGCGGGTGCTCAAAACCGGTGATACACTAACGATCGACGGGACTTCGGGGCAAGTGCTGGCGGGGCAACCAGTTATGCTTGAGGCCGCGCTGGATGACTGTTTTCAGACGCTGATGGGATGGGCCGATGACGAACGTGACATCGCCATCCGAGCGAATGCCGATACGCCCGCTGACGCCCAGACGGCGCGGAATTTTATGGCGCAGGGGATCGGCCTCTGCCGGACCGAACATATGTTCTTTGACCCCGGCCGCCTGATTGTGATGCGCGAGATGATCTTTGCCCAAACCTCTTCGGGTCGTGCGGCGGTTCTGGAACGTCTGCTACCGATGCAGCGCGAGGATTTCGTGCAGTTGTTCCGGATCATGGAGGGACAACCCGTCTGCATCCGTCTGTTCGATCCACCGTTGCATGAATTTCTGCCGACCACACGTAGCGGACAACGCGAACTGGCCGAAGCGCTGGATTTGCCGGTTTCTGACGTCGAACGGCGCGTCGCGGCGATGACTGAATACAACCCAATGCTGGGTCTGCGCGGGGTTCGATTGGGTGTAACCGTGCCTGAAATCTACGACATGCAGGCTCGTGCTATCTTTGAGGCAACTCTTGAGGCCAGCAAGGACGGTGCCCCTGTGGTGCCCGAGGTGATGATCCCGCTGGTTTCTGCCAAGCGTGAGGTGGAGCTGGTCAAATCCCGCATCGACTCAGTTGCTGCCTCGGTCGCCAGCGAACGCGGGGAAGAGTTCGAATACCGCTTGGGTGTTATGGTCGAAACCCCTCGTGCCTGTCTGCGGGCGGATGAGATCGCGCCGCAAACGTCGTTCCTGAGTTTCGGTACCAACGACTTGACCCAGATGACCTATGGCCTGTCGCGTGACGATGCGGGCCGGTTCATGTCAGCTTATGTGCGTCAGGGCGTGTTCGTCGAAGACCCGTTCCATGTTCTGGATCCCGATGGAGTAGGGGAATTGTTGAAGCTGGGGGCTGAGCGCGGGCGTCAGGCCCAACCGGATGTTACCCTGTCCGTGTGCGGCGAACACGGGGGAAACCCCGAATCAATCGCTATTTGCCGCGATCTGGGGTTTGACTACGTGTCTTGCTCTCCGTTTCGGGTCCCGGTTGCTCGGCTGGCTTCCGCTCAACTGGCGATTTCGTCCAGACTTGGGGGTTGACAGGGGCCTTTTGCCCTAGGATTAGTGGTTTTTGAGCAACCTTGTGCCGGAATTGATTTTCCTCACGGGCGATTTTCCACTTGCATTTTTGTTGGAACTAGACGTCTTCGCCGGACTGCGCTAAATGCCTCGTCGCGCCCGCCGGGGGAGGGTACGGCGCGATTTGTGCCTGTGCGAGGTTATCTGATGCTACGATACATACTGGCTGCTGCCACATTGGCGGCAACCGTGCTGCCGAGTGTGTCTTTCGCTGAAAAGGAAGCCACCGATACTACGAAACGCGAACTTGTTACACGGAGCGAACTGCCCGGACAGAATTTTCGCGACTATCTGAATCTGTTCAAGCCACGCAAAAAGCTTGAGCCAGTTGAAATTTCGTATTCGAAGAACTGGCTGGATCAACAGCCCACAGCTTCCGGAGACGAACACTTCAAATGTTTGGCCGAAGCGCTGTACTTTGAGGCGCGCGGTGAAAGCGTTCGGGGACAGTTCGCTGTGGCCGAAGTCATTCTGAACCGCGTCAAAAGCAGCCGTTTTCCAAATTCACTGTGCGGAGTAATCAAGCAAGGAACTGGCAAGAAGTATCAATGCCAATTCACCTATACCTGCGATGGCCACAAAGAAGTAATCCGCGAAAAAAAGGCCTATGAGCGGGTGTCCAAGGTTGCGCGTGCCGCGATTGATGGTGTCGCCAAGGAACTGACCGAAGGGGCCACCCATTACCATACGACGGCGGTACGCCCGTCGTGGTCGCGCGTTTACAAGGAAACGGCGCGAATTGGTGTACATATCTTCTACAGGCACAATTACCGAACCGCGAGCAACTAAATCGCACACCCGCGCTGTTAGATTGGCAGCGCGGGGTGCTAAAATTTGGCCAATTGCGGACGTTCAGGTCATTCCTGCAACGATTTGCAGTTCTCCATAAATCGACCGACAGGTTTGGCTGGTGTCAAATGTCGGGGCATAGTGCACCGCAGGCAGTTCTTTGGGCTCGCGCTATACAACGCCGCATTCGATGTCTGGAATGGCGTTTGAGGCGGTGTTATACGCCCGCTCATCCTATAGTTTTGGCTGATCAACCCACCAAGCCCGAAAAGGTCTGTCGTATGAGCTCTGAAATCCGTCTTGCCTTTGCGCACCCGTCCGAGCGGTCCGAAGCGACTGCAACGCGCGGTCCGCTGGATCGCATCTCATTGCGCGACCATATCGTTGAGGTCGAGATCGGCGCTTTTCAGGCCGAACGAGGAACCACTCAGCGCATCTGCTTTAACATCGTGGTCGAAGTGCGCCCGTTGACCGACCCGATCGATGATGACGTGGATCGTATTCTGTCCTACGACCGCGTAACCGAAGCGATTGCTCATGAATTGGCGGCAGAGCGGCTGAACCTGCTTGAGACACTCGCGGATCGGGTCGCAGAACGCATCTTGCTTGAGCCGCAGGCCGTAAGAGCTTTTGTACGCATTGAAAAACTGGACCGTGGCCCCGGTGCTTTGGGTGTCGAGATTGTGCGCGGTAAGGACAACGTCCATCACGATGTGGTCGAGGAAGATCGCCCTCATCCGCGGTTGGTATTCCTGTCGAATGAAGCCATTGCGTCGTCCAATCTGACCGGGTGGATCGACCAGTTGGAAAACCGCCAGCGTCCTCTGATCCTGTGCGTGGGCGCTGCTGATATGACGGTGCCTCAGACCGGTCACGTGATGACGCAGCGCCGGATTGATTTACTGGCGATTGAGCAGAACGCTTGGGTTCTGGCCGCGCGGGACCATCGCTGTGTGGTGGTATCGACACGGACCGAATTGGACTGGGCGATGAAGAATGGCCAGATCTGCGTCTGGGCACCATCCAAAGTCGTACTGGATGCAGTTGATGGTCCCTCGGCTGCGCCATCGGACGCCGTCGCCTTGGCCGCGTGGTTCGCGGCTACCTTTGAGGCCAGCGAAATGATGGTGATCGGCGGTGCCTTACCAACTGCGCCGAAGACGCCTCTGCGCGCCATTCCTGTGGATCAGGCGCAACTGTGACCGAGTACTTCCGACCGCTTGTGCAGCATGGATCGGCCCGCCCGGACGGGGCAGCACCTCTTGCCGGTCAGACTTTGTGGTTCACACATGCCGAACGGCTGTCGCGAACAGAAGCCCCGAAGGTTGTTGCGGCGCAGGACGTTCCGGGCGATGTGCTTGCCCGCCTGACGGGGCCGCGGGCCGAAATCTCCGGACTGGCGATGGACCAACCCCAGATCATGGGTATCCTGAACGCGACACCGGACAGCTTTTCCGATGGCGGCGTGCACAACTCGGTCGAGGCGGCAGCTGCTGCGGCAGCACAGATGGTGGCGCATGGGGCCAGCATTCTGGATATCGGTGGCGAGTCGACACGTCCGGGGGCCTCTTACGTGCCGGAAGACGAAGAAATCGCACGAACCCGACCTGTTATCGAGGCCATCCGTTCCAACACACAGGCTCTGATCTCCATCGACACCCGCAAGGCCAGCGTTGCGCGGGCGGCGTGGGATGCGGGGGCGGGGCTGATCAACGACGTCTCAGGCTTTACCTTTGACCCGAAGCTTGCTCCGTTTTGCACCGAGGTCGATGCCCCGGTCTGCGTGATGCACATGCAGGGCGATCCGGCCACGATGCAGGACGATCCGCAATACGACGACGTGCTGCTGGATGTATTCGATTTCCTTCAGGGGATCGTGGCGCAGTTGGTGCAACTGGGCCTGAACCGCGACCGGATCGTGATTGACCCGGGCATCGGGTTTGGCAAGACGCAGGATCATAATCTGACCCTTTTGCAAAATCTCAGCCTGTTCCATGGAATCGGTTGTCCGATTCTGCTGGGTGTGTCGCGCAAAGGGCTCATCGGGCAGATCGGACAGGAACCGCGCAAAGACGCGCGTGCGCCGGGATCAATAGCCGTTGCTTTGGCAGGATTGTCTCAGGGCGTGCAAGTCCTGCGGGTTCATGACGTGCCTGAGACCGCTCAGGCCTTGCGTCTGTGGGCTTCCGTCCGGTAATCCGGTCGCAGGCAAGAAATTACGGAGTGACACGATGCGCAAGCTGTTCGGAACCGACGGGGTGCGGGGCACCGCCAATACCCATCCGATAACGGCCGAGATGGCCCTGCGCATCGGCGCTGCCGTCGGACGTTATTTCCGCCGCAATCAATCCGGCGCGCACCGGGTGGTGATCGGCAAGGACACGCGCCTGTCCGGGTATATGCTGGAGAACGCGCTGACGGCGGGTCTGACCTCGACCGGGATGAATGTGCTGTTGCTGGGCCCGGTGCCAACGCCTGCTGTTGGGCTGATGACCCGGTCCATGCGTGCGGACCTGGGTGTGATGATTTCTGCCAGTCACAATCCGGCGGATGACAACGGCATCAAGTTCTTCGGCCCCGACGGGTACAAGTTGTCCGATCAGGCAGAACTGGAAATCGAACGTCTGATTGAAGAGGGGGTCAAACCCGCGCAGGCTCAAAACATCGGCCGCGCGCGCCGGGTGGATGATGCGCGGTTCCGCTATGGCGAGCGGGTGAAGTCTTCGTTGTCCCGCGACCTGCGTCTGGACGGTCTGAAAGTGGTGGTCGATTGCGCCAACGGCGCCGCACACCGCACCGCGCCCGAGGTTCTTTGGGAATTGGGCGCCGATGTCATTCCGGTCGGGATCGCGCCGAACGGTAAGAATATTAACCTTAATTGCGGTTCAACCAAACCTCAGCTGGCGGCTGAGACGGTGGTGGCGCATGGCGCGGATGTTGGTATTTGCCTCGACGGCGACGCTGACAGGGTCGTGATGGTCGATGAACACGGGCAGGTGGCTGACGGGGATCAGCTTATGGCGCTGCTGGCGACAAGCTGGGCCAAGGCCGATCGCCTGGAAGGTGGTGCTCTGGTTGCGACGGTCATGTCCAACCTCGGGCTGGAACGGCACCTTGCCACGCAAGGGTTGCGGCTGGAGCGGACGGCTGTTGGCGACCGCTACGTTGTTGAACGGATGCGCGAAGGCGGATTCAATCTGGGCGGAGAACAGTCTGGCCATATCGTCATGAGCGACTATGCCACCACAGGCGACGGCCTGATGGCGGGTCTGCATTTCCTGTCTGAGATGGTGCTTTCGGGCCGCAAAGCCTCCGAGTTGTCAGTGCAGTTCGAAACCGTGCCGCAACTGCTGAAGAACGTGAGGTATCAAGACGGGCAGGCCCCGCTGGAGAATAGCACCGTTAAAGCCGCAATCGCCGACGCCGAGGCGCGCCTGAACGGGCAAGGGCGTTTGCTGATCCGCAAATCGGGCACCGAGCCTCTGATCCGCGTGATGGCGGAATGCGAGGATGACGCTCTGCTGACGCAAGTTGTCGATGGTATCGTGGCCGAGGTCGAGGCGGTTGCAGGTTAACGCCCCAGCAGCATCTTTCGAAGACTGAACCACTGGCTGATCGCCAGCCCGGTCAGGATCATGGTCAGCGCGATGTAGAACCGCAGCGGCAGCGCCTCGAACAGAATCCAGGCGCCGAAGATCATCGACCAGATCGGCACCTGATAGTTGACCAGCGTCAGGAAGACAGACCCGGCGCTGCGAATGATCGAAACACGCAGCAAAGTGGCAAAGGCGGTGGGCAATAGGCCCAGTGCGATGATCGCTAGGCCGGGGCGTGTGCCCTCCCAGCGGGGCAGGCCTTCGGTCACCAGCATGATCGGCAACAAAAGCGCCGCGCCGACGACCAGAGACAACGCGGCCAAAGCTACAGGGTCAACCGGCGGACAGCGTCGGGTAAAGATTGAAGCGCAGGAATAGCACACGGCAGCCCCGATACAGGCCAGTTGCGCCAAAGGTTCCGCCCCCTGTCCAATTTGCGCCAGCCCCGGGCCGATCAGCACCAATGCACCGCAAAACCCCAGCGAGACCCCAAGAAATCTGCGCAGGTTCAGCGGCTCATCGGAAAAGAAATGCGCCAGTGGAAGCACCATCAGCGGAATGGCCGCCATCGACAGGCCTGCAAAGGCTGAGGGCACGTATTGTTGCCCCCAACTCAGCAACATGAAGGGCAGCGCCGTGGACAACAGGCCAATGATGGCGATGTAGCCCCACAGCTTCAGGTCGCCTGACGGCAGCTTGCGCCCGGTCAGTGCCATCATCCCCAGTAAGGTCAGCGCACCCAAGGTGGTGCGCGCGGTGGCGACGGTGACCGGCCCGTACCCCTCAAGCGCCATGGCAACCACCATGAACGTCCCGCCCCAGATGAGGCCCAGAGCAATAACGCCGCTCCAATCGCGGGAAGTGGGTTGTTCAACCATGTTGCGCCTTGGTTTCAGGGGCTGTTGAGACAAAAAGGGCGGCCGATTGGCCGCCCCTTCGTAAAGAACTTTCAGGTTTAGTTCTTTTCCTTGTCGACCATTTTACCTGCCGAGATCCAAGGCATCATGGCGCGCAGTTTCGCACCGGTTTCCTCGATCATGTGCTCGTCATTGGCGCGGCGCGACGCTTTGATGGTCGGCTGACCAACAGCGTTTTCCAGCATGAAGTCGCGAACGAATTTACCCTGTTGGATGTCGTTCAGAACCTCTTTCATACGCGCTTTGGTCTCGTCGTATTTCAGGATACGCGGGCCGGTGACGTACTGACCGTACTCGGCGGTGTTCGAGATCGAGTAGTCCATGTTCGCGATGCCGCCTTCGTAGATCAGGTCAACGATCAGCTTCACTTCGTGCAAGCACTCGAAATAGGCCATTTCCGGCGCGTAACCAGCCTCGACCAGAGTTTCAAAGCCGCAGCGGATCAGTTCGACCAGACCACCGCACAGAACGGCCTGTTCACCGAACAGGTCGGTTTCGCACTCTTCGCGGAAGTTGGTTTCGATGATGCCCGAACGACCGCCACCGATGGCCGAGCAGTAGGACAGGCCGATTTCTAGCGCTTTACCGGTTGCGTCGTTGTGGACGGCGACCAGGCAGGGCACGCCGCCGCCTTTGACGTATTCGCCACGCACGGTGTGGCCGGGGCCTTTGGGGGCCATCATGATGACGTCGACGCCTTCCTTCGGCTCGATCAGTCCGAAGTGAACGTTCAGGCCGTGGGCGAAGGCGATGGCCGAGCCGGGCTTGATGTTGTCATGCACGTATTTCTTGTAGGTTTCTGCCTGCAGTTCGTCGGGCATGGTGAACATGATGACGTCGCACCAGGCTGCTGCTTCTGCGATACCCATGACCTGCAGACCTTCGGCTTCGGCTTTCTTGGCCGATGCGGAACCTTCGCGCAGAGCGACGACAAGGTTCTTGGCGCCCGAGTCGCGCAGGTTCAGCGCGTGGGCGTGACCTTGCGAGCCATAGCCCAGGATGGCCACTTTTTTGTCTTTGATCAGGTTGATGTCGCAATCGCGATCGTAATAGACGCGCATGATTCCGGTCCTTTCTGTTACGGTTGCTGCGCTTTTAGTTCGGTCTGGTGTGGTTGGCGAGCGTTGAAGCATTGAGTATTTATCAAAAAGATGAAAAGTTATTCGCGTTAACCTAAAAAGGCGTGGAATTCATGCTTGATGACATGGACCGGCGCGTTTTGCGTCATCTGCAGGCCGAGCCGACCCTTTCGATGGCGGAACTGGCCGAGCGATGTGGGATCAGCCAGGGCGTGTGCTGGCGCCGGGTTGAGAAGATGCAGGCCTCGGGTGTCATTCAGGGGCAGGAGGCTGTGATTGACTGGACCGCGCTTGGATATGCTGTCGAGGTTTCGCTGCGCGTGACGTTGGACAAGACCCAGCCCCGCGCCTTTGATGAATTCACTGTCGCTGCACGTGAAGTGTCCGAAGTGATCGAGATCCAAACCTTTCTGGGGCGGGTGGATGTACGTCTTTCGGTCCTTGCACGCGACATGACTCATTATCAGCAAATCTACCGCGACCGTATCCTGACCCTGCCACATATCGCCGATATCGAGGCGCTGATGCATATCGCGCGGGTAAAGCGCAACGAGGTCTTGCCGGTATGATCGAGCTTGATGACACCGACCGCCAAATTCTGCGCGCGCTGGTGCAGGACGCAACGCAAAGTGCCGGTGCCCTGGGGCGGAAACTTGGATTGTCCCAGCCTGCGACCTGGCGGCGTATCAGGCGGCTTGAAACAGCAGGAGTCATCAGGGGCCGCCGCCTGCGTCTAAATGCCGAATCTTTGGGGTTCGGCGTGACGGTCTTTCTGGGCGTCAAACTGGCACGTAAAGGTCAGGTCAGTCTGGAAGATTTCGAACGCGCGGTCAGCGCGATTCCCGAAGTTCAGACGGTCGAACACGTACTTGGCCTGTACGACTACCGCCTGCGCGTGGTGGCGCGCGATCTGTCCGATTTTGAACGGGTTCTGCGGCGGCGGATCATGACTTTACCCGGCGCAGGCGACGTCGAAGCCAATGTTTTGCTGAGCGAAGAGCGGTTGCCCGGTCCGATCGGCTAGCCGGGATCAGTATTTGGTGCGAATACAATACCCGGGATGGTGGGTCATCCGCGCGAAGGTCATCGGCACACCATTTCTCCAGGTTGTTCGCTCAAGTTGGATCATCGAGGTCCCGGCTGTTGTTCCCATGAACTCCGCAAGGCGTCCGTCGGCAGAAATGGCACAAAAGGCAACTTCGGCTTCTGTAAAGGGCGCGATGTTAAGCAGCCATTCATGCGGGCCCTGTGCATTGAGGTCGGCTTGTTCCACTTCGGGCACAGTGTCGATGTTGATCCAGCGCTCTTCCATCTGAAAGGGGCGGTTGTCGGCGTAATGCATGCAGATCACATGCAGCACACGCGCATCCGGTGAAACGCTAAGCTGTGATGCCAGCCAACCGGGGCTGGGCACGACGTTCCGTTCCACCAGAGAATAGCGGTAAGTCGAATTCTGATTCTCTACGGCTTGACGCGCCAGTGAAAATTCGAGTTTCGCGTGTTTTCTGGGTTCCTTTTTGACCCGCGTGCCGCTCTTGCGCTTGCGTTCAACAAATCCTTGTTCAGCCAGTTCGCGTAGTGCGCGGTTCACGGTTGCGCGTGCGCAATTGAATTCTTCCGCAAGTTGCGTTTCCGTCGGCAGTAAAGATCCTTGTGGCCAAATTCGGTTCTCAATACGACGTTTAACTTCGTCCCGTACGACCTGAAAACTAATCCGCTTTTGAGCAGTCACGTGAAGTAAAGCCTTTCTTCTACAAAGTGTATGTATCTGTTCAGAAACACCTCTGGGTGTAAAGGGGCGATGGTACTACTTAGCGTCACTTAGGTGGCCAATTAGTGCAATTTTGGGTCTGGTTTTCACGGGGAAATAAAGTTCCGTTGCGTCAATTGTCGGCGCAAGATAACTGCGTTACCAATCTCGGCATTAATTTCAGCTTGCCCGAGTACTGTTTGAAAGGACAAATCATGCCGGCGCTTTTGGATAGCATTGACCCCAACGGGCTTGAGGAATTCTCGGTCGTTTTCACGGATCGTTCCTTGAACCATATGTCGGTTCGGTTTCAGACCGTTATGCGCGATATCTCGACGATGTTGCGGGATGTTTACAACGCGGATGGCGTTGCGGTGATTCCGGGTGGCGGGACCTACGCAATGGAGGCTGTGGCCCGCCAATTCGCGGGTAATGCCAATGTGTTGGTTGTGCGCAATGGGTGGTTTTCCTACCGCTGGAGTCAGATCATCGAATCCGCAACGCTGTCGGCTTCTGCCACAGTGTTGAAGGCACGGCAGACCGGGAACTCCAGCCCGTCCCCGTTTGCGCCGGCGCCGATCGAAGAAGTGGTATCAACAATCCGAGAGCAACGTCCGGATGTGGTGTTTGCGCCGCATGTGGAAACCGCTGCGGGCCTGATTCTGCCGGACGACTATGTGACGGCTATGGCCGAGGCGGCGCATGAGGTTGGTGCGCTGATGGTGCTGGATTGCATTGCATCGGGTTGCGCCTGGGTCGACATGAAGGCAACGGGTGTGGACGTATTGATCTCAGCCCCGCAGAAAGGGTGGAGCGCGTCGCCCTGCGCAGGGCTGGTCATGTTGTCCGAACGGGCCGAGGCGCGTTTGGAGGAGACCACATCCGACAGTTTCGCGGTCGATCTGAAGAAATGGCGTCAGATCATGCAGGCCTATGAGAATGGCGGGCATGCCTATCACGCCACCATGCCGACCGATGCGCTGCAGGCCTTTCGGGATACGATGGTTGAGACCCGTGAGTATGGCTTTGAAAAGCTGCGTGACGCGCAATGGGCTTTGGGCAATGGTGTGCGAGCGATGCTGAAGGACAAGGGCATCGTATCCGTGGCTGCCGATGGCTTCGGCGCGCCGGGAGTTGTGGTCAGCTATACTTCGGACCCTGAAATCCAGAACGGCAAGAAATTTGCCGCGCTGGGGATGCAGATCGCCGCTGGTGTACCTCTGCAATGTGATGAGCCCGAAGGTTTCAGCACCTTCCGTCTTGGCCTGTTCGGGCTGGACAAGTTGTATGACGTTGACGCCACAATCGCGCGCCTCAAACGCGTGCTGGATCAGGTCCTGTGATCTTCTGAGTGATCTGGGGGCCTCAGCGAACGCCGAGGCCCATCTGCATCAGTGTTTTACGTACGGGCGGCAGGGAATAGAGCGCGTTCAGCCCCATCGCCCGCGCATCGCGCAAAGGCCGTGTCTCGATCATTGAGGCGCGGTTCAGCAGGTCGATACCTTTAACCCGCATCTCAATCTCGGTGTGGCGGGCCTTGTGGTAGGCGTCCAGCATCTGCGCATCGCCTAAACCGTCGGGGCGGGCTTGGGCCAGATCCAGCAGGCTGCGCAGGTCACCCAGTGACATGTTCAACCCTTGGGCGCCGATGGGCGGGACCACATGGGCGGCCTCGGCCATCAGGGCGATTCGCTCACCCGACAGCCGTTCTGCCGACTGGCTAATAATCGGCCAGATGGTCCGGCGTGAGGCCAGTTTCAACGGACCGAACAATCCGCAGGACCGTTCGGTCATCAGAGCCTCAAACGCCTCGGGTTCAGTTTTCAGCAGTTCAACAGCACGCGGTCCACGTTCCATCCAGACAATCGCCGAGGAGGGCTGACCTTGCCAGTCGGGCAGGGGGACCAGTGTGAAAGGCCCTCCCGAGCGGTGAATCTCGGTCGAGACGTTGTCGTGTGGAATCGGATGGGTCACAGCAAAGGCCAGCGCCTTTTGACCATAACGCGTGGTGCGTACGTTAATCCCCGCGGCTTCGCGCATCGGTGAATTGCGCCCATCTGCGGCAACCACAAGCTTGCAGCGGATACGGCTGTCGTCGCTCAGGCCCACGCGGGCCTCGGCGGTTCGTGTGAACAGGCTGACAGTGCCGGTACCGGGGCGGAAATCGACATTGGGCAATTCGGCCAGACGGGCCACCATCTCGCGGCGCAACAGCCAGTTGGGAAGGTTCCAGCCAAAAGGCTGCTCCGAGATATCGGCAGCGTTGAAATCGCGAACCACGCGGGGTTCGGGCACGTCGCCGCCCGCGTCGACAATGCGCATGATCTGCAGGGGGGCGGCGTATTCATCCAGCCGTTTCCACAGCCCGCATTGCTCCAAAAGCCCATGCGCCGGTTGCAGAAACGCCGTGGTCCGCAGGTCGGACCCGTCCACGTCACGCTCGGTGATGGGTGGAGTGGGGTCGACGCATACAACGTCGAACCCGGCAGTTCCAAAAGCCGCCGCAGCGGTCAGTCCGGCGATCCCTCCGCCGGATATCAGAATGTCACAGCTGTCTTTCATGGCCTTGGTCTCCGAGTCTTGGGCAGAAACTAGTTCGGTTCCAAGCCGGGTGCCAAGTGACATCCTGTCCCGTTTCTTAGCCGCGCGAAATCAGGATGAGGAGGATGAACATCATCGGCACCATCATGACAGCCGGGATATAAAGCCCTGGCAGGCCAAACAGCAGGGCCGAGCATCCCCACATGCTAACGATCGCGGCGGCCGTGTAGTACCAGTCCTCAGCCTCACCGTTAGCGGCGTCCTTTGCCAGCCAGCCAAAAACGGGGATTGCAAACAACAAGCGCTGCCAAATGGGCAGGCGCCGAGGCATCTCGATCGCGCTCATGGGATTCTCCATTTCTGTTCGTCGCTGAGGCGCATATAGGGGCGATGCTGCACCTGCAAAATGTGCAGATCGTCGCAGTGTGACAGCCTATCGCAGACGCGCCAGAAACGCGGTTAGATCGTCGGTATGATGGTGGATATGGTTGGCCTCGTGCGGCTCGGGCGCGACGTGAACCGTGCGCATTCCCATCGCGTGCGGGGCGGCCAGATTGCGCGGATCATCCTCGAACATCGCGGCCTTGGAAGTGTCGATTCCATCCTGTGCGAAGATTGCCTCGAACGCGGCTTTTTCGGGCTTTGGTTTGTAGCCCGCGTGCTCGACTCCATAGATCGCATCGAACAAGCCACCGAGCCCTCGCGCATCCAGAACACGTTCAGCATAAGGAGCACTGCCGTTGGTATAGACGATACGACGCCCGGGCAGGGATCGGATGTGATCGGCCAGTTCTGCGTCGGGGTCCATGTGGCTCATATCCACTTGATGAACCGCGTGCAGATAAGGATCGGGGTCCAGATCATGCTCGGCCATTAGCCCGGCCAGCGTGGTGCCGTATTGCCGCCAGTAATGCGAGCGCAGCCGATCCGCCTCGGCTCGGTCCACGCCGATGGCCTGCACCACATAATCCGTCATCAGCACCTCGATCTGATCGAACAGGCGCATGTGCGGCGGATAGAGTGTATTGTCCAGATCGAACACCCATTGGGTGACGTGGGAAAAGGCAGGTTTGACCATGAGTTTGGTTTAGGGCGCGGGGCATTGGTTTTCAATGCTGCTCTTGATCCTGAGGGCAAGTGACGGATAGACATGTTCGAACGAGGAGACATACCACCCAATGCCCCAATCCAGACAGCCGTCCAAAGATGCCTACAGCCTGATACTCGAAGCGATTGACGTGGGCGTTTACAAGCCCGGCGACCGTCTGGTCGAAAGCGAGTTGGCCGAACGGTTCGGGGTTTCCCGCACGCCGATCCGCGAGGCTCTGCAGCGGTTGGAAACGCAATCTTTGCTGGAACGCGATGGGCGGTCGCTGATTGTGGCGTCTCTGGACCACAACCAGATGGCCGAGCTCTATGTAGTTCGGCGAGAGTTGGAAGGGCTGGCCGCAAAGTTGGCCGCCAAACACGCCACCGAAGAAGAGATCAAGGTGTTGCAGGATATGGTCGTTGCCGATGACGCGCTGGTAGATGATCCGGCTGCCTTGTCGCGGGCAAACCGGCGGTTTCACGAGCAAATCCATCTGGCCTCGCACAACCGCTATTTGGTGCAGCAACTGGACCTTGTACATCGCACCATGGCGCTGATGGCCACGACGTCTCTGGCGGCACATGGTCGTGGCGAGATCGCGCAGAGCGAACACAAGGGGATCGTCGACGCAATCGCCGCCCGTGACGAAGAGGCGGCCGGACGCGCCCTCAAGGATCACATCTCGGTCGCCTTCATGACGCGTCTGAAACAGGATGCTGTACGGCGCGAAAACTGATTTTCAGTGCGGCAGGGTCTCTTCGCTGGCCTGACCGTGTTGCGTTTTGTCCCAGAAGAACGGGTCGAGCACCAGTTCCCAAAGGGCTTTGTATGCGGCCAAAACGCCCAACGGGAAATATAGCGGCATTGTCGGGACCCAAGGTAACAGGAACCGCCTTTCGCGTGCAGACACCGCTATTGCGCCGACCAGTGCATTGACGGCTTCTGCAAAGAGAAACAGGCTGAATAGGGCGGTCAAACCTGCTTTGGAGAGGAGCGGATCAAACGGGCCGGGCAGGCCGAAGGATATCAGCCAAAACAGCCACAGCACCGGGGCCAGCAGGAATTGACCAACGGTTCCAAGAAAGAACGCCTGTACGCCCAAAAACCGCAGTAGGCCCAGATCGCTCAGCAATTGTTTGGGTGAGCGCATGTGAACAAGGTAGGTGACCATGAACCCCTTGAGCCAGCGAGAGCGTTGCCTCACCCAGGGCCAGGCACGAAAGTTCGCCTCTTCATAAGTGGTGGTGTTCACCATCTCAGTGCGATAGCCCGCCCTGCTTAGACGTACGCCCAGATCGGCATCTTCGGTGACGTTATGGGCATCCCACCCACCGAGTTCCAGCAGCTTGTCGCGCCGGAAAAAGAAGGTGGTCCCACCCAGCGGCACAACGAGCCCAAGTTTGGAAATGCCCTGCAGGACAACCCGGAACCAACTGTTGTACTCGATAGTAAAGCAACGTGAACGCCAGTTGGTTCGGGGGTTGTAATAGTCCAGAACACCCTGCAGGCAGACCACCTTCTCATCAGCTTGGGCAAAGTGCCGGACAACCCGCTCGATCTGGTCCGGTTGCGGCGCGTCTTCTGCATCCCAGACGCCCAAAATGTCGCCCCGGCAGAAATCCAGCGCATAGTTCATTGCACGGGGTTTGGTTGTTAAACCTCTCAGGGCGGGCACCTGAACGGTTCTGATCCAACTCGGCAGGTCGACTTGGGCCAGAGTGGACCGTGTCACCTCGTCGGACTCTTCCAAAACCAGTATCACATCAAGCAGGGCTTTGGGGTAGGTCAGCCGCCGCAAGCGCAAGATCAGGGCGTCTGCTATTTCCCTTTCTTTGAAAAGCGGTACCATGATGGACACGCAAGGCAATATTGGCGGAGCGCATTCAGCCACAGCCTTGGGCGTGCGGTATTGTAGGTGCCAGATGTAGCTCAGCAGACCAGACAGACGTAGGGTTAGAAACAGGATCAGGGTGACTACGGCAGCCATCACAATAACGGCAAGACCGACCAGAGGAAGGGTCGAAGAAAGCGCTAATACAACCCCGAGTGCGGTTGCGTATGCGGCGCGGGAAAGCGGGGTCCAGGATCGGCAGCTATGGTCTAAAGGCACGCGGGCTTCGGCCGCTTCGGCCAGAGGGGTTGAGAACACGTCCGCGATTGCCCCGTCGATCTGTTCTGCGGCTGCAAGTACAGGAATGACCGTGTGGCCGACATCTTCCAGATCGTCGCGCACGCCCGGGAAAAGATCGGGTCGCGCCGTTGCCACCAGCAGGATCGGCCCCATGCGACGCCAGGGAATGACATTACGGGCCAACCAGAAGTCAGCGGGTTTGATCTGACACAATTCCTGAGAAGGCGGCGAGTTGTCCAGATCGGCAATCTGCAAGCCGGATTGATGGGACAGCGCTTCCAGCACGTCCTGACGTGTGACCAGGCCCTCGGCTACAAGTATTTCCCCAAGCGGAGCTTGCTGCCAGGATTGCAGTAACAGTGCTTCGTCCAGCTGTGCCTTGGTGATCAGGCCACGATCGACAAGGCACGCCCCCAAAGGTTTTCGCTCCTGCGCAGGTATCGGCGCGGCGTGCGCGAAATGCTGCAGGTTCAATTCGACCATAAAGAAACAACCCTGACGCGGTTAGCAGGCGTCAGGGTTGCTCAATATTGGTTAACAGCGGGTTAACCCTGTTCCATTGGTTGTTTAGGCCGTGGCTTTCTTGTTTGCCATCGCATCTGCAAAACGCTCGAACAGGTAGAAACTATCTTGCGGGCCGGGCGACGCTTCGGGGTGATACTGGACAGAATAGACCGGACGGTCTGTCATACGAATGCCGCAGTTCGATCCGTCAAACAGGGAACGATGGGTTTCCATTACGCCCTCGGGCAGGGACTGCGCGTCTACCGCAAAGCCATGGTTCATCGAAGTGATCTCGACCTTGCCGGTGTCCAGATCCTTGACCGGGTGGTTCGCACCGTGGTGGCCGTGGTTCATCTTGACGGTCTGACCGCCCAAGGCCAGCGCCAGCATCTGGTGTCCCAGGCAAATGCCAAAGACCGGTAGGTTGGTGGTGTCCAGAACCTCTTTGATCATCGGAACGGCGTATTCACCGGTGGCCGCCGGATCGCCGGGGCCGTTGGACAGGAAGACACCATCGGGATTGTGCGCCAGCACTTCCGCGGCGGTCGCGGTGGCGGGCAGAACGGTTACGTCACAGCCAGCCGAGGCGAGGCAGCGCAGAATGTTGCGCTTGGCACCGAAATCCACGGCAACCACCTTGTGTGCGGGGGCTTCCTGACGGGGATAGCCGTCGGGCCAGGCCCACCGCATCTCATCCCAGCGATAACTTTGGGCGCAGGTGACCTCTTTGGCCAGATCCATGCCTTCCAGCCCTGCAAAACCGCGCGCAGCAGCGACCAGAGCTTCAATGTCGAAATTGCCATCGGGATCATGGGCCAGCGCCACGTGCGGTGCGCCTTGCTGACGGATGGCGCGAGTCAGGCGGCGGGTGTCGACGCCGCCGATGGCGATACGTCCACGACGAGCGAGCCAGGTTTTCAGTTCTTCGGCCGAGCGCCAGTTCGAAGGCTCGGTCGGGTCCCATTTGACAACCATACCGGCGGCAACCGGATCACCGGTTTCGTCATCTTCGGGGTTCACACCGACATTGCCGATATGGGGAAAGGTGAAGGTCACGATCTGCCCTGCATAAGAAGGATCGGTCATGATCTCCTGATAGCCGGTCATGGCGGTGTTAAAGCACAGCTCGGCCACGGTCTGACCGGTGGCACCGAAGCCCATCCCGTAGAACAGTGTACCGTCGGCCAATGCCAGACATGCGGTGGGCTTGGACGGGGCGTTCTGGGCCATCGGGCGACTCTCCTGCTGGGTAAATCGGCGCATAACTAAGGGGGTTGTGGCGCTGGGTCAAGTCTGTTCAAATTTTGCGCTATTGAGGAAAATCAATAGGTTAGCAATATTCACTTCCGGTTGTGTCGCGCTTTTTGTTTCGATATGGTCGGGGTTCCTTTTCCGTGGGGATGGACAGATCATATGGATATGCGATCACGAGTGAACTCCGCTCTGAAGCAAGCAATGAAAGACAAAGATGCCGAACGTCTGTCGACGCTTCGGTTGATTAACGCTGCGATCAAAGACCGCGATATCGCTTCGCGGGCCTCTGACAACGAAGAGGCCAAGGGCTGCGGCGACGCTGAGGTACTTGAAATCCTTGGAAAAATGACCAAGCAGCGCAAGGAAAGCGCTCGCGCCTATGAAGAGGGCGGAAGACTGGACCTGGCCGAACGGGAACTGCGCGAGGTCGAGGTTATCGAAGAGTTCCTGCCCAAGCAATTGGACGAGGATGAGGTGTCCAAAGCTATCCAGACGGCAATCACCGCGACAGGGGCAGGATCGATCCGCGACATGGGCAAGGTGATGGGCGAACTCAAAACCCGCTATACCGGCCAGATGGATTTCGGAAAGGTCGGCCCGATGGTCAAGGATCATCTATGCGCCGCGTCCAACGGCGGCTGCTGACAGTACTCAAATTCTGAAAGTAAGCTCACTGCGCGACTGGTTCGCGCAGTTTTTGCATCAGGTCGCCGTAAAGCGCGATGCGCTCTTCTTCGGACAGGAATGCACCAATCTCCACCTCGCGTCCGTCGCCAACCAAAGTGACATAGTGCGGTACAGGCCCGTCTTTTTCATGCATCGCTGGACGTGCCCAATAGCGATTGCAGGACCATTCCTGCTGTTCTCTGCCCGGCGTATGATGGACCAGTCGAGCCTGTGTTCCACTGAGTGTCAGAACTTCGAACACACTGCGCGCGCGATAGTTGGTCTGAATGGCCAGCCACAAGCCCAGAACGGTAATCAGAAGAAAGGGCAGCAGCCCCCACAGGATGACCGACCCCAGCACAGCCATCAGTGGAATCAGTCCAAATAAGAACACCGACAGGATCACAATCATCGCCCCACGCCGCGGCAGCGAGTTATGCGGCCAAAGGCGCAGTTCCTGTTCGGTTTCAGAGGTCTGATTCCATCGATAGGGCATGGCTGAAAGCTAGCGCAATGATGTGGCGTGTCGAAGGCAAAAGATCAGGTTACGTGGCCAACTCGGGCCCAGGATAGCGCGTCGTCCAATCGGTCATCCCCCCAAAACACTTCGCCGCGAACAACAAGGCTCGGGGCCCCGAATACCCCAAGTTTTGTCGCGATCTCTGTTTCGGCCTCAAGCGCGGCTACCGTGTCGGGGCTGCGGGCGCGGGCCAAAACCAGTCGTGGGTCTTGCTGGCACCTGTGCAAAGCTTCAGAGATGGCGGTTTCGCTACCAGCTTCGATGCTTTCTTCGAACCAGATACGATACAATACCTGAGTGAAGTTCTTTCCCCAGCCATCGCCCATGCCCAGAAGGGCGACCTGATTGGCCAGCGGCAGGTCTGAGATCGGGTAGGGCGCGGGCAACTGAGCATGAATATGGTACTTTGCGGCTCGGCGTTCGATATCCCGCCACATATACGCGGACTTCACCGGCTTGCCAGCAAACGGAATGTTCTGCTGTTCCTGCATCACGTTGCGCACGTTGAAGGGCCGCCACGTCACCGAGGTGTCATGTTCCATGCACCAATCATCCAGACGCATGATTGTCAGAAAACTGTAGGTGCTGCCAATGGAATACCAAAAATCAATATCAGGCATGTAATCACTCCGATCTCAGAGTTTCTGCCTGTATCATATACTAAAACAGTCAGTTTTTCGATATTTGCCTTTAAACCTTCATCGACCCGAATGTTGGGGTTCGGTTCACAACAGTGCTTTTTCGACCGGTTGAACGGGTCGAGGTGCTTGACCGAAACCTGTCATCTGGCGGATATCGATCTCGATTGTCCGGCACATCGCCGAGATCGGAACGTCGGTAACGTCCCCTTCAAATGGGTCTTCCATCGATGCGCTGACACGTTCTGTTACAAAGAAGATCCAGCAGACCAGAGCGCCGACCGGAGCAAAGGTCAGCCAGTCGGTCAGCACTGTTTTCATCAACGCTGCGTCAGTCCCCGCCATGATTGAGCGTTCATCATTGAATGCCAGAGGCAACATGAAGATGAAGATCCAGCTGAACAGCCGACCAACCTCAGCGACCTGCCGAGGGAAAGGGGTATTCTTGATCCGTTCGCACTGGCCTTGTGCCGCCGTAAGCCGTGCCACCCGATCCATCAAGGCCACATGCCAGAACGAGTCGATTTGTCCCTTTTGAGCAATGTCCGAAAGCCTGCGGGCTTGTAGGTTTAGAAGGCACGCGGCGCGATTGGTCTTGCCCACCATGTGGGGCAAATCCGATTCCAATTGGTGGTTCTGCCAGCTTTCGGGCAACTGATGCTGATCTGTCCCTTTGGAGATGCTCTTGTGCCCGAACAACCAAGGCATACGTTTGCGACCTGTCGAGGAGGGTTGGCGCAATTGATAGGCGAGCATGTTCAGCCACGCGATGTGCCGTTCAATCAACTCCCTGCGTAGATCATCGTCAATCCGAGAGCCATTGGGCTGGACCAGAGTGCTGACAGTGTTGGCCCAGTCCCGGCTTGTATTGGCAATGTTCCCCCAGACCCTGCGGGCTTCGGTCCAACGTCCATAGGTCGAAGTATTCTTGAACCCCAGAAAGAAAGCCACAGCTAGACCCAGCATCGCGACTGGTGGGCTGGGGTTTGATATTAAGTCTATTGGCGTGAGTTCATCCACCACCTGAACCAAAAAAATCCAAGCCAGAACCAGGCAGATAAAACCTACCGATCCCTTGAGCAGTTTTCGAACCGAAATGCCGTCGTGAAGTAACATGGGCTGTGAATTTCCGCCGGGACCTGATGGATTTCAATTCCTTAATACTATTCGCACCCCGTCGTTTGTGTCCATGTTACCGGTGGCTAAGGCGATTTGACCAAGAAAAAGCCCCGCGCAAGGCGGGGCTATGGTCGTTCTTTGAATGGGTGGGATCAGTGCGCGTGGCCTTTGTCCCAGTCCTCCTGCTTTGGCAGCTGCTCGAACGTATGCTCGGGAGGCGGCGAGGGCAGGGTCCATTCCAGCGTGTCCGCGTATTCGTTCCACGGGTTCGGACGCGTCTCTTTCGCGCCACGCAGCAGGGCGTAGATCACGATGCCGAAGAACAGCAGGAACGAGGCGAATGAGATGAACGCACCAATCGACGACACGAAGTTCCACTGAGCGAACGCTTCGGGGTAGTCGATATAGCGGCGCGGCATGCCCTGACGGCCCAGGAAGTGCTGTGGGAAGAAGGTCAGGTTGGCGCCGATGAAGAACAGCCAGAAATGAACCTTGCCCCAGAATTCCGAGTACTGACGACCGGTCATCTTCGAGAAGTAGAAGTACACACCCGCGAAAATGGCAAAGACAGCACCCAGCGACATCACATAGTGGAAGTGCGCAACCACGTAGTAAGTGTCGTGATAGGCGCGATCGATACCAGCCTGCGACAGGACCACACCGGTCACACCACCAACGGTGAACAGGAACAGGAAGCCGAAGGCGAACAGCATCGGTGTTTTGAACTCGATGGAGCCACCCCACATGGTCGCAATCCACGAGAAGACCTTAACACCCGTCGGAACCGCGATGACCATCGTGGCCAGCATGAAGTAGGCCTGCTGACGCAGCGACATACCAACGGTGTACATGTGGTGCGCCCACACGACAAAGCCCAGAACACCAATCGCGATGATCGCCCAGACCATCGGCAGGTAACCGAAGATCGGCTTGCGCGCAAAGGTCGCGATGACGTGGCTGATGATGCCAAATCCGGGCAGGATCACGATGTACACTTCCGGGTGGCCGAAGAACCACAGGATGTGCTGATACAGGATCGGGTCACCGCCACCGGCCGGATCAAAGAAAGTGAAGCCAAAGTTGCGGTCCATCAGCAGCATGGTGATCGCGCCTGCCAGAACCGGCAGCGACAGCAGAATCAGCCACGAAGTAACGAAGATCGACCAGCTGAACAGCGGCACCTTGAACAGGGTCATACCCGGGGCACGCATGTTCAGGAAGGTGGTGATCATGTTGATCGCGCCGAGGATCGAGGAGGCGCCCGATACGTGTACGGCGAAAATCGCAAGGTCCATGGACATGCCGCCCTCGGTCGTGGACAGCGGCGGGTAGAGAACCCAGCCTACGCCCGAACCCAGCTGGTCGTTACCACCGGGGCTGAGCAGCGAAGCCACGCCCAGCGAGGTACCGGCGACATACAGCCAGAAGGACAGGTTGTTCATCCGCGGGAACGCCATATCCGGCGCACCGATCTGCAACGGCATGAAATAGTTGCCAAATCCGCCAAACAGGGCAGGGATGACAACGAAGAACATCATCAGAACACCGTGATAGGTGATCATCACGTTCCAAAGATGACCGTTGGGGGTACATGGGTCGGCCATGAAGCCTTCCAGGCACATGTACTGAACACCGGGGTGCATCAGCTCGAGCCGCATGTAAACGGTCATCATAACCGAGATCAAACCGGCCAGAGCCGAAACGATCAGGTAGAGAATCCCGATGTCCTTGTGGTTGGTCGACATGAACCAGCGCTGGAAAAAGCTGCGCTCGTCTTCATGGCCATGACCATGAATGGCTGCGTCTGCCATTATAGGTGCCTCCTGTTGCAACTGACCGCGCAGCCAGACCTCTCCGGCGCGCGGTATTATTGCTGGTTTTAGTTTGCGAAAGAGGCGCCTTCAATGGCCGAGTTTGATCTGGATCAAGATTAATTGTCGCGGGTCGGAGGAAAACCCGCGAAATCCTGGCCATGAATACGGCTTATCTGGCGATTGCCTCTGTTATTTCAAGGGGCCGCAAACGATCATTCGTACAGCGCGGCAGAGTTCCGCCTTGACCCCTGGGTATGTGCGCCGCAGAACTACTCTCAATACCCGAAATCGGAGACTTGATATGGCCGCTTACGATCCCGACAACATCTTCGCCAAGATCCTGCGCGGAGAGATCCCCTCGACACGCGTGTACGAGGATGACGATACGCTGGCTTTCATGGATATCATGCCGCGGTCAGACGGGCATCTGTTGGTGATCCCCAAAACGCCCTGCCGAAACCTGCTGGACGCATCACCCGAGCAGCTGGCCGCCGTAACCTCAATCACGCAGAAACTGGCAAATGCGGTGGTTAAAGCCTTTGACGCCGATGGTGTCACCGTCCAGCAATTCAACGAGGCCGCAGGCGGGCAGGAGGTCTTCCACCTGCATTTCCACGTCTTGCCACGTCACGAGGGTGTTTCGCTGCGTGCTCCGGGGCAGATGGGGGATTTCGACCTGATCGCGCAGCACGCGGAAAAGATCAAAGCGGCTCTGGCCTGATCATTCCTTGCTATCATGTGGCTCCAAGCGTGTGCTGTTGTCGCCGAATGCGCAGCGCATGGTTCAAACATGGTCTTCGCCACAGTATCAGCCTGCGGTGTTTCGAGCCTGCTATAGGGACGCATCTTGGGATAGCGGCCCAGCTTTGGACGGATGCGGGAACCATGTGGTCGGCTATGAAAGAAGCGCTGAAATCCAGGGTTGGGATTGATCACATGGCACCGTAGCTGGAACGCGCCGATCGAACCAGCACGGGGCTATCGATTAAGTCCTGAGGATTGCGGAAGGGCTTGAACGGAATTGCCGTTCCGATTTGGGGTCGGAACGGCAGACTCGTAACCAAACACTTGACCGAATACCCGGTCTACCCAGGATCACCGGTTTAACACACCACTCACTCTAGAACGGTACATACAGAATACCCCCTAACGCGCGCTGTGTATTCCTCTGAGTGGGCTTTCCGTCCAATTATCCCGAATTTTACAGGAGAAATGGTGGATTGCGTTCAATTTCGGAAACAAAGGAAATTGTGGAAGGGTATTGTTGTCCTCGTCGTAGAGAGGCCACGATTCGAATCAGGGGCTGGTGCCGACTAACTGGAAGCAGTCCGAGAACGTGTTCTGCAGGGCCACATCAACGTCGTCCATCGTCACCGGAAGGCCCAGATCGACCAGTGACGTGACCCCGTGTTCGGTGATACCGCAGGGGACGATGCCCGAAAAATGCTCGAGATCCGGTTCGACATTAATGGAAATGCCGTGAAAGCTGACCCATTTGCGCAAGCGCAGGCCAATTGCGGCGATCTTGTCTTCGGCTGGCTGGCCCGCAGCTGTTAATGGCTTGTCGTCCCGGCGCACCCAGACGCCGACGCGACCGTCGCGGATTTCACCGTGCACGTTGAATTCTGACAGCGCAGCGATAACCCAGTTCTCCAGCTTTTTGACAAAGCCGCGCACATCTTTTCCACGCTTGTTCAAATCCAGCATGACATACGCCACGCGCTGACCGGGGCCGTGATAGGTGTACTCCCCACCGCGTTTCGCCTCATAAACCGGGAACCGATCTGGGTCGGTCAGGTCTTCGATCCGGGCTGAGGTTCCTGCCGTATACAGCGGCGGATGTTCCAGCAACCATACACATTCATCCGCCTCGCCTGCGGCGATTGCAGCCACCCGCGCCTCCATAAAGGCGACGGCTTCGGTATAGTCGGTGAGCCCGTCGGTGATCTTCCATTCCATGGCGGTTCCATATCGCGCAGGTGCGGTAAGGGAAAGGGGTCAGGCGGCCTCGGCCAAGCAGCGTTGCAGAATCTGGGCATAGGTGTCGGTACCCTGCGCCCCGGTCACCAGGTATTTGCCGCCAAACACCATCGATGGAACGCCCGAGATACCCCGGCTGGTCCAGAACTCCTGCTTTTGGCGCACAGCGGCGACGTGAGCGCCGGATTCGAGTGCCGATCGCGCGGCGTCAGCGTCCAGCCCGGCCAACGTAACCGCATCAAGCAGGACATCAATTTGCGAGACGTCCTTCTGGTCGGTGAAATACGCCTGAAACAACGCCAGCTTCAGCGGATGCTGACGGCCCTGAGTTTCAGCCCAGTCCAGCAATTGGTGCGCGGTAAAGGTGTTCACCATTCTGCTGTCATCGTTGAAGTTGAACGCAAACCCCAGTTCTGCGCCCAACTGGGTCAGCCGATCCCGGGCCTGCTGGCTTTGTTCGGCGGTCGTTCCGTACTTCTCCATGATATGCTCGCGCAGGTTCTGACCTGCGGGCGGCATGGTTGGGTTCAACTCGAACGGATGCCACCTGAGATGCGCCAGCACGTTTTCCTGCTTCAGGGCCAGATCAAGCTGCCGAAATCCAACAATGCACCAGGGGCAGACGACGTCCGAAACAATGTCGATCTGAACGACAGGGCGGGGATCGGAGGTGGTCATGTTCAGACTCCTGACGGTGTGATGGAAGATCCTGTGGAGCTATAGATATGGGCGTGTATAGGGAATTCAAACCGGTGTGTTTTTTGCCTCTTCACATCCCGGTCATCAGCGTCTATACGCCCCTCTACCAAGTCACTGGCAGTGCGGTCGTGGCGGAATTGGTAGACGCGCAGCGTTGAGGTCGCTGTGGGGTAACTCCCGTGGAAGTTCGAGTCTTCTCGACCGCACCAAAATCAACCCCTAAGTGTTAGAAAATAATATATTTTTGCTTGGCTGCTTTATTCAGTCCCACAATTGGCCCCACATCCGTTAAGTCGCGCTTTCGGGCCTTTCGATCCAAGATTTGATTTCAGATACTTTGACTACAGATCTACTACCTACTTTGTAGATTCTAATGTCTCCGTTTTTGCTCGCCCTATAAAGTGTGTCTTTCGATACACCGAACCACTTAGGCGCCTCGATCAACGGTACGTAAAGCGGAGCGAATTCAGGCATCGCCTGGGCGGCCTCGCGAATGTATGTGATATCGATCTCATCGACACCACGAGCTATTTCGAATTTGCCTTGATAAGTCATGTTGAACTGCCTCAGTGGTTTGTTTTTTGTGTTCGCTGTGGGACTTCATTGCTGTTTGCGAACCTTGAGGCGGTAGTATCACGAAAATTCTATTCGTCCAGACAAAGCAAAAATATGTCGCTAGGTGCCCCACGATTATCAAAGAGTGAATTGATAGCAATATGTTAGTTCGCAAACCTGATCTTTTTTAAAGCGGCCCTTAGAGCCATTCGGTTGCGATAGTTGTATGTCTAGCCCCCTTGTTCTGGGCCATCTCGGACTAGAGTTTCGGGGACTGGTGGGCGCATGTTGAGGGCCTGATGCGGTCGGGTGTGGTTG
>NZ_JBQFQR010000012.1:0-166585 GCF_056536985.1 Ruegeria sp. CH8 | reverse complement strand
GAATGTCTTCGTCCGAGTATCGCTTCCGAGCCATCCCTTGTTCCCCCTTCTCGGCCAAAGTAGTGGCACAATTTTAGGGGGCAAAGACACCTTTCCTCGATCAATTGCCTTTTGCAGTCCAATTGCAGGGCCTCCAGCATCACGGACAGTTGTGAAGCCACGCAGCAACATTTTTTCTGCTTCTGACGTGGAAACAGCGCCCCAATACATCCAATCAAAGTTATCTCTCAGATCAGCCACAGGCTCCGTTATTGCCATATGTACGTGGGCATCGATCAGGCCCGGCATCAGAGTTCTGCCTCCACCGTCGATTATCTTAGCGTTGGCTACGGCAAGGGTTTCAGACGATACCTCTGCGATCAGATTATCGACTACCAAGACATTCGCGTTCTCAATTCTCTCTGCATTCACGCCGTCAAAAACATGCACATTGGTAAAGAGTATCGGAAAGCTATCCTCTTGTGCGAGGGCCGGGTTGGACAGAAGTCCCGCAAAGAGAAGTGAGGCTGCACTCTTTGACATTGCCCGTTTGAAGCGCAGCTCAAAGGGAACGTTCATATTCCGATCTCCAGCTCAAATATATCCAAGGTGGCGATTATGCTAACAAGGTTTTTGAGAATTACTTATTGTCATTTGAGGACAAACTTATTTTTCTCTGTCCAGTAAAGATAACTTGGATGACATATGTGCGCTCAGGCCTCTCAAGTGACGATCCCAGTCATGCAATCAAAATTTTTGTCCGCGGTGGTAGATCGATCTTGCGAACTGGGCGCTGACAGAGGAATAGTCTTGGAAGGCTGCTTACTCAGGTCAGAAGTTTTATCTGGCCCTACCCAACCAATTCCAAGCGCATGTGTGTATCGTGCGTCCACCCGTGCCGCCAGACTTTCAAAAAATCCATATCTTTGCGCAGAGATTGCTCGTCAATTTGAATGGAGTGACGGTTTCGTCCCGCCTGAAACTATGAGCGACACGCCTAGCTTGGGAGACCTGCTTGTTGCTTGGCTTCATTTTGTGGAAGCCGCGCAAATTTCAATGAATTACACGATGGTGATTAAAGATGGACGGGCCATATTGATTGGCCGCCGGATACTTCAAGCTTCTCAACCTCCCGGCCAAGCAGACGCATGGGATATAGTTGCATGGTTAGAAATGCTGAGGGCGAGGTTGGGGCCAGTATGGAACAGCGCGTTGGTCGAAGTACTTGTCTTTGATCCGAAAGCGATCCCGCCTACTTTTATTCCTAAAAATCAGGTTCAAAAATGCGATGCATGGGGCCTCAGTATGTCGTTCCCCGCGTCTTGGTTGATGCAGCAGTCGAAATTTGAACGAAACGAGGCGACGGAAGCGGACAGCCCCATTCAAAAAGCACTCGACTTGGCCGACTTATTCTCTGTGATTGACTACTCCGCATGGCCTGGCTTGGACGGATTTGCAAAGTTCATCGGGCTGCATCCCAAAACGCTGCAAAGAGAACTTGCAAGACACGGCACCACAGGAGCAAATCTCGTAGACAGAGCGAAAATGCGTCAGGCGGAGCAATGGCTGACCGAGGGGCGCCTTTCCATAACAGATATCGGAAAGAACTTGGGCTACAAAAACCCAAGTGCGTTTACACGAACGTGTCGCCGTTGGTTTGGATCGTCGCCTTACCGGTTAAGGCACGACCTCGATGTTCGATGATATGCCCGTGAAGTAGGTCCGCTTTGCGAGCAAAATCTGAGTACAATAAAATACGATTTGATTATACAAAATGTTGGAGTATCCTTTGTGGCAGTAACTACATATAGATTGACTATTTAGGAGGGGATGGTGAAAGCTCTTAGATCAGCGGTTGCAACTGCACTGACTGCAACGCTGATAACATGCCCTAACTTGGGCGCAGCGGACCAAGTCTCGGAGCAGATAGAAGCGCTGATACGGTCAAATACGAATGCGAGTAGTACACTTTCAAACAGCAAGAGTTTGGACGCAGCAATCCTTGTACCTCGTTTCTATACGGACAGAGAATTTACGCCAGCTTGGACCAGTTTTGAATTGGTTGACGAGCTTTTTGAGGAGTTGGATGGAGCAATTGATCAGGGCTTTACGCCGAGTGACTTCAAACTAGAAGAGCTTCGATCCACATTCAAAGCCTCACAGGATGGCGATGCCTCCAGTCGAGCTTTATTCGATATTCTGGCAACTGACGCGGCCGTAAAACTCGTACACCATTTGGTGTTTGGAAAAGTCGATCCAAATGCGCTAGACGACGATTGGAACTTCTCAAAGCCAGTAATTCAACAAGACCCTTCCGTTGTATTGAGCCAATATCTTCAGGGTGAAGGCTTCAGCGCTTTAATTGAACGCATCGATATCGACAACGCGCAATATACTATGCTCGTTGATGCATTGAGCAAATACAGAGCTATCGCATCAAAGGGGGGCTGGAACACAGTCCCCGAAGAAACGGTTCTGAAGCCGGAAATGGTGGATCCTGCCGTCGCCGAACTGCGCAAAAGGCTAGCGGCAGAAGGCTACGATGGAACAAATGAATTTCCAGAAATCAGCCAAAACGGTATAAATCCAGCTTGGGTTTATGACGACAACTTGGTGCAGTTGGTTAAAACCTTCCAAAATCGTCATGGCTTGGAAGCAGATGGCGTCGTTGGTGGTAAGACTTTCGCGTCTCTCAACAAACCTGTCGAAGATCGCATAAATAAGTTGCGGCTCAGCCTTGAACGAGGCCGCTGGCTCATGCGCGAAATCGACGAAGAGTTCGTGCTGGTAAACATTGCAGGCGCTCGTACTTACTTGGTCACGTCCGATGGGACGCTTTGGACCACTCGGTCGATCACAGGATCAGCCTACCGAAAAACCCCAGTGTTCCGAGATGAAATTGAATATATGGAATTCAATCCGACGTGGACCGTTCCCGCCTCGATTTTTCGGAAGGATAAGCTTTCGCGCATCCGCAAGGACCCAGCCTATCTGGCGCGCAACAATTACGTAGTTCGGAACAAAGACGGGCAGACGATTCCTGCCAACGCTGTGAACTGGGGGGCAAAGAACCCCGGCGTCACTTTGGTTCAGCAGCCGGGCCCAGACAATGCCTTAGGTTTAGTCAAGTTCATGTTTCCCAATAAATACTCTGTGTACTTGCATGATACCAACGACCGCAGTCTTTTCGACCGAAATGAGCGGAACCTAAGTTCCGGCTGCGTGCGTCTTGAGTATCCGTTCGAATTTGCCAGCCTTTTGATGGAGGGAGAGCCCGACTGGAGCCGGCAAAAGATGCAATCCATTCTGGATAGCGGGAAGACAACGCGCGTTAACCTGCCCGAGCCCATGCCTGTCCTTTTGACCTATTGGACTGCGTGGGTCGAGGATGGGGTCGTTCATTTCCGTGAGGACCCATACGAACGAGATGCTCGAATACTTGCAGCTTTGGACCGATGAACACGTCATCCTCGAAGAGATGCGCAATTCTGAGCGTGCTAAATTGCTAATAGGATTGGTGACTTCCAATTGGTGGAAATTCAAAGCAGTGTGAGCAGCAATAGGAGAGCACATGAGGGTTTGGCTCGTAAGAATAGTTGGTATTGTTGCACTTCTCGCCTTCGCTGCAATCGCTTTTGTCTGGTTGTTGCTTGCGTCTCCAATGTTCTCGGACATGCGGCGTGGCCTTTTAGAAAGAGTTCTTTCGGAACAAATTGGCCGGCCACTTCTCGTCAACGATGATGTAAGCGTCGCGCTTGGACGCATTAGTCACATATACGTCGGCGGGGTGATCATTCCGAGCCAGACAATGCCGGAGTCACCACTTGTAGAATTGAACCTGCTGGAACTGGAGCTGGACATTGCCGCTTTGACCAATGGGCGTCTGCATTTTGACAATCTGGTAGTAGAAGGCCTCCAAGCGAATATTCTTACAGCCGCAGACGGTACAACAAGCTGGCGAAAAGACAGGCCAACACCCAAGCCCGCGTCTGAGGAACCTGTATCAGCGGATGAGCAAAAAGACGTCGCTGGCGCTGATAGTACCAATGAGAGCGACACAGAAGGCAGTGGAATCCTGAACTTCCTGAGCGACAAGAATGTCAGCTTCACGTCAATCGGGTTAAACATCGACGACAAGGTCTCGGGCTTCTCGTTTGTGTTTGACCTACAGTCACTCGCTCTTGAACAAGCGGACAATGGACAAAGAACAAAGGTCTCTGGTTCCGGCTCCGTCAACGGTCAGGGTTTCCAAGTCGAAGGCGACTACCCACACGCCGCACCGTTTAGGACACGCGCCAGTTTTGGGGAAATGACCGTAAGCTACGATGGTGAGCCTTTCTCGGAGGACGAAGGGGGTGGCTATCGGGCTGTCTTGGAAATGGACACCGGTGAATTCGGTGATTTTCTAGATGTCATTGGGCTGGAACGCGTTTTAGAAGGCAATGGGCAGCTACAGGCTGAACTCGTGTCTCAGGATGCTCTGAAGATCGAGGCGTTTACAACCACCGTAAGCCTGGAAGATGGGCAGAAACTCGAAGCAGAGGGCGCAATAGATGACCTCTACACCGCTCAGGGTGTCGATCTGCTTTTCAAAGCGCGACTTCATCCTGAAGGACAGCCGCCGCCAGCAGCAAAAAGTATCCAAGAGCTGAAATTCACCGGCTTTGAAATGCATATGGTCGGATCCCTGGCTTCCTTCGAATTTGAGAAGTTGCTGTTCCAAACCAATGCATTTGACCAGGGGTTAGACGTAATCGGTCCAGCCTCTATCGAAAGCATTCGCCGCATGCCAGACGGCCGGCTCGCCATGCTGGGCATTGCGCTGCAAGCCGGGCCAATTGAGGAACCGGTCCTCAAAGCCGAAGGTGAAATCCTTGATCTGCTTCAGCTTCAGGATGTAACTTTCGATGGTGTGCTGAACGGACCCGCCAAGTTGATTTTGCCAAACTTAGACGAAGGCTTTGTTGGTCAGTTTGGCGGCATTAAAGCCGACTTCAACATATCCAATGCAGGCGGCCCGGTTTCTCTCAATAGGTTTAATGCTACCAACTATGGCACCGAACTCTGGGCGCTCGACCTTGCACTATCGGTGAACGAGCTAAAAGGGCTGGCCGGTCTCGATTTCGACGTGGAACTGGATGTCGAGGACGGTGCCCAGTTTCTGACCGCGCTCAACTTGCAACCTGTCGAAATCGGATCACTAGCTATCGATGCTGAAACCTCTAGGCAGGGCGAGGACTTTGATGCCGCAATCCAGTTCGAAGCCGGGTCTTCCGATCTTCTTGCTGCTTTGGATGCGCGGTTTCCCGAAGGTGCATCCGTCGTCCGTGGCAACATTACGAGCGAGAGACTCGATCTCAACGACCTGAAGAACCTGACAGCCGTACTGGACCAACTGAAAAGCCTGGTAGGTGAGGCCTCGCAAGAACCTGACGCCGAAGTTCAGCCCTTGGTTCTGCCGAAGGAGACAGACGTTCAGCCCTTGGTGTTGCCAAAGGACAAAGGGAAACCTGCCGATCTTCTGGATGTGCAACGTGTACTGAAAGAGGCTGATGTCGAGGTGCAGATCGACTTCAAAGAGATAATAGGCCAGCAAGGCGTAACTTCTGTTTCAAGCCAATTGTCTGCAAAAGACGGAACCATAGATTTTGGTCCTCTTCAAATGGCGTATGGCGGCGGAAACTTCAGCCTGCGGGCGGTCATGGACCTGATTGACTCACCTGATTGGCTTTCATTGTCAGGATCGACCTCAGGATGGGAATTTGGTGAAATCCTTGATGAATTGGGAATTGGCATTGATGCCTATGGACGTTTGACCGGTGAGTTCAACGTTTCTGGCAGTATCGCCTCGGCCGAGGCCTTCATCAACTCCATGCGCGGCAATGCGTCTTTGTCGATGTCGCAGGGCTACATAAGCACCAGCCTATTGGAACTGGCGGGGCTGGGTATCTTCCCATGGCTGTTTTCAGAAGAGTTCAGACAAGGTTACACCGATATCACTTGCGTGGTTGCTCCGGTTGAAATTCAGGCCGGGCGAGTCAGTTCAAACTCCGTCGTCATTGAAACGGGATCGGTTCAATTGGTGGCCAGAGGACAAGTGGACTGGCTGAACGATAGCATAGCGCTCAGAGCGGAGCCTCGGCGCGTTGGCAAACCCCTATCCCGAAGCGCCTGGCCCTTTGATGTGACTGGCCAGCTTTCATCGCCGAAGTTCAAGCTGGATGTGGGCGGGTCGAGAAACAAGGCCCCGGAAGGCGCTGATGCCATGCCTGTCGACAGGCGACCCTGTGTGCCAGACATCAATCAATTGCAATAATACCTAATTCTTCAGTGGTTCTGGCTGTTCGGCCTGGCACTCCAGAACGGCCTCAATGGCTTTGGCAGACCCGCTGAGGTCAAGTTCCACCTCGGCCCCGCTTTCGCCAATAATCGTAACACTCTGGCGTTTTCCAAACTCGGTCACGAACGCCGGGTTGTCGAAAAAGGCGTAGCCACCGGGCACGCCATTCTTGAAGACCCCAACCGCTTCGCCTTCGAATTTCGCATCACCAAAATCGAACTGTACAATCCCGGTCGCCCCGTCCTCGATTTGCACCCAGGCCGGATTAAAGGCTGCAAAAAAGCCACCCGCCTGATTGGGTGCCGCGCCAATTTCAACGGTCATTTCATTTTCAAAGGGTTTCCAAGCTAGACAGCCGTTGCCCTTTTCGGGGTCAATCAGGATTGTCCAGCCCCCGGACTCGCCCCACCGCTCCATGCCGGCGGCATGAAGTAAGCTTGCACAACACAAAGCCAGTATTGTCAGCACATACCTGTACATTTTTAACCCCGGATTAGTTTTGAAGGTTTACTCATCCTACCGATCAAGGAAGATCAATCAAACGATACAAAAGAAGCTTCATCAGGACACAAGTTGTCGGGGCGCAAACGTGAAGTCTGCTTCCAGCTCACACCGCATACGCTGCTATTGGAAGGAATGCCCGCTTTGAGCAGTCTGCTGCACTTTGCAAAGTCCGCTTTCTGCGCATCGAAGACCTTCGCGCCCTGAGCACCACTGGCAACTTTGGGCTCGATGCGGTCATCTGAGTCTTTCTGTCAGATGACGGCTTAGGGGCGGATAGCGGTCATTGTTGGTGGTCATTCCGAGAAATTTCGCCTTAAGGTCTGCATAGAACGGTAGCGGACGTTCGCTGGACGGCTTTCTTAGTGGCCTTGCGGCTCGCCATTTTTCCCCTGCATCTGGCGCTGCAACGGTTGATAATCCGATTGCAGAGCATGGCTCACTCGCCACGGGTTGACCGGGTCGGAAAATCCCACCTGCTAAAACGCGAAAGGACTAGACCTAATCGCGATTACAGGGTCATTCGCCGCCGATTTTGCCCTTTTTCTTTTTTATAAAGACCCTCGGGCACCCTGCCGTTGTTTTTTATAACTTCCATGCGGCGTTGGTCCCTTTGTCTTTTATACAATCCATGATGCGCGCTCGCGGGCGATTACCGGCCTGTTCTTGCGTCACCATGCCCGCCGGGTGCATTCCGCTCACACACGGGCGATTTTCGGGGGTCACTGGCGATTTCCTGAAATGCTGCCGGGTCGTCAATTGCAGCGATTTGCAGCAGGGCGAGACGCTCATGCCGTTTGAGTAACCTCCAAACCAACCGCATCTCGGTGACGTGGTCAGGCTCGCTTTCGGTCATCTCGTTTTCTCCTGTTTAGCCCAATTTTACCGCCATTTTGAAAGTGCACCCCAGTTATTCCAGTCCTGCCCAGTTTTCAGAGACTATTACTGTGAAGTCTCTCTGCGCTGCAGCATAAATTCCCGTAACTAGTCCCTCAGAACTGGAATAACTATGGGTGCGCTGGGGTGCACTTTCTTCGACCGTGCCGCAGTGCAGCAGAAATTTGTTGATGGTTTTGGGCTTTCCCATCACTCTTTCCGATCAATCCACACGTTTTCGATGCCATAAATGGGTTTTCTGTTGGGTCGAATGCCGACCTTTTGCCGGGTCAATTTCCATGTTCCGGCCTGTGTCTGGGCCGGTGCCCCCATGATCGACCTAAGCTTGATTGGGACATTCTTTGCCCCGATCCGTTTAAGCGCGTCGGCGTCCGTTTCGCCGTCTTCTTTTTCAAGGTAAATCAGGGCGGCAAGTTCGTCTGGGCAATACTCAATCAATTCACTGTAGGTCATGCCGTAAAACGGGCCGACCAGCTTGAACTGCCGATCTGGGTTTTTCGACATGTTTTCCATCTGGGTAATTTCTCGAACGTGTTTCATCCGTTCACACAGAGCGATGATTTCCTCGGTCTTGTGGCCTTCGCCCTCGGCGCTTTCTTCCCAGCTTTCAAACAGGTTTTCCCGATGTCCTGCTTGCACGGCATTGCCCACGTGCTTTGCCCATCCGGGGAACCGGCCTTTGACCGTGCTAGTGTTGTTCTTCTGACCCTCCTGCCAGATGCGGTAGAGCGCGCTGATTAGTCTGCTTCGATTAGCTTCGGCCTCGGCGAAAATGTCGACCTTGTAATCGCGGGTGGCAGGGCTGTCGGTGGTGGGTTCGATCCTGCAAGTCACAACGCGGTTGGGAAGGTCGCCGCCGGGTTCAATGTTGTTGCCTGTCAGGACGGGGATTGTTGACGTTGGTGTTTCGGTGACTTCGTGACGGCCCAGTGTGCGCGGCCTGTAAACGCCTGCTGTGCTGTAACCCTCAAGATGGGATCGTTTGACCACTTCCCCGCGCGGCACATTGTCGAACAGAACCACGGGGCAGCCTGTCATAATCGTAGCCGCAAGGGTCTTTTCGAATTCTTCCTCTCTGGACGGCCAAGGGGTGATGGGGACGTCGCGCCCTGTGATCAGCTTGTGAATGGCACGGACCACCATCGTTTTTCCCGATGAAGAAAGCGACGCGGTGAAAAAGAACACGGGCGATGGTTCGCCGCCGTAAAGCGTCTTGCGCGTGAGTAAGGTCAATGCAAACGCGATTGCGCGCCGAAAGTCCGCATCACTGGCCCACTCGATTTCATCCAGCCACGCTGCCAGAACAATCCACGCGCTTTCGACGTGTTCAAACTCCGTCAGTTTGATCCGTTGTTCGATGGCATAAAAAATCCCGGTGGCGGGGTCGTATTCGTTGCGGCTTTTGATCAGGTCTCCGTTCTGCGCGATCACGGGGTGGTCGATCACCGTGTGTAATGCTGGCAGGGTGACGCCGCACGGTGCGGTGCCGCCTGTCGCCAAAATGTTCGCGCCCACTTCGCGCGTGGGTCTGACCGCGTGCAGTTTACCTTGCTTGTCCTGTTTGATGAACCGGACCACGTTTTCAATGTCGGTTAAAATCTGGTGTGCGTCGGTTGGTCTGACGATGTGGGTGGCGCTCAGTTCTCGGGTGCGCTGGACCAGTTCGCCGTTTTCGTCTCGCCTGAATTGCAGGACCGGGGGCAGGGCGCGGGTGACCACTTTCCCGATGTGTCCGGCGTAAGAGTAAAGCTGGTTGCGTTCGGCCATTCGGCCCAGAATGATGTTTTGCAGCAAAGACCAAGGCCAGCTTGTGTAAACGTCCTCTCGGGTATCGTTCGGCGTCGAGTGCACGCTGTTGTTGAACCCACGGACGTTGTCTTCCAGCGCGTCTTGGTCGATTTCCGCGCCGTCGGGTTTTGGGTGCGGCTTTTCCGCTTCCTCGGCTTGTTGCTTGGCGAACTCTGCGGTTTTCGCCTTTGCGGCGTCGTCCATTTCGTTTCCGAACATGTCTTTTTCTGGTTTCTGTCCATCAGCCATGGTGCGGCATTCCTGTTTTTTTGCAGGACGCCCAGACTTGCCACCTTTTCGTGAAACCCGTAGACTGCCAGTGATCACTGTAAGTCTTTGGAGCTAGTCTCCGGATTTCAAATTTGGGTGGGACGTCCTTCGGGGCGTCCTCATTCATTTTGGGATTGCTCGCGTCCTGTTGCCGTCTTGTCCAAGAATTGCCCCGGATGCGTGGGGTGCGGAGTTTCACCGTCATTGACCGGGGGCCTTGGGTCCGCCCGATTTGCCTGTTTTTCAGTCTGGCGTGTTTGGCGATTTGGGTCCAGTGAGATCGTCCCATCCCTGATCAATCCAGCCCCATTTCGTCGTCTGGCGAGATGAGATTGAGGACCATCGCTTTTCTACCTGAAAATTCGGCGATCATGCGGCCTCCGCTTCGATCTCTGCCTCGCGGTGGGCGATAATGTCTTTGACCCGCCACTTGGCTGGCATCCCGCTTTCGGGCGTGTTGACCTGTTTTGGGAATTCATTGGCTTTCAGCTTTTTCCACGCGAGGCTTCGGCTGTAAGGAAGGTATCCACGCTTCTCGCGGGTGCTTACGAACTCGCGCATTTCCACCAGTTCGTCGGGTGGCATCGCCGCAAACTCGGCAGGCGTCATTGGAAATCGGGTCACCCCGGCATCCTTGTCTCGGGGCGCAGTCAGGACAGAAGCGCAAAACGAAACGACTGCGCCCCGGTTGGAGCATCGCCTGCGCGCCTTTCTGTCCTTTCTGAAATGTCGCGGGGTGATCCGGTCACCCTGCAACGGTCAAACGCTACCCGCCCAAGGCTGGTCAGTCAACGCCACTCACTCGGCGGCAATGGGTAATGGTTCGACAACCCTGACCTGATCCAGCCAATCGGCCCACGCCTGCATCATGCGCTGGCGTTCTGTGCGCCACTGGGTTCGGTTGTACGCGCGCCCATGTAGGTCGCGGGGTTGGTGGCTCAGTTGCATCTCGACAGTGGCCTCGTCAAAACCCATGCGCTCGACCAGCGTCGTACGGGCAATGGCACGCGCACCATGTGCAGTCATCTTTCCCTTAAAGCCCAGCCGGTCGATAAATTGGCTTGTAGCTACATCTGCCGGTGGCCTTCCACCCAATGTGGCAAAGACCCAGTCGCTGTCCCGGTTGCGCTGTCTTAGGTCAGCCAGTAGGGTGAGGCTCTGGGCACTCAGCGGTACGATGTGATCGATCAGCCCCACCTTGGTCACGTCGAAGACCCACTCGTGCGTGGTCCAGCCGATTTGGTCCCAGCGCATCCTGCGGACCTCGCCGGGCCGTTGAAAGGTCAGCAAGCACATCTGCATCAGCGGCTTGCTGATCGTTGGCGTGTTCCAGCCCCACAGCTTGGTCAGAAAAGGCCGCAATGCGTCCGGCTCTGTTAGCGCGGGGCGGTGCTGTTCCGGTGGCGTGTCAGGCAACGCGGCGGTCATCCCGGTGGCCGGGTTGGTTCGGCGCAGGCCTAGTGCGATGCTGAACGTCAACACCTGACCGATCATTGCTGTGACCCGTTTGGCGGTGTCGATGGCACCCCGGTCGGCGATGGGTTTGACCGCCGTCAGCACGTCGATGGCTTCGATCTGGTCGATGGGCATTTGCCCAATGGCGGGCCAGACGTCCTTGGTCATGCGATTGGTGAAGCGGTTTTTGTGTCCAGCACACCAGCGGGTTTTGGTGTCGAGATACGCCTGCGTCAATTCCTTAAAGGTCGTTCCGCTGATAACCTTGGCGCGGGTCTGTTCCCTGCGGCGTTCGACTGTAGGGTTTTTTCCCTCTGCGATGGTGTCGCGCGCAGCCTGCGCCTTTTCGCGCGCCTCTGCCAGCCCAACCGTCGGGTATTCACCCAGCGCGACATCAGTGTCTCGACCGTCTTTTCGCACCCGAAGTTTCCAATGTTTTGCCCCGTTTGGCTTGATCATAAGAACCAGCCCGCGCCCGTCTGACAGCTTTTTGACCCGCTCGGCTGGCCTTTCCTTCCTGATTTTCAGGTCCGTGAGTTTCATCGTTACCCCCAAATCAACCCCCGTTTTGACCCCCACATTACGTGGATTGGTCTGGACGGGTTGTGTACGGGCAACACATTAAGGAAACAGTCAAGTCATTGCAATTCAACGACTTTATGGACGGGTCTGGACAGGTCTGGATGGGGTGGGATGGTAGCGGAGGAGGGACTTGAACCCCCGACACGCGGATTATGATTCCGCTGCTCTAACCAACTGAGCTACTCCGCCATGAGTGAGAGGCGATTTACGGGAGGGGCTGAGAAGGGTCAAGAGGGAAAAGACGGTTAAAGCCGGATTCTTTTTTGCCCCGGTCAAACCGCTTCGGGCTGGGCGGGTATAGCTTTGGCGATCCGCCGAATGAATGCTGCGCAGGCGTCCGGTTTGGTTATCAGGATCATGTGGCCAGCGCCCTCGATCCGTTCGAGGGGTAGGCCGAAACGGGCCATCGGCTCGCCCTGCGCCTCCGGCGACAGAATAGCGTCCTGTGCGCCATACAGAATTCCGCCGGGAACGGTCAGTTCTCCATACCTCGCCATCTGCGTCTCCAAGCTGGCGTCAATGCCCGCAACATCCTGCGCTCCGGTGATGAAAGCTGAGGGTCGCAGTCCCAGTGCGCCGCCCGCGCGGTCGAGGAAATCGGCAGGCGCGGGTTCGGGGGCAAAAACGATCCCGAGGGTGTGCGGCGCGGTTTTAGCGGCCAGCGGTACGGCCAGAGTGTTGCCGATCAGGCTTCGCAGCCATTCGGTGCGAATCTCCAGCGGTTTGAAGACTTGTGGCGTGGACGGAAGCTTTTGAGTCAACGGAGCCAATAAGGCCAGTGCCTTGGTTTTTTCGGGATAGTCCAGCGCCATGGCCAACGCGATCGCACCACCCAGAGAGTGGCCGACCAGAACCGCGTCAGTAATGCCCTTGTAGTCCATTAGCTCTTGGATCATGCGGGCCTGTTCGGGAAGGCGCCCCAGATCGGACGTGTCGCGGGTCGAATACCCGCAGCCGGGCCGGTCGACTGCGATGACGTGGTAGTCGTCGACCAGCATATCGACCAGCGCGTATGTGAAATGCTGCAACTGACCTGCAAGCCCGTGGATCATGACGATGGTCTGTTTCGAGGGGTCGCCTCGCTCTACAAAATGAATGCTGCCGCCGCTTACAGGTGTGACAACGCCAAGCTGAGGGACTCGTTTTTGCCCATCAGCGGTCAGCTTGCGGGTCCAAAGATGCAAGCTGACAAAAAACGCGATGACCAGAAGGGCAATTATCAGGATAGTGTTCATCTCAGCAGTCTCCGCCGTGGCAAGGGCAGGGTGGTATTGTTCCAGCCCGGTCTGGATCATACGTTTTTAATACTCGGATACGGGCTCTCGCTAAAGCGTTGTGTTACAAACCTGACCGTTCTGATGTCCGGAGCAATCGCCCGATTGCCTTGTGTAACTTGAGACTTGCAAGGCGACACAACCGATTTTCGACCCTTCATCTCGGTAGGCTTTTTGAAGGTAGGTTTGCACCTCGACCCATTGATCATAGTTGCGAGTGCAGTCCGGGTTTTAAAAGAGCTAGTGCTTTGCGGTTTGGCAAGACAAACTAGCGCCAAACCGCTGAGGCGACGCTTCATGTTTCAAAAACGGTGTCGCTTCCTGCAAACAGATATCGCAATCAGTGAGGTGAAAGGCTCGCGAATCCCCCAATCTGGGAAGCAAGATTGGAGGATTGCCCGTGAACATTCGAACCGCGTCCCGCGCAGGCGGCCGTTCAGCCCGTCGCGCCCTGCGCACCGCCCCGAATTTTGAAATGCTGCCCGGCCTGACCCGAGGCATCCCCTTGTGCGAGGTGATGGACGGTAGCCAGGTTGAACGCATCGACAATGCCGCCATGGACATTCTGGAAAACGTTGGCGTCCAGTTTCGAGACCCGATTGCCATAGAGGACTGGAAAAAGGCGGGTGCCAAGGTCGATGGTGAACTTGTTTATCTGGACCGCAACATGGTGCGAGAGCTGATCTCGACCATTCCGACGCAGTTCACCTACCACGCCCGCAACCCCAAAAACAACGTCAAGCTGGGTGGTAAGCATTCGGTGTTCGTGCCGATGACTGGCGCGCCGTTTTTGCGCGATTTGGATGATGTGCGCCGCAATCCGCTGTTGGAAGATCTGGCGATGTTCCACAAGCTGAGCCACATGATGCCCGCGCTGCACAGCTCGGCCCACCACATTGTCGAGCCCTATGATCACCCGATCAGTCAGCGCCATCTGCAGATTACGTACTCATCGATGAAATACTCGGACAAGATGTTTATGGGTATGACCACCTCGCCCAAGAACGCCGAGGATGTGATGGATATGTGCGATATCCTGTTCGGTGAAGGCTTCATTGACGACCATCCAGTCACAACCGGCAACTGCAACGGTAACAGCCCGCTGGTCTGGGATGAGACCATGTTGGGCGCGATGCGTGCCTTCTGCCGCCGCAATCAGCCGGTTTTGTGCTCTCCCTTTGTTCTGGGCGGTGCGAACACGCCCGCGTCGGTGCCCGCAACTGTGGCGCAGCTGACCGCCGAGGCGCTGAGCGCTCTGGCTTACACACAGGTGATCCGCAAGGGCGCGCCGGCGATCTGGGGGCACTATCTGTCGACAGTGTCCATGAAATCAGGCGCACCGATGGCTGGCACGCCCGAGATTAGTCTGATGAACTTTATGATCGGCCAGATGGCGCGGTTCTATGATGTTCCTTGGCGCACGTCGAACACGCTGGGCGGGGCCAAGACCTTTGACGCGCAGGCGGGCTATGAATCCGCCACCACGCTGCAAGCGGTCATTCATGCCGGTGCCAATTACATTTGGCACTCTGCGGGCTGGAATGAGGCCGGGATGCACTGTTCTGTCGCCAAGTTCATCGTGGACGCGGAGCAATGTGCCATGGCCTATCGCATGGCCGAGGGGCCGAAGTGGCACGATTTCGATCAGGCCATCGCCGCAGTGCCCGATGTCGGCCCCGGCGGGCACTACCTTGGCCACCCGCACACACAGGACAACTTCCAGAGTGCCTTCTTCATGCCTGAACTGTTCGACAACAATTCGATCGAGCAATGGCAGGCTGAGGGCAGTGTCGAGATCACCGAACGCGCGCTCAAACACGCCAGGAAACTGTTGTCCGAATACCAGGAACCTAAGCTGGACGAGGCGAAGAACGAAGAGCTTCTGGATTACATCGCCCGCCGCGAGCGGGAAATTCCTGCGGCTGACGAGCTGAACCAGAGCTACTAAGGAATTCTCCCTGCAACTCACCCGCCCAGATCATCGGGCGGGTTTTTTCCAATCGGAGGGATAATGGAACTACAGGGAAAAGCCGCTCTCATCACCGGGGCAGCCGGTGGGATCGGCGCTGCCATCTTGCAGCGCCTGCGTCAGGCGGGCGCGCGGGTTGCGGTTGCTGACCGCGTGACCGAGGGGATCAAGGCAGAAGCCCATCTACCCGGCGATCTGTTGGACGCGACCTATGCCGACACGCTGCCCCGGAACGCAGCGGAGGCTCTGAGTGGTCTGGACATCATCATCAACAACGCCGGTGTGATTACGCGCGGTTCAGTCACCGAGACATCGGATCAGGACTGGGCGCTGTCGCTAGGCGTAAATGTCGAGGCCCCTTTTCGTGTCTGCCGGGCTGCAATCCCAATTCTGGCCGCAGGTGGTGGCGGGGCTATAGTCAACACCGCATCCTGCTGGGGCCTGCGCCCTGGCCCCAACCACGCGGTTTACTGTATGACCAAGGCCGCGATTGCCTCGCTGACCCAGTGCATGGGCATGGACCACGCCCATCAGGGCATCCGCATCAACGCCGTCTGCCCGAATGAGGTGAACACGCCGATGCTGCGCTCGGGCTTTGAAATGCGCGGGTTCGATCCGGATACCGCCGTGGCCGAACTGGGCCAGACCGTCCCATTGGGCCGCATTGCCGAACCCGAGGATATCGCTGACGTGGTGATGTTTCTGGTCTCGGATTCTGCACGCTATGTTTGTGGCACGTTGTTGGAAGTGAACGGAGGGAAGCCGGTTTCATGAGCCGATTTGAGGGCAAAACCGCGCTTGTCACCGGCGGGCGCAGTGGAATTGGCCGGGCCATTGCCGCACGGTTGAGGCAGGACGGGGCGCGTGTGTTCACGGCACAACGTGGGGCAGATCCTGATTTCGATGGCATCGCGGCCGATTTTGCCGATCCCGACAGCCCGCAAGCCGTGGTTGATCAGGTCATCGACCGAGCAGGGCGGCTGGACATTCTGGTCAACAATGCAGGGATGATGCAGGAAGCCTCGGTTGTTGAGATGAGCCTTGAGGACTGGCAGCGCAATCTGATGGTCAACCTCACCGCTCCGTTCCTGCTGATCAAGGCGGCACTGCCGCACTTGCGACGGACGCGTGGCAATATCGTCAATATCGGTTCGATCGAAGGGTTGGGCAGTAATCCCGGCCACGCCGCCTATTGCGCGTCCAAGGCCGGCCTGCATGGCTTGACGTGCGCGGTGGCCGTGGATCACGGCGCCGACGGCATCCGCTGTAATGCCGTCGCACCGGGTTGGATCGATACTGAACTGAATGTGGGTTTCATCGCATCGATGCCGAACCCCGAGGCGTTCCGCGAAGATATCAGGCGCATTCACCCTGTAGCCCGCACTGGTGCACCGGAGGAGGTCGCGGCGCTGGTTGCGTTTCTGGCCTCAGACGAGGCCAGCTTCATCACCGGGCAGGTCTATACCGTGGATGGCGGGCGCATGGCCAAGCTGAGCCTGCCCTGATCACTCATCCCGCGCGCGCCATTCCTTCCAGCGCAGAACGGCATTTGCACCGATCTCGCGGAAGGGCTGCGGTGGCAGGCGCTTGGGCTGATCTTCGGCCTCGAAAAAACGGGTGATGTCCGAGCTTTGGCCGCAGGCGCGTTCTGCTGCTGCGATCCCGGTGAGAGTCCCGCGTGCAGTGCCCAGCCCGTTCTGGACGCAACCGGAATAGACGCCTGGTTCGATCTCGCGCGTGACCGAGACACTGTTCAGGCTCAGGCACAGGTGGCCGGCCCAGTGGTATTCCATCTCCATCCCCGCCAATTGCGGGAACCGCTGGTCGAACTTGCGCTGCATCACCTTTGATGCCCGCGCCAGATCGCGAGTGGTTGCGGCCATGCCGGGACGCAACGCCGCGCAGGTGCGGGTGATGACGCGATTGCCGCCCTGTCCACTGTCGATCCGCCGCATCGTGGTGCCCATCGGATCGGACGGAGTCACGCCCCATCGCGTTTGCCCGCCCAGACGGGCCAGCGCGTTACCGTCCAGTTCCGGTGTCATCGCGGCGAACAGGAACAGTTGCATCAGCCGGTCACGCTCGATACCGAAGCTTTCGAGATGGCCGTTGACCGTCAGGATCACAGCACCCGTGCTGACCGCCGATCGCTGGGTTTTCACCAGCCACGCGCCGCCTTGTTTTTCGAACCCGGTGACGGCCGAGTTTTCATGCAGCGCCACGCCGTCCCCCACCAACCCGGCCGCCAGCCCGCGTATATAGCCCGCAGGCTGCAACATGACCGTTCCGGGCGTGTAGAGCCCGGACCGGTAGTGGCGTGAACCGGTCAGGTCGAACATCTGCTGCGGATCCAGCATTTCGCTGGTTTCACCCAGCGTCTCCAGATGCTGCGCATAGCTGACGTTATGGGCGTGACCTGCCGCGCTGGCTGCGCCATTCACCTTGCCCGCCGGATCAAAGAAGTTCGGGTCGATCCCGTATTGCGCGACCGCTGCGCGGGCAAAGGCGATCGCCTGACGGTTCAGTCCGATCATCACCTTGTCGTCGCCCGCCCCGGCATAATCGTCCGACGCCAGATCATGCGGCAGGTCGATCATAAAGCCCGAGTTCCGCCCCGCAGCACCCTCGGCCACGCGTCCGGCCTCAAGCACAACGACCCTGGCATCGGGTTGCAGTTGGGTCAGGCGCCGGGCCGCCGACAGCCCGGCGAATCCGGCACCGGCTATGGTGAAATCGGCGGTCAGGTCACCGTCCAATTCCTGCGCGGGCGGCTGAGCGCCAAGGATGGCGCTCCATGCCGCTGGTCCACGATGGACCGGCAGGGTTCTGGCGGTATAGGCGCTCAATCGACGGCCTCATCAGCGTCATCGGCAAGGTCGATCCAGATGGTCTTCAGCTGAGTGTACTGGTCATGCGCGTGGACCGAGTTGTCACGCCCGCCAAAGCCCGACTGCTTGTAGCCGCCGAAGGGCGTGGTGATGTCGCCTTCACCAAAGCTGTTCACCGTCACGGTACCCGCCCGGATGGCCCGCGCACCCCGGATGGCACGTTTTGCGTTGGCCGTGAAGATCGAGGCACAGAGGCCGTATTCGGTGTCATTGGCGATCTTGATCGCCTCGTCAAAGCTGGAAACCTCAATCACCGAAAGGACCGGACCAAAGATCTCCTCGCGCGCCAGGGCGGAGTCGTTGCCGGGCACTTCGACCACGGTGGCTTCGACGAACCCATTCTCGGCCTTGCCGCCAATCACGACATTCTCAGCCTGATCCAGATAGCCACAGACCTTGTTGTAATGGCCTTCGCTGACCAATGCGCCCATGCGGGCTTCGGGGTCCAGCGGGTCGCCGATGTTCCACTGTTTGGCGTGGTGCGCGATGCGGTCCAGCAGTTCCGCCTTAACATCCTTGTGCACGATCAGGCGGGACGAGGCCGAGCAGTTCTCGCCCATATTCCAGAATGCACCGTTGACGATATGCGCCGCAACGCGGTCGAGGTTCTCGGCGTCGTCCATCACGATGGCGGGGTTCTTGCCGCCCATTTCCAGCACCACCTCTTTGGCATTGCTTTCCGCCGAATAGGTCAGGAACCGTTTGCCGGTGACGGTCGAGCCGGTGAAGGACACCATGTCGACATCCATATGCCGCCCGATAGGTTCGCCGACCTCTGCGCCACCACCCGGCACGATGTTCAGAACGCCGCGCGGCAGCCCGGCTTCCATAGCCAGTTCGGCCATACGCAGGGCCGTCAGTGTGGTTTCCGCTGCAGGTTTCACCACCACCGAGCATCCCGCCGCCAACGCAGGACCGATCTTCCACGCCAACATCAGCAGCGGGAAATTCCATGGCAGTACCAGACCCACCACGCCAATCGGCTCGCGCACGACCATAGCGATGTGATCGTCACTGGCGGGTGAGACCTGATCATAGATCTTGTCAATCGCCTCGGCGTGCCATTTCAGGCAGTGAATGGTTTCGGGCACGTCTACGGTTTCGCAATCATAGATGGCCTTACCGCTGTCGATGCTCTCCATCACCGCCAGTTCGCGCGCGTTACGAGTCATCAGCTTGCATAGACGGACCAACACATCCTTGCGCTCGGACGGGTGCAGTTTCGACCAGCGGCCGTCGTCAAACGCCTCGCGCGCCTTTTCAACGGCGAAGTCCACATCCGCCGCGCCGCAAGCGGCTATGTCCGCCAGCGTGTCACCGGTCGCGGGGTTCACAGTGGTGAAGGTTTCACCCGAGATTGCCGGACGGAACGCGCCGTCGATAAAAGCACCGGTCGGCAGTTTCAGGCCTGCGGCGATGGATTTGTATTCGTCCTGTGTCAGCAATTCCATGCCTTAGCCCTCCGCCACGATATCTGCGATTTTTTTCTTCAACACGCGCGTCACCTGTTCCAGTGCGCGTTTGTCGTCCTTGTTCAGCCCCTTTAGCGGAGGTCGCATTGCGCCCGCATTGATCCCGTTCATGGTCACGCCATGTTTGATCGTCTGGATGAACTTGCCACCCTGTTCCAGCACCCGCATTAGCGGCATCATTGCTGACATGATCCGGCGGCCTTTGGTGAAATTGCCCTCGATCACACAGGCATTGTACAGCGCCACATGTTCGGCCGGCAGGAAGTTCGACCCGCCGCAGACCCAGAAGGGCGCGCCCCAAGCGAAGAACTCCAACGCCTGATCGTCCATGCCGCAGCCTAGTTGGATGTGCGGATAGTCACGGGCCAGCAGGTGCACTCGGTTGATATCGCCCGAGCTTTCCTTAATGCCGCAGAAATTCCGGCTGCGGCCCACGCGGTCAAAAAATTCCTCGCCCATCATCGTGCCGGTGCGGTGCGGATAGTTGTACAGCATCACCGGCAGGTCGGCGGCCTTGTCGATGGCCAGCGCATTCAGCGCGTTTTCGCGGTCGGTTGGCACCGAATAGGGTGGGCTGGCCAACAGGATAGAATCTGCGCCGATCTCACGCGCGCCAGAGGCCAGCGCGATCGATTCCGACGTCAGCATTGCGCCGGTTCCAACGACCAGCGGCAGTCGGCCCTTCAGACGCTCATGCGTGAATCGCGCCAGTTCCAGCCGTTCTTCAACCGTCTGGGCATAATTCTCGCCAGTCGATCCGCCTGAGATCAGCCCGTGCACGCCGTTTTCGATCAGGTATTCGATCACGTCGGACAGGGCGTCCCAATTCACGTTGCCATCCTCGTGATAGGGCGTGACCACAGGGGTATAGATCCCCTCAAATCTGAAAATTGGGTTCATTCTGTCCTCATGCAGGTTTCGAAAGGGGCGGGACGCCCATCGGGACATCCAGCGCGTCAGGCATCACGAACAGCTCGATCTGATCGCGTGACAGGTTCCAGTGATCCTCGGCCAGCTGCGCAGCAGCCGCCTCGTCGCCCGCCTCGATGGCGGCGATGATGGCGTCATGCTGGGCGCTTGCTTCGGACAGGTTTTCGGACATTTTGGCCGTCTGCGGTCGATAAAAGGTCATACCGATCCGGGCGTGATCGATCAGTAACCGGTTGAACGACGGCAGCAGGTAGACATTGCCCGACATCGCGCCGGTGACATCGTGAAACCGGTTATTGGCCAGCGCCCGATCTTCGGCCGATCCCGTACGCAGCGCGGCCTTGAACGCCTGTTGCGCCTCTTTCAGATCCTCAATCTGCGCGTGCGTCGCGTTCTGAGCCGCCAGCCGCAGGATTGCGCCATAGACCATCGGCGCGGCCAGAAAGAAATCGCGCAGGGTGGTATAGGACATCTCGGATACGCGGGCGCTGCGGTTGGTGCGCAGGTCCAAGTAGCCTTCGCCCGCCAATTGCCGGAACACCTCGCGCAACGGCGTGCGCGACAGGCCGAACGCATCGGACAGATGTGCCTCGTCCAGATCGGTGCCGGGTTGCAGGCGCCGGGTCAGGATGGACACCCGCAGATGCTCGGTCAACTCAGCCTTGCGGGATTTGGCATCGTCTTTCATCCATCCCTCCTTTGATGGGTGGTGCGAATCTCGTCGCGCCCGCGGTGCACATTGTGTACTCCAAGAAAATACAACTTGTATACATAAAAAAATCGTGCAGCATGGATCATCAACTAAGCCAAGCTGAACGGGACGCCTGATGAGCCAACCGCGCCACATCACTTTCATTCTGGTCGAGGAATTCTCGCACCTCGCCTTCTCCTGCGCGGTCGAGCCGCTGAGAATCGCGAATCTTGTCAGCGGCGAAGACCTCTATGACTGGACCTTCCTTTCCGAACATGGCGAGCAGGCCGTGTGTTCCAACGGATCGGTCACGCTGGTGCATGGCGGTTTGGAGGCGCTGTCCAAGACCGATCAGCTTTTCGTTTTGTCGGGCATTCATATGCGCAATCACGTCACGCGCGCGTTGCTGGCAACCTTGCGGCGCGAACGGGCGCGGGGGACGGCCATTGGCGCGTTGTGTTCCGGTGCATGGTTGCTGGCCGAGGCCGGGTTTCTGGACGGTATGCAGGCGGCTATTCACTGGGAGTACCACGATGCCTTCATGGAGGCGTTCCCCGAAGTGAACCTTGTGCGCAGCGTTTTTGTGGCCGACGAAAAACACATCACCGCTTCGGGTGGCACGGCAACAGCCGACCTGTTGCTGCACCTGATCGAACGCGACCACGGTGAGGAACTGGCCATCGCCGTGGCCGATCAGATGGTCTACAACGCAGTGCGCAATGCCACCGCAAAACAGCGGGTGTCGCTGCAATCGCGCAATGGGATGCGTAATGCCCACCTGGCCAAGGCGATCCATATCATGCAGGACTGTATCGAAGCGCCGGTATCGCCGTCGCAGATTGCCGAGGATCTGGGCATCTCGACCCGGCAGCTGGAAAGGCTGTTCGGCAAATACCTTAATACGTCACCCAAGAAGTACTTCATGGAACTGCGCCTTGAGCGCGCCCAGAAACTGTTGCTGCAAACCGAAGCCTCGGTGACCGAGGTCGCCATGGCCTGCGGGTTCGAAAGCCCAGGCCACTTTTCGCGGGTGTACCGATCCAGCTTTGGCGTCACGCCGCACGCGCAGAAAAGCAAAATCGACTGAGCGACGTCGGCGGGGGGAGCTGCTCTGGCCGTCGGCGAGCCCGGTTGGTCAGGCGCTCACCCCCTGGTCCCGCTCGTACCCCCTCGTTAAATTGAAACTCGTAAACTGATCAGCAGGATTGAGTTTTATTAGATGCGGAAATGGGCATAACTTTTGCAAGATCGTGTCAGATCTATGCAGGTTTCAGCCCAAATCGCGGTGTTTGCCTCAATTCAGGATGGCAAAGAACCCACAATAAAGCCAAACGCTTTCAGTCGGTCGTCGCTTATGTTTGCGTTATTACTTGCTTTGTGTCATTTTTATTAAGCCAACAAAGAGACGATTTCTGCAAAAAATGGCGTTAAATCGCAACCGATTTCACTTGAGAGTTTCCAAGTCCTCATCAGGAGTTAAACTTGGAGGACGTCTATGAATTTGGAATCCCCTGAAGCCGCAGTGGAATTTGCGCCGCGTGTTATTTCTATTGCCAAGCGCGAGAGACAGATTTGCCAAGCCTCCAAAGCTGCTAAGAACGCGTTCGACCGAATCGCCCGCGTGGCCACGAATGGGGGCACGGTGCATGGCGAGTTACAGGGCCGGGTGTTTTCCATTTTCCGCTGGTACTTTCTGTCCGCCTTTTGCACGCGCCTGTTGACGGATGCGGCGCATCGGTTGGAGCATCAGACATTGCAGGTCTCGGTGGATATTTTCAGCGCGGTCAAAATGATTCTGACCGAAAGCGAAATCGAACGCTCGATGGAACTGGTCAGTGTTGAGCGCACGTCTCCTGTTGTTGTGCGCGCGAATGATATCGGCAGCCGGGGGCACACAGTGGGCTGGGTCGCTGCCGGGTTGCATGAGAACGGTCGGGATTTCCCGGACGAGATTCAGAACGCCCTGGCCGGTGCGCTGGCGGCATCGGCCCGGATCAACTAATCCACCCGTTTCTGATTGCCCCTACGTCAGGGCCTGACTGCACAGTTTACACAAACACAAATCCTTGCGTACGATCCGGTTGAATTCTTCCGATGGATTTAACGCAAGGGTTTGATGCGATGTCAGAAACACTGGACCTGCACAAGTTTGAAAATCTAAGTCCCTTTCAGATCAAAGACGAACTCATCAAGCTGGCCGAGAAAGAGTCGCGCCAGATGGCTTTGCCCTATCTGAACGCAGGGCGCGGCAATCCCAACTGGATTGCCACCAAAGCGCGCAAGGCGTTCTTCCTGTTGGGGCAGTTCGCGATGACCGAAGCGCAGCGCCATCGCGATGAGCGACAGGTTGGGTTGGCCGGAATGCCGCAAGGGCCGGGCTGTTATGATCGGCTCAAGGCTTATTGTTCGGCCTCTGAGGATAAAAACGGACCTCCGGGCGCGGATACTCTGGCCGCCGTGGTGGATTTCGCGATTGAGAAACTCGGCTTCACGCCGGACGACTTCGTGCTCGAACTGACTGACGGCATTGTCGGCGACCACTATCCCATGCCGGACCGCTGCATGAAGCACAATGAAGCCATCGTCCATGAATATGTGATGTGGGCGATGTGCGCAGGGCATCGACCAGACGCAAAGTTCGACATCTATGCGGTCGAGGGCGGCACCGCTGCGATGTGCTATATCTTCAAGGCACTCAAGAACCAGCGGCTGCTGAACGCGGGTGACACTATCGCGCTGGGTACGCCGATCTTTACGCCTTATCTGGAAATGCCTGTGTTGGAAGATTACGGGCTGAACGTGGTGGACGTGTCCTCGGAAGAGGAAGACAATTTCCAACTGACCGACGAAGACCTCGAACAACTGGCCGACCCGAAGGTCAAAGCGTTGTTTCTGGTCAATCCGGGCAACCCGTCCTCGGTCGCGATCAGCCCCGAGGTCATGGCCCGGCTGGTTGAGTTCGTAAAAACCCGCCGTCCCGACCTGATCATCCTGACTGATGACGTCTATGGCACGTTCATACCGAACTTCCAGTCGGTGATGGGGCATCTGCCCGAGAACACGATCGGGGTTTACTCCTATTCCAAGTATTTCGGGTGCACCGGCTGGCGTCTGGGTGCGATTTTGGTGGCCGAGAACAACATCTTCGACAAGATGATCGCCGAGGCTCCGGACGAGACCAAAGCCGTTGTGAATGCGCGGTACGAGACACTGACCCCGGATCCAAGCTCGTTCAAATTCATCGACCGGATCGTTGCCGACAGCCGCGACGTGGCGCTGAACCACACGGCGGGTCTGTCGCTGCCGCAGCAGGTGATGATGACGCTGTTCTCGCTGGTCGAGTTGATGGATGAAGAAAAAGCCTATCAGAAGTTCTGCTGGGGCATCCTGAAACATCGCTTTGATGAGCTGGTCGATGGGATGGGCATCGAAGTGCCGGATAATCCTCTGTTCGACAAGTATTACGGGATCATCGATTTTGAGTTCTGGCTGCGCAAATATGTCGGCGAAGAAGTCGTCGAGTGGATCAAGGATAACGTCCACCCGCTGGATATCTCGTTCAAGCTGGCACAGGACCACGGGATCGTCTTGCTGAACGGGTCGGGCTTTGACGCACCGAACTGGTCGGCACGGGTGTCCTTCGCCAATCTCGATGACAGCGCCTATCGTCAGATCGGTCGCGCGGTGCGGGCGGTGGCCATTGGCTATGTGCAGGCCTATCGCGCGTCGAAAGGGTTGCCGCTGCACGGCTGAGACAGAACTGCGGGGAGGCTGCTGCTTTGGAACTGGTCGGGTCAATCTTTGGTCATCATCCTGCTCTGGCTTTGTTTTGCAGCCTCGCGCTTGGCTATGCGCTGGGAAAAATCACTATCGGATCTTTCACCGTTGGGTCGGTGGCGGGTTGTCTGCTGGCCGGCGTGCTAGTTGGTCAGACCGGGGTGGTCGTGTCGGACGACCTGAAACAGGCCTTCTTCCTGCTGTTCCTGTTTTCCATCGGCTACCGAACTGGACCGCAATTCTTTCGATCCCTGAACGTCCGCGCATTGCCGCAGATTGCAATCACCGTGCTGCTTTGCGTTGTGGCACTTTTCGTTGCCGCGGTGCTGGCCCCGCTGATGGGCTTGTCTGTGGGGATTGCGGCGGGTCTGCTGGCTGGTGGTGTCACCGAAAGCGCTACGCTAGGTGTGGCGATTGATGCATTTGCCAAAACCGGGGCAGATGAGGCCGCGCGGCAGATTTTCGACGGTGAGATCGCCACTGGTTTCGCCTTGGCTTATTTCGTTGGCGTGATTGCCACGATCTTTTTTCACACCCAACTTGCCCCACGGTTCTATGGCCGTTCGCTAAAAGAGGCCTGCGCGGAATATGAGGCCGAACTGGACGACAACGGCGCCCCGATGCTGTCTGAGCATCGCGATTTCGAAGCCCGCGCCTATCGCATCAATCCCGAATTCGCCGGGCACAGAATTTCCGAGCTTGAAGCCCGCGTGCCCGAGCATGTTCGCGCCTTCTTTGATCGGGTACGGCGCGGGGATAAAATCCTGCCGACCACGCGGGACATGGTTTTGCAAGAAGGCGACATTGCCGCCATTGCAGGTTTGAGGTCCTACCTGATCGAGCATACAAGCATGCTGGGGGAAGAGGTTGAAGACCCCGAACTTCTCGATCTTCCGGTGCAAACCAACGATATCGTCGTAACCAATAAAGAGGTGGTCAATCAAACCCTAGCCGAACTGTCCGCCCGCCCCGAGGCGCGCACCATCTACCTGCGTGGGATCATGCGCAGTGGCGAGCGGTTGCCTATCTTTCGAGGCGTGACCCTGCATAAGGGGGATGTACTGACCGTGTCCGGCACCCGCAGCCATATTGAGGACGCGGCCAATCGGTTGGGCTATCTGGACCGCGAAACCAACCAGACGGACATGATCTTTGTGGCCTTCTTTATCCTGCTGGGTGGTCTGATCGGTATCCCGGCGCTGAAATACGGCGCGATTGAGCTGGGTCTGGGCACTTCGGTCGGGGTGCTGTTGGGAGGGCTGGTGGCGGGGTGGTTGCGCTCGGCTCACCGGACGTTTGGCTTTGTCCCCGAGGCGACGTTGTGGATTTTTGACTCGCTGGGCTTGTGCGTATTCGTGGCCTGCGTGGGCATTACCTCGGGGCCGAGCTTTGTCACTGGGGTCATGGAAAGCGGGCCGACGCTGATTTTCGGGTCGGTGGCAATCGTATTGCTGGCCCACGGATCGGCGGTATTTGTCGGTCACAAGGTTTTTGGCATCAACGAAGGCGTTCTGGCTGGCACCTGCTGCGGGGCAGGAACATCCGCCCCGGGTCTGGCCGCCGTGCAGGAGGCGGCACAAAGCCAGGTTCCGACATTGGGCTATGGCCTCGGCTATGCCGTGGGCAACGTGCTGTTGGCCCTGTGGGGCTCGGTCATCGTGATCCTGTTGATGTAGATCACGGCACGAAGGCAACGACCAAGGGCCCCCACAAGGTCAGGAAGATATTCGCCACCGCGTAGGTCATCGTGAAGGCAGGCGTCGGTGTCGCGTTCCCGGCCTTTTCCAGAAGCGTCGCAAAGCCCGGATTGCCCGAGCGTGACCCGGTCACAACCGCGCAGGCCTCGACCGGGTTTTTGATGCGCAGGACGAAATAGTTGATAGGGAACTGAACGATCATCGGCATCAGCGTGACGACGACCCCCAGCAACAGAAGGGTAATGCCGTATTCCTGTATCGCCTCAAGCGCGGGCTTGCCTGCATTCAGGCCGACAACCCCGACGAATACGGCCAGACCAAAACTCTGCAGGAAATTCGCAGCACCTCTGTTGATGCCGCCGATTTTGGGCCGCCGGATACGCAGGTATCCGATGATCAACCCGGTCACGAGGCACCCAAGGCCGGACCCCAGCGCCACTTTGGTGCCCGCAATCACAAAGCTAATTTCCCCGATCAGATAACCGACGGCCACACCGATCCCCAGCGCGATGAAATTCGTGACTGAGGCCGATGGCGGCACATAGCCTGCGACTTTCGACACCCGGTTCAGGTCGTCTTTGTGACCGACGATGGAAACCTCATCGCCCGCGTGGATTTCGGTGTTGTGCAGGACGGGCACGTCATGCCCCATGCGGGTGATCTTTGAGACATGGACCCCGCGCCGCTGATCCGCGGTCAAGGCATCGCGCAGTTCCGACAGGGTCTTGCCCGCCAGTTTGCGGTTGGTGATGACGACATTGCGGCGCTCTTCCACGACGGTCAGTTCGGGCGGGTATTCTCCGATCTCACCACTTGCGGTGCCCTCAAACTGCGTCAGGGTTGCAACCAGTGCCGACACGACGATTACGTCACCCGCGTTGACGACTGTTTCTGGTGTCGGGTCAACCGGGGCGCCATCCTGTAGCAGCTTCTCGACGATCAGATCGCCGTCGTATCCACCCTCAATTGCCTTCACGGATTGGCCCGCAATTGAAGCGTCGTTATTCACCTGATAGGCGCGGGCGTCGAACCGGTTCATTGGAAGGAACTCGCCTTCCTCCAGCTTGCGGCCACCCCCGCTAAGCTTTTGGGCCAGCTTAATCGCCTCTTGCCGCAGGTCGACGCGCATGATGATCGGAATGACGCTGACCGCCAGGATCGGGCCGATCGAGCCAAAGATATAGGTGACCGAATACCCCACCGCGATGTTGGTCTTGAGCTTTTCGGCCTCATCCGCAGCTAGTCCCAGCAGGTCGATGGCGTTGCCGGCGGTGCCGATGATGGCCGACTGTGTCAGCCCTCCGGCGGCCAGACCGGCTGCCAGCCCCTTGTCCAACCCGGCCAATCGGGCAACGACGATGACAAAGAACAACCCCCAGAGCGTCATCATGAACGCGGCCAGCAGCTTGGTCAGGGCGGTTCGGTTCAGGGCAGCGAAAAACTGCGGCCCGCCGTTGTAACCAACCATGAAAATAAACAGCGAGAAAAAGACGTTCTGAACATCGGTGCTTAGGTTTATGCCGCCGATCTGTCCCACGAAGACCGCCACCAGCAGGGTTCCCGCGATGCCGCCCAATTCGAACTTTCCGACCCGAAATTTGCCAACGCCGTATCCCAGCCCCAAACAAAGAAAGAGCGCCATGATCGGAAAGGCGCGGAGCTGTTCTGTGATCAATTCCATCTAGAATTCTCCAGGTTGCAAGTCTGGTTACGATAACGCCGCGAACGACATCTCAGTGCGCTGATAACGCTTTGAAATTCAGATTGTTTTCGTTGCGCTCAGGTAAACACTGACTTTGTGATCTGTCAAATTGTCACGTATTTTTCAGGCCACGCGCACAAAGGGCCGTGTCGACGAACCCCGATCACCAACTTGTACGCACCGTGAAACGTGGCATTTCTTAGTGGACCTGTGTGCCTTGTTAGCGAACTTACAGAGGGAACCTTTTCTTCCACACGCGTGTGGAAGGTTGTGTCCGGATTGAATTTGCCAAAGTTTGTTTGGCCAAATCGCACGATTATAGGCCAGTTATGGTCCACATGTCAGCACTTGGTCTGAATGCACCCTTACAGAAAATACATTAAAGTGAGCGGCTTATTTCTTGGGAGTATGCTGTGTGTGGAATGCCTCTATTTGCAAAAAACGAAAACTAAATTACGATAATGCCGTATAGTAAGGATTGCCACATGTAAGTCTTGAAGGGCGGCGTGCTGGCATGGTTCAATTTTCTGGCCAACCCGGCGCAGCAAGCCGCTGGCCAAGAAACCGGGGAAGTTCCGCCTTCCCGCCACTGCTCGCAAGGTGCATCACCGCCCAATAGGGACACAAAAACAAGCGCCGCGGACGACCAACATGGAGATATCAGATGAAAAAACTTGCAACGCTTTTGGGAGGCGCATCGATGGCGGTCGCCGGACCGGCCATGGCTGCGGATATCGTGATCGGTGTGCCGAACTGGCCGTCGGTGAATGCCACGGCACATATTCTGAAAGTGGCGATCGAACAGAACCTTGGGCTTGAGGTCGAGCTGCAGAACGGAACCAACCCGATCGTGTTCGAGGCGATGGATTCCGGTGCGATGCATGTTCATCCCGAAGTTTGGATGCCGAACCAGAAGAACCTGCACGATACCTATGTCACCGACAAAGGCACTGTTGCCTTCAACCCTAACGGCGTTGAGGCGTTTCAGGGCATGTGTGTCGACAAAGCGACTGCGGATGCCAACGATATCCGCTCAATCGACGACCTGACCAATCCCGATATCGCCGCGTTATTTGACAGCAATGGCGATGGTCAGGGTGAGGTTTGGATCGGCGCGCCGGGTTGGGCCTCGACCAATGTCGAGAAAATCCGCGCCAAGTCCTACGGCTATGATCAGGTGATGGAGCTGACCGAGATCGACGAGACGGTGGCCTATGCCAACCTCGACAACGCGATCAAGGCGGGCGATCCGTGGGTCGGGTTCTGCTATACGCCGCACTATGTGTTTGCTCTGCATGACATGCAGATTCTGGAAGAACCGGCTTATGACGCGTCCAAGTGGAACGTGTTGCAGCCCACAGACGATCCGGATTGGCTTGAGAAGTCCGACGCTGGTGTGGCCTGGGATCTGGCCTATCTGCACCTGCACTATGCTAAGTCCCTTGAGGAAGAGTTCCCCGAAGTTGCCCAAATGCTGGCCAACATGCAGCTGGACACCGATACAGTCTCGGCCATGACCTATGCACTGGTGATCGAAGGCCAAGAACCGCTGGCCTATGCTGAAGAATGGGTGGCAGCCAACGAAGATGCTGTTCTGAACTGGATGTCTCAGTGATTGACGCCAACCGGAATTGAAAACCGGACAGGCCGTCGGACATGTCCGGCGGCCTGTTTTGCATCAAAGGGACAAGTATGACCGAAACAGTCGTAAAACTGACGGATGTGTGGAAGATATTCGGGGCACGCGCCGAAGAAGCCATGGAAGCCGTACGGAACGAAGGCATTGGAAAGCCCGAAGTTCTGGAGAGATTCAACTGCGTCGTGGGTGTGCAAGGGGCCACCTTCGAAGTGCCGCGGGGCGAGATTTTCTGCATCATGGGCCTGTCGGGCTCGGGCAAATCCACGCTGGTGCGGCATGTGAACCGCCTGATCGAGCCGACCTCGGGCAAGATCGAGATTTTGGGCCATGACGTGTCCAAGATTTCCGAGGCGGAGCTGCGCCGTATCCGGGCACAGCAGATCGGGATGGTGTTTCAGCACATGGCGCTGATGCCGCACCGCTCGGTGCGCGAAAACGTGGCGTATCCGTTGGAGATTCGCAAAGTGTCGAAGTCCAAGCGCTGGGCGGTTTCGGATCACGCGCTGGGTCTGGTGGACCTGACAGGCTACGAGGATCGCCTGCCCAAGGAACTATCGGGCGGTATGCAGCAGAGGGTGGGGATTGCCCGCGCGTTGGCGTCGGATCCGGAAATCCTGCTGATGGACGAGCCATTCTCGGCCCTTGACCCGCTGATCCGTCTGCAATTGCAAGACCAGTTCAAGGCGCTGGTGGCGCAGTTGCAGAAGACGACGCTGTTCATCACGCACGATCTGGACGAAGCCATCCGCATCGGCCACCGCATCGCCATCATGAAAGACGGGGTGATCGTGCAGATCGGTACACCTGAGGATATCGTCATGAACCCGGCCGACGATTATGTGCGCGAGTTTGTGCAGGGCATTTCAAAACTGAAACTGGTTAAGGCGCATTCGATCATGGAACCGATGGGCAGCTATTCCGGCCCACTCGAAGGCGCGCCGCGCGCCGATGAGGGCGCGGATCTGGACCAACTGATCGATCTGGCGGTGAACACTGATATGCCGGTCGTCATCACCGATGCAGGCAGTGACGTCGGCATCGTGACCAAGCCGCGTCTGCTGCGCGGAATTCAGGGGGGCAAAAATGACTGATGCAGCAATGGAAATGAAAGTCACGGCCGCTTCTGATATCGAGGTTGACCGCGAGGCACTGGACCAGTCCATTCACGAATTTGTCGGTCCGAACGGTGATTACTATGTCACCGCATTCCACAAAATCCACGATGCCACCAGCGCCGTGCCCAACACGTTCAACATTTGGGCGGCGGTGCTGGGACCGTTCTGGTCGGCGTCGCGGGCCATCTGGGGGATGTTCTGGACGTTCCTAATCCTTGAGATCATCGCCTGGGTTCAGATCGGACGCGGTGCATGGGGCAATCCCGGCGCTGATCTGGCCGAACGGGCGGAACGGCAGCAGTCGCGCGCCAACGAATTGCTGGAACGCGCGGCAGCCGCAACGGAACAGGCTGATATCGACCGGTTCAATCGTTTGGCCGAGAATATCCAGAAGGCGGCAGACAGCAGTCTGGCGCAAGCTCAGGCGGCTCAGGCCGAGGCGTCGGGGATCATGATCACCGGGCTTTTGATGCTGCTGGTGTTTAAGCTGGCCCAAGGGTTCTATGCGGACCGGGTCTATGAAAAGCAGTACTCGAAATGGCGGATCGATCCGACCAGTACGGAAAGCGGTCGGTCGACACGCAATACGGTTCTGGGCGCGATTCTAGTGGCCGCGATTGCGCCGTTGATCATCTACAAGTTCACGGTGAACGCTTCGCTTGCGATGCTGGATGCTTTCCCGGAAGAACAAGTTTCAGCGCTGATACTAGGCGAAGGGGAGGGCACGATCTTCTCGAACCTGGCCAGTTGGATGGAGGCGCAGATTGATGCCGCCGCCGCCGCTGGGGGCGATGTCTTTGACGGCATTGTCGCCGGTGTCCGCTCGGTTTTGGATGCTTTGACGATCGCTCTGATCGGGTCGCCGTGGCCGGTGGTGATGCTTGTCATCTGCGTAACCGCATGGCGTGCGGCTGGGCCGCGTGTGGCGATCTTTACCGCCTCGTCGCTGGCCTATATCGCGCTGCTGGGCTACTGGGATGTGGCGATGGAGACCGTGGCTCTGGTCGGTGCCGCGGTGCTGCTGTGCGTTGTGTTCGGCATTCCGCTGGGTATCTGGTTCGGAAAGTCCAAGCGGGCCTACCGCGCTGCTGAACCAGTGCTGGACCTGATGCAGACATTGCCAGCCTTCGTCTACCTGATCCCGATCATCGCCTTCTTTGGCACCGGCAACCCGCCGGGCATTCTGGCCACGATCATCTTTGGCATGCCACCGGTGATCCGCTTGACCGCGCTGGGGATGCGCGGGGTTCCAGAAAGCATCAAAGAAGCGGCGGTCGCCTTTGGCGCGTCCAAGTGGCAGTTGCTGAAGGATGTGGAGATCCCGCTGGCCTTGCCATCGATCATGACCGGCGTGAACCAGACCATCCTGATGTGTCTGTCGATGGTGGTGATCATCTCGCTGATCGGCGGCGGCGGTCTGGGCAAGGAAATCCTTGAGGCGCTGCAATACGCAGCAAAGGGGCCGGGCTTGCTGGGCGGGTTCGCCATCCTGTTCCTCGCCATGGTAATGGACCGGATTGTTCAAGGTGCCTTCCGGCGAGAAGACGAGAAAATCTAAACCCATACGCCCCCGGTTGCCGCCGGGGGCGTTTTTCATTGAACGGGGAAGACAATGACCGATCGCTACGAACAGTCCATGATGGACAATCTCTATTGGTGGGGCGTGCCCACCTTGTTTCGCTGCCCCAACGAGGGTCCCGAGGGTCAGGACATCGCGCTGGTAGGCGTGCCGCATTCCACCGGTAACGGTACGACCGAACGGGATCAGCATCTGGGCCCGCGCGCTTTACGTCATGTCTCGGCCGTGCAACGCCGGGTGCATTCGGTGTTTGGGATCGACCCGTGGAACAGCGCGCGGATTGCCGATGTGGGCGACGTGCCGTTTCCCCGTGCAAATGACAACGAGGATTGCATCGAGCGCATCACCCAGTTTTACACGGGTATCGACGCGGCAGGCGCGCGGCCGGTGTCTGTTGGGGGCGACCATTCGATCACCGGCGGGATCGTGCAGGCGCTGGGCAACGGCAAGCTGGCGGGCGGAGAGCCGGTCAGTTTCCTGCATCTGGACGCACACACGGATGTGTTCACCAAGGTCGACCACTTTCTGGGCGCCAAGAAATCAGCTGCCCATTGGGGGGCGTATCTGGCCGATCAGGGGCAGGTCGATCCGACGCGGTCGATGCAGATCGGGTTGCGGGGGCACCCGCGCAGTCTGGATTGGCTGCAGCCGTCCTATGACTATGGCTACAACATCGTCACCATGCGCGAGTTCCGCCAGCGCGGGCTAGAGGATGTCGTGGCGCAGACACGCGAGGTTCTGGGTGACCGTCCGGTCTATATCACGTTCGATCTGGATTGCCTCGACCCGACGGTCGCGCCCGCCGTGTCCAATCTGGAACCTGGCGAGAAAGGGTTCGACATTGACGAGGCAGTCGGCATTCTGCGGGCCGCGCGGGGCCTGAATATCGTGGGCGGGGATGTCGTCTGCATGATGCCCACCAAGGATAGCCCCAACAATATCACCGCGCTGACGGCAGCAGCGGTGATGTTCGAGATGATCTCGATGATCGCGGAAAACGTCGGTTAGCGCCGCGCATCCACCGCCTGCGCCAAAACGCAGAGCAGTTCGAACATCAGCGAGATGCCCAGCCACGCCGTGCCGCCCTCGGGGTCGAAGGGCGGTGCGACCTCGACCAGATCGGCACCAACCAGATTGATACCGGCCATCTGGCGAATGACCTGCTGCGCCTGAAAGCTGTTCGGGCCACCAATTTCGGGCGTACCGGTGCCGGGGGCATAGGTCGGGTCAACGAAGTCGATGTCATAGGTGCAATAGGTGGGCGCGGTGCCGACGATGCTGCGCACTTCGGTCATGACGTCGTTGATACCGCGGTCGAACAGTTCCTCGATCCGGATGATGCGGATACCCTGTGCTTCACCCCATTCGATGTCTTCGGTGTTGTAGGCGGTGCCGCGAATGCCGACTTGCACAAAGCGTTTAGGGTCCACCAGCCCTTCCTCGATCGCGCGGCGGAAGGGGGTGCCGTGGGTGAATTTGTGACCGCCGAAATAGGTGTCGAACAGGTCAGTGTGACTGTCGAACTGGATCAGCCCCAGCGGACCGGATTTGGCCAGTGCACGCAGGACGGGCAGGGTGGTCAGGTGATCGCCCCCGGCGGTCAGCGGAGTGATGCCGCGCGCAGTCAGATTGGCGTAGAAGCCGGTCACCCGCTCCAGTGTGTCCTGGATATCCACCGGGTTCGGCGCGACGTCCCCCAGATCGGCGCAATTGACCATCGAAAAAGGCGCAACCCCGGTCACCGGGTTCATCGCGCGGATCATCGTCGAATAATCCCGCAACTGGCGTGGCCCGTGCCGGGCTCCGGGGCGGTTGGTGGTGCCGCCATCCCAAGGGATGCCGATCAGACCCAGCTCAACCTCGGCAATACGGTCGTGGTCCAGCGTCATGCTGGGCAAGCGCATGAAGGTGGGGATGCCAGCGAACCGGGCAAGCTCCATCGCCGAAACCGGCTGAAAAAACGAATTGGTCATGTGCTCCCCTTCACTAGCTCTGGGGCGAGCCTAGCGGCAGATCTGCGACTTGGAAATGGGGTTGCGCGCATAGGACAGGATGCGAAAGCGCTTGCGGATATCAGCGTCTTGTTCAGGTGTCAGGTATGCCGGGTGATGGGTGGCCAGAACCCCTTTGGCCTTTGCACGCGCAGCGGACCATGCGTCGGTTGCGCCTTCCTCCTGCCAGGTACGCGGCTCGTTCCGGTCGGCGAGGGACGAGTAGAAGTAATCCCGCTCCATCGCCTCATAGTTATGCGTGCTGCCAAGGAAATGGCCGTCACCCGGAACCGACTGGCAGATCGCATCCAACCCCAGATTTTCCTCAGTCACCTCGATCCCACGCAAGGCCCGATAAGTGTGAGAGTGCATTTCATCGTCCAGAACAAACGCTTCGAAACTGGCCCCTAACAGCGATGCGGTCATGCCCGGGCTTTCATAGATCAGGTTGCCCTCGGCCAGCGCGGCGGCCAGAGAGGTCATTCCTTTTTCAGCCCCATATTGCGCATCGATGGCTTTGGCGTCGGTCATCGACGCAGCCACGCCCGAGGGCAGGCTCAGCCAGTTGGTAATCTGCGCTGAGGCCGCGTTCAGAATGGTGGTTTCCCCGCTCCCCCGGCGAAGGTCCCGGAGCGCAAATCCACGATCAGCGGCCAGCCGGCCGGGCACGCTGCCCATGCCCAGCGTCTCAAGCAAGCGCAGGGCGGTGTCGTAGGTTTGCTCAAGCTCAGTTGGGGTCAGTGATTTGAACGTGCCCCCCTTCTGACCCGGCGGGCAGGGATCGACCCCAGGTTTTGCCGCGCGTTGCGCGTGCCGGGCGCGGCGACCGCTTCGTTTGCTGACCTCTAAAACCATCCAACTCCTTTCCTGCAATTTTTCCGGGCACACCAAGCGGCAAGGCTGCTCCCCCCGTAAAGGGGAACTGTAAGTTTCAGAAATCTCAATCACAGTTATTTTTAGAACAGTCCCGGCCCCCATTTGTCGGTTCAATCCGTTCTTCCGCAAAACTTGCCTCGGATCAGAGGGAGCAGAGCCAATGAAATTGCGCACAAAAGTGGTTGTGATCGGGGGCGGGATCGCCGGGTGTTAGACGCTGTATCACCTTTCGCAAGAGGGGTGGGCGGGTGTGGTTCTGGTCGAGCGGAATGAGTTGACCTCGGGCAAGACATGGCATTCTGCGGCGCAGGTGACGAATTTCGGCATGAACCAAACGACGTTGGGTCTGAAAACGCACTCGATCCAACTGTACAAGGAACCGGCCGAGGATCCGGATTATCTGATCGACTACCACCATGGCGATGGGGCATTCGTCCGGCCAACACCGAAGCGCAGATGCAAGGGTATCGCCATTTCGCCTCGATGTCGCGCGGCATGGATGTTCCATTCGAGGTGATCGTTGCCGAGGAATGTGCCCGCAGCCACCCGCTGATCTCGACCGAGAACCTGATCGGCGGGCTGTGGGACCCGATGGATGGCGCCATCGGCCCGGCGCAATTGTGTCAGGCGCTGGTCCGTCGGGCGCGCAAGGCCGGGGCGGAGGTCTATCGCAATATGCGGGGGGTTGGTTTGACCCAGCACAACGACGACACCTGGACCGTCCACACCGAACACGGAGGTATCGATTGTGACATCGTGGCAAATGCCTGCGGTTACAGGGTGAACGAGGTTAGCGCGATGATGGGGGTGCATCATCCGGTCTCTTCCATGGAGCATCAGTATTCCCTGACCGAAGAAATCCCGGCCATTCGTGATGTAGGGCAAAGGATGCCTCTACTGCGGTGCCCGATCAGCGACTACTATTGTCGGCAGGAAAAGAACGGGCTGCTGCTGGGGTTTTACGAACAGGACTGCAAGACATGGGGTATGGACGGGATCGATCCGAACTTTGTCAACGCCCTGTACCCGGATGATCTGGACCGTGTGACAGACATGCATGAAGGTGCTTTTGCCCGAATGCCCGCGCTGATGGAGGTCGGCGTCCACACCGTTGTCAACGGCCCGATCACCTATACGATCGACGGGCGCCACTGGTCGGGCCGATCCAGGGCAAGCGCAACGCGTTCTGCATCATCGGTCTCCGCGCCGGGTTGGGCGAGGGTGGCGGTCACGGTTGGCTTCTGGCCCAGCAGATCGTGCATGGTAAGGCCTGTTACGACACATGGTGTCTGGACCCGCGGAGGTTCACCGGTCATGCGAATGTTGAACTGACGGCGTTGAAGGCCATCGAAAACTACCAAAACGAATTCCGCTTTCACTTCCCACACGAACACCGCCCTGCCGGACGACCAGCTAAAACAACGCCACTGGCTCCTGCTCTGGCGGCGGAGGGCGCTGAATTCACCGTGGTCAATGGTTGGGAGAGAGTCGAGTACATCAAGCCCACTCCTGATTTCGCACCGTCGCTCAGTTTCGATTTTGACGAAACATTTGATCTGGCCGCGGATGAGGTCGCCAATGTGCAAAACGGTGTCGGGCTGGTCGAGGTGAACGGGTTCAGCCGGGTCGAGATCTCGGGCGCGGACAGGCACGCCTTTTGGGACGGGATGTTCTGCGGCACCGTCACTCGGCGCGATGGTCGGGTTGGGTTACCTGCTGAACCATCACGGTATGGTCAAGGCCAAGGCGACTGTTGCCAACCTGCCCGCCAGCGATCGGGTCCGGATCGGCCGTGATACGGGACCGCCGTCGCCAACGAGTATTACGACATGGACTGGCTGACCCAGCACTTGCGGGAGGGCGAGGACGTGCAGTTGCGCAGCCTGACCAACGATCAGACCATTTTGGAGCTGGCCGCCCCCAAGGCGTGCGATGTCCTGTCCACCTGTGTCCGTGGCGACTGGTCGGTTGAGGCTTTCCCGTGGCTCTGCGTGCGCGAGTGTTGCGTCGGCATCGCCCCGGCAACGGTGATGGGCGTAAGTTTCTCGGGTGAGTTGGCTTATAAAATCCATGTTCCCATCGTCTCGCTCTACGCCGCCTATCTTGCATTGCGACAGTCCGGAAAGGCCCATGGTCTGAAACTGTTCAGCGCGCGGGCAGTGGAGTCCATGCGCATGGAGAAGAGCTTTCTGCATTGGAAAGCCGATCTGATCACGGAGTTTGACCCGTTTGAAACAGGCCTCGACCGTTTTGTAAAACTGGACAAGGACGATTTCATCGGACGCGACGCGTTGCTGAAAAGACAGGCCGAGGGACCACGCAAAAAGCTGGTCGCATTGCAAATTCACGCTTCGCGGCAACCCGCCCATCCCGGGGCGTCGTTGTTGCAGGGCGAATAGGTCGTGGGCACGATCACCTCAGGCGATTGGGGGCATCGCACGGGCCTGAGTTTGGCGCATGGCTTCGTGCAGCCCGATCTGGACGACATCGGAACTGAGATGGAGTTGAATTCCTGTGGCCATCGCGTACGAGCGACGGTTATCCCTCCGTCGCCCTATGATCCGGGGTTTGAACGTGTGAGAGCGTGACCCCTCGGCCAACTTCACCATTGCCGTGTGCGTCAATCTTTGCTTGGTTTGTTTAGAAGAAACCGAAACAACGGGTGTGCGGTGTCAAAATCTCTGAGCCTTCGCTGGCTGGAAGTTTTCCGGCTGGTCGCCAAATCGGGATCGATTCAACAGGTCGCGTCGGAAACGGGGTTGTCGATCAGCACCGTATCAAATCATCTGCGCAGTCTTGAAGGTGCGTTGGGCGTTGATCTGGTCGATCACGGGCGTCGCCCGATGGGGCTAACCCCGGCAGGCGAGGTATTTGCGCGCTATGTTCGCGATGGGCTGACGGTCCTGAAACGGGGCGAGGCTGAAATCCGTTCCGGCAATTGGAGGCACGCAACGGATCTGCGGTTGGCCCTTATCGACGATTTTGACAACCAGATCGCACCGGATCTGTTCCGTTTCTTGGCGCAGGCCCTGCCGCGTTGCAGTTTTCGCCACTACACGCGCCCAAGTCATGAGATCATTGCCAATCTGCAAGAGCACAAATTGGATGCCGGTGTCGCTACCCGGCCCTCGGACCGGACCGAAGGGTTGATCGAATACCCGCTGATGCGCGATCCGTTTATCGTAATCCTGCCCAACGCGTTCAACGGTACGCCAGAGGAACTGCTGAGGCCGGATGCGGAATTGCCATTGCTGCGCTACTCACGGGACTTTATGATTGGCAAGCAGATCGAAATTCAGCTGACCCGCAGCAAGTATAACCTGCCCAATCGATTCGAACTGGAGTGCAACCACTCGATCATCGGTCTGGTCGCCGAGGGCAGCGGCTGGGCGATCACAACAGCCGCCTGTTTCCACCGCGCGCAAAGGTTCCATGACAGCGTTCGGGCGCTTCCGTTTCCTGGGCGCAACTTTGTGCGAACGGTGTCCCTGTTCACAACCGAAGTTTATCCCGAAACGACTTCGAAGCTAATTCAGAAAGTGATGGCAAAGCTGATCCGTCAGCACTTCACCGACCCCATGGGAGAGGCCCACTCCTGGTTAAAGGATGATTTCCGGACCATGGAAGCCGAGGCTGCCTAGGTGCTGGCCGGTGGTCCGAGGGATTGACGCTCGACGATATGCGTGGCCAGTCGCGTGCTTGCGCCGGGGGGCCGATTTTCCAGCATATCGACCAGTGCCACCGCTGCCCGGCGACCCATTTCCCGGTGAGGCACAAGCACGGTTGTCAGCGCAGGGGCGGCGACGCGGGCCAGTTCGATATCGTCAAACCCGGTGACTGAAACATCCTTAGGTACCTGCAGGCCCATCTCTCGCGCCCGGTGCAGTGCGCCGACGGCCAGAACGTCGTTGCCGCACAGGATGGCGGTCGGGCGGACGTCTTGTGACATCAGCTTGGAAAACGCCTCGGCACCGTTTTCGATCTGATAGGGGGTTTGAGGATCGTCAAATCTGACGATGAAAGCCCGTTCTGCCGGACCGCGTCTCGTATGCCTTCGAACCGTAGGTGTGCCCTATCGTTACCCGTGGTGATGCCGGAAATCACTCCGATCCGTTGGTGGCCCAGCCCGATCACGCGGTTTGCCGGCCCGGCCATCGCGACACGGTTGCCGTCGAAACGCCTGCCAGTTTGGCGACATCAGCCAGAGTGGGGGTGGGGCAAAGTTTCGACATTTTCAAACCTGAGATTTGCTTTTGTCAATAAGTCTAAGATCAAGTTATTATTAAGAAAAGTGGAAATGTAAGCTCTTGCATTTTGGGTGTATGCACTTACAAAACTGAGTGGGCCGATTCCGGGAAAAGGCCAGAGAATAGGATCCGAAACCATGCCTCGTGACTATTTAAAGAAAGCGACTTTGACGGCGCAATCCCATGCCTCCGAAGTGCATGATACGGTCAGGACTATCCTTGCCGATATTGAGGTGGGCGGCGATGCCAAGGCGCTAGAATACGCAGCCAAATTCGACAAGTTCGACGGCAACGTCCTGATGACACAGGACGAGATCGACGCCGCCATCGCGCGGCTCCCGGAGAAGCTGAAGACCGATATCCGCTTTGCCCACGATAACGTGCGCCGCTTTGCCGAAACGCAGAAGGCCACCGTGGCCGATGTACAGACCGAAATCGTTCCGGGGTTCGTTGCTGGTCAAAAAGCGATCCCGGTGGATGCGGCGGGCTGCTATGTGCCCGGTGGTCGCTATAGCCACATCGCCAGTGCGATTATGACCGTCACTACGGCCAAGGTCGCCGGATGCCGTCACATCACCGCCTGTTCTCCACCGCGTCCGGGTGAGGGCGTTGCGCCCGCGATTGTCTATGCTGCCCATATCTGTGGGGCGGACAGCATTCTGGCCATGGGCGGTGTGCAGGGCGTGGCCGCGATGACCTATGGGCTGTTCGGCCTGCCGCGGGCCAATATCCTTGTGGGGCCGGGCAATCAGTTCGTCGCTGAGGCCAAGCGTATTCTCTATGGCAAAGTTGGCATCGACATGATCGCAGGCCCTACCGACAGCCTGATTCTCGCCGACAGCAGCGCGGATGCGCATGTGGTGGCCACTGACTTGGTCAGTCAGGCCGAGCATGGGTACAATTCGCCTGTCTGGTTGGTGACGGATGACAGTGAATTGGCGCGGAAGGTTTTGGAACTGGTGCCGGTGCTCATCGACGATCTGCCCGAACTGAACCGCGAAAACGCCGCCGCCGCGTGGCGCGATTATGCCGAGGTGATCGTCTGTTCGGATCGTGAGGAAATGGCCACCTGTTCGGATGAATACGCCCCCGAGCATCTGACCGTTCAGGCTGAGGACCTGGATTGGTGGCTGGGCCGGCTGACCTGTTATGGGTCGCTGTTTCTGGGTGAGGAAACAACCGTGTCTTACGGCGACAAGGCCACCGGCACCAACCACGTACTGCCGACCTCGGGCGCGGCCAGCTATACCGGGGGGCTAAGCGTCCATAAATACATGAAGATCGTCACCTGGCAGCGAGCCACGCGCGAAGGATCGAAGCCTGTCGCCGTCGCCACCGCCCGCATTTCCCGGCTTGAGGGGATGGAAGGCCACGCCCGAGCGGCGGATGTGCGTCTGGCCAAATACTTTCCCGACGAGCAGTTTGATCTGCACGCGGATGGTTGAACAACGAATGCCCTTCGATCCGTCCACGCCAGTGCCTCAGAGCTGGAAATGCGCATTGCCTTGCAGGAAATCACTTTTTTCGGCACCGTATATATTTACGGCCGAGGATATCCGGCAGACCGCGCAGGTCATTTTGACGGCCGTCTGTGGGCCATGGCCCGGCAGAAACGGAGGGATTCATGTATAAGAAAATTCTTGTTCCAATGGCGCTGGACCATGGCATTTCACAGCACACGCTGGAAGTTGCCCGGGCGTTATCGGCAGAGGATAGCGAAATTGTTGCGCTGCATGTGTATGAAATGCCGCAAGGCTCGGTCAGTGCTTATCTGGACAAGGACGCCGTGGCCGATGGGTTTCGCGCGGCTGCCAGCCTGCTGCGTGAAAAGACCGAGGAGTTGGAGGGCATCCAGCCCGAAATCGTCAAGGGCCACACCGCCCGGACCATTATCGACTACGCCAACAACAATGACTTCGACTGCATCGTCATCGGTTCGCACAAGCCTGGCCTCAGCGATTATTTCCTGGGCTCGACCGCGTCGCGTGTGGTCCGCCATGCCGGATGCGCCGTGCATGTGCATCGAAGGATCTGAATCAACAATCGCGCTCCCGGCGCCCCAAGCAGGACGGACAGACCGGATATGAACATAGACAAGAAGATCACGGATGATCTGGTCGCAAACGATATCTCGTTTGTCACCACAGTGCCGTGCAAGCAGTTGGCCGGGGTCATCGAAGAAATCGACCAGCGCGACGGTATTTATCACATCCCCTCGAACAAGGAAGACGAGGGCATGGGCCTTTGCGCGGGCGCATGGATGGGCGGCAAGCGTCCCGCCATCATCATGCAGAACACGGCCATCGGCGTAACGATCAACACGCTGACTACGCTGATCCAGTATTACAGAATGCCGCTGCCCATGCTGATTTCCTATCGCGGAGAGCTGCGCGAACCCATCGCCTGTCAGGTGGAAATGGCCGTGCATACCAAGGCCCTGCTTGCGCAGCTGAATATCCCGACATACCACTTTCACCATCAGTCGGATGTGGCCGAGCTGGACGCGATCCTGAAATACACCTTCATGTGCAACAAGCCGGTCGCCATCCTGACCGACGCCAATTTCTGGGGAGGCTATGGCGACCAATGATCCGTTCCGAAATCCTGAAGGAAATAGCCCCGATTCTGCGTGATCAACTGGTCGTCTGTAACATTGGCATCCCCAGCCAAGAGCTACACACGATCGACGACCAGCCCACCAATTTCTATATGCTGGGCACGATGGGGCTGGCCTCGTCGATCGGGCTTGGGCTGGCGCTGTCGCAGCCGAAACCGGTCATCGTGATTGATGGGGACGGGTCTGTGCTGACCAATTTGGGCACCCTGCCGACCATCGCGAACAATGTGGCTGATAACTATATCCTGCTGATCATCGACAACGGCTCTTACGGGTCGACCGGGGATCAGCCGACCTACGCGGGGCGGAAGACTTCGCTGGCGAAAATGGCCGAGGCGGCGGGCTGTGACCGCGTGATCGAATGCCCCGCCGAGGACACCGGTCGCGTACTGCAAGAAGCGCTGGATGCTAAGCGGATGACAATCATCGTCAGCAAATGTGAAAGCGGAAACGCCAAGATGCCGCCGATCACGAAGGACCCGGTGGTGATCCGCGACCGGTTCATGAAGGCCGTTCAGGCCTGAGGAATTCAAGGCGCGGATAGGGAACACAATATTCGCGCGTTTGGAGAGGTTTCACTGCGAATGTTCCAATAGCTGCCCGAACCCTGAGACGGGTTCTTTGATATCCAACAGCTGCAACGCCTGAAACAGCATTGCCTGATTTGAACTGATCACCGGTTTGCCGACCGCTTCCTCCAATCGGGCCAGAGCCTCGATACTGCGCATGTCGGTGCAGGACAGGACCAACGCGTCTGCCTCGGGGTGATCCGCCGCGTGGCCCAGTTCAAAAACCGCCTCGGGGTCTAACGCGCCTTGACCTTCGTTGTCCAATGCTTCGGTCACCTCGGAGCGCTGAATGGTCTCAAATCCCAGCTTGGCCAGAAAGCCAATCGCCATATCGTTGATCGCCGGAACATAAGGCGAAGCGAACCCGATGCGCCTAGCGCCGAGCGTGGCCAGAGCATGACCTAATGCCCCTGCCGCAGTGACTGTTTTGGCTCCGCTTGCGGCGCTGATCCGTGTGGCCAGTTCACGGTCAAACTCGGGACCATGGGTCAGGGTGGCCGAGGTACATCCGTAGAGGACGACATCCGGCTTTGCACCCATCAACAGGCGTAGGGGCTCGTCCAGATCGGCGGCCCCCAGATCGTGCATCTGGGCCTCGTCAGGGATTTCATCTTCGTCATATCCACCCATCCGGGCCACGTGCAACGAAATGCCCGGAGGGGCCATCATCGCCAGATCGGGTTCCAGATTGGTGTTGGTAAAGGGGACAAGAACCCCGAACTTTGCGCGACCTCTGGACGTGCTCATGGCTGACTCTCCTGTTTCCATTGCGTCAGGATTTCTATTGCTGTTTCCGCTGCGCCCTGCGGCCCAACGGTCATGCGCAGGGTATGCGGTAGACCCGCGCCGCCCTGCGGGCGCAGGAAGACGCCCTCGGATCGCAGTTTTTGGTCTGCGCTTGCCGCAGTCTTGGCGCCGCCCATGTTCAACAACAGGAAATTGGTGAAACTGGGGTAGGAGGCGAAGCCTGCGTCCTTTAACGCGGTCGCCGCCTGATCGCGCAGAGCAGCCGTCATCTCACAAGTCTCACGCATATAGGCGTCGTCCCGCACCGCTTCTGCGGCGGCGATTTGGGCGCTGGCAGGGATGTTGTTCGGGTTCATCACCTTGCGTAGTTCTTCGGCAATGCCCGGCGGGAACAACCCCCAACCGACGCGAAACCCGGCCATGCCGTACGCCTTCGAAAACGTCCGCAGCACGACCGTGTTGCCCTCGGCAACCATATCAAAACACCGCGCGCCCAGATGGTCTGAGAACTCACCATAGGCTTCGTCGATCACCAGCAGGATGTCGGGTGGCAGCCCTTGCCGCAAACGTATGAGTTCGGACTTTGGGATGCGCGTTCCGGTCGGATTGCCCGGGTTCGCGACAAAGATAATCCCGGTGTCCGGTCGGACCGCTGCTAGCAAGCTATCGACACTGACGGTGACATCCACTTCCTGGGCAGTATCGAACCTCGCATTGGCCATGCACGCTGCCGTCTGAAAGAAAGGATAGGCATGGACCGGGGCCAGCACCGCCCGCTCCGGCCCCGAAAACACGCGGGCAAGGCAACCGATCAGATCAAGCGATCCGTTGCCGCACAAAATCCCATCCGCATCAATCCCGTGCAGGTCCGCCAGAGCGTTTCGCAGGTCCGTCCAATCAGGATCGGGATAGAGCATCGACGTCCCCATGGCCTGTGCCGCTGCCTCAAGTGCTTTGGGGCTGGGCGGGCGCAGACTTTCGTTCTGGGATAATGAGATCAGGGTTTTGCCCTCGGGTGCGGCAAGGTCGGCCAGCGCATAGGGCGACATGCGCGCGATATGTGGGTGTGGGTAGGTCATGTCTGCCTCCGGTATTGGGTCCGGGCCATGCCTTGACTGATTAAGCCTGCGCGAAGGTCGTTCTGCACCGCGTTTTCCGAGCGTTCCTCAGGTCGACCGAACCCGCCCCCACCAGGCGTTTCGAACATCAGCGTTTCACCGGCCTTGATCCGAACCTCTCCTTTGCCGGGAAGTTGTCGGTTGCCGGGCTGCACGGTGATGCGTCCGGGCGCGCCGTCCAAGCCACCGTCCCGACCGCAGGCGGGGTTCTTGATCCGCTCAACCGACAGGAACAGCATAAGGTCCTGATCCTTGGATGCGCTGAGTTCAATTTGCTGTCCAAGCCCACCCCGCAGACGCCCGGCACCGCCGGAATCTGCCCGCAGCTCTCGGCGGTGAAACAGCACTGGTGCGACGGCTTCGGTGGTCTCTACCTGACTGCCCCAGACACCGCTGGGAAAGGCTGTAGCCGACAGGCCGTCCAACTGAGGGCGGGCGCCAGTGCCGCCGTTGAAGACCAGTTCCAAGGCAAAGAGGTCATCGCCGCGGTCAACCGCCTCGGGCGCGTGGCGCAGAGGCAGATCGTACATACACGAAGCCCCTTCGGCCGGGACCTTGTCGGGCAGAGCCTGAGACAGGCAACCATAGACCAGATCAGGTGTCATCTGTCCCAGCGTGTGCCGCATCGCGACCGGGGCCGGGGGCTGCGCGTTCAGGATACAGCCCTCTGGGCCGGTCACCCGGAATGGGTCGAGCGAGCCTGCATTGTTCGGGATATCCGCCCCGATGATGCAGCGCAGGGCAAATACGGAATAGGCCGTGGCATAGTTCAGCGGCACGTTGATCCCTTTGCCGACGCAACCCGCAGTGCCGTCGAAATCCAACAGCAGATGGTCGTCTGCAATGGTGAGGGCGGCGCGCAGTTCGATTTCGTCGTCGTAGCCATCAACCTTCAGCACATGGTGCCACGTGCCCTTGGGCAGGGTCGCGATGGCGTCCAGCGTACCGCGCCGAGAGGTGTCGATGATGTAATCCGACAGCGTATTCAGATTGGTGAGACCGAATTCCTGCATCATCTGCACCAGCCGCGTTGATCCGGCTTCGCAAGAGGCAATCAGGGCGTAGATGTCGCCCTCATTGGCGATAGGCTCGCGCGAGTTGGCTTTGACGATGTCCAGAAGCAGCGTATTCACTTCGCCCTGACTGACCAGCTTGCAGGGCGGGATCAGCAGGCCTTCGTCATAGATATCCGACCCTTCGGGACCCATGCCCAGCCCACCCAGATCGACCAGATGCGAGGTGCAGGCAGTGTAACCGATCACCGTGTCCTGATAGAACACCGGCATCATCAGCAGAAAGTCATTCAGGTGCCCCGATGCGATCCATGGATCGTTGGTCATGTAGATATCGCCGGGTTTCATCTCGCTTTGGGCAAAACGCGCACACAGGGTTTTGACCGCCTCGGCCATGGTGTTGATATGACCGGGCGTGCCGGTCACGGCTTGCGCCAGCATCCGGCCTTGTGCGTCGAAAATCCCGGCCGAGATATCGCCACATTCACGCACAATCGGGCTAAAGGCGGCGCGGATCAGCGCTTGTCCCTGCTCCTCAACCACGGCCAAAAGCCGGTTCCACATCACCTGTAGGCGTGTATCTGACTGGATCATGCTTTGTCCTCCTCTTGCCGGGTCAGCCAGATATTGCCCTGGCCGTCGACGGTGGCGCTGAAATCAGCACTGACGAAAGTGGTTGTTTGGGCTTCAACGATCAGTGCCGGGCCTTTGAGGGCCGCTCCGGGCGTCAGATCACCGCGGTTGAACACGCCAGCTGGGCGCCACGCCCCGGTGACGTCGCATAGGATCTGCCGGTGTTCGGTTGCCCCGGCGATGTGTTCCGTCGGGGTGTCAGGATAGGGCTCATGTGCGGGGGCGGGGGAAGAAACGGACAGCCCCCAGTTCAGGATTTCGATGGTCATGCCGGGCACGATCCGGCTGAACTGACGGCTGTATTCCGTTTCAAAGGCCTCTCGCAATGCAGTGAGGTCCGAGGCAGCCAAATCCCGGTCGGGCAAGCGGATTTCGATCTCGTGCCCTTGCCCGTGATACCGCATATAGGCGATCCGGCGTTGTAGTAGTGTACCTTTGGGGGCACCGGCGCGGACGACTTGTTCGGCCTCGGCCTGCATGGCGCCAAAGAAGTGGTTCAACCCGTCGATGTTCAGACTGTCCAGCCGGGCATAGCGTGATCGGATGACCTCGTAAGACACGGGCGCAAACAGGAAGCCAACTGCCGAGCCCACCCCCGGATCGCGCGGGATCAGCACCCGCCGCATCTGGGCACGTCGGGCCACCCGGGTGGCGTGCAAAGGTCCGTTACCTCCGAAGGCGATCATCAACCGGTTGCTGAGGTCCTTGCCGGATTCGACCGCGTGCATCCGGCCTGCGCTGGCCATGCTTTCGTCGACAATTTCACTGACTGCAAAGGCGCCTTGATCCGGGTTGAGGCCAAGGGGGTCGCTCACATCCCGTGCCATCGCCTGTTGCGCTGCATCCGGATCGATCCGTAGCCGCCCTTCGGCAAATCGCCCCGGTTCGATCAGGCCCAGCGTCAGGTCAGCATCGGTAACCGTCGGCTTGTCGCCGCCCTTGCCAAAGGCGGCAGGGCCGGGATCTGATCCTGCGCTGTGTGGTCCGACCTGAATGCGCCCAAGGCGATCGACGCTGGCGATTGAGCCGCCACCCGCTCCGATCTCGATCATCTCGATCACCGGAATACGCACCGGCATCCCCGAGCCCTTGATGAAACGTTCCGCCCGCGAAATTTCAAACTTGCGCGCGGTTTGGGGGCGATAGTCGTCAATCAGGCACAGCTTGGCGGTGGTGCCGCCCATGTCAAAGGACAACACCTCGGTCTCGCCTGTGGCTTCGGCGATGCGTGCGGCCAGTACGGCCCCCCCGGCCGGGCCGGATTCCACCAAACGGATCGGCAATCGGGCGGCGGTGTCCAGCGTGGTCATGCCGCCGCCTGCCGTCATCATCAGGATCGGGCAGGCCAGCCCCATCTGCCGGAACCGGGCCTCAAAATCCTGCAGATACCCAGCCATCAACGGCTGCACATAGGCGTTGGCAATCGTGGTGCAGAGCCGGTCGAACTCGCGCGCTTCGGGGCTGACCTCGTGGCTGAGCGAGATGACCAAATCCGGTATATGGCGCGCCAGCAGGTCGCGCAGTGTCAGCTCATGTGCCGGGTTGGCATAAGCGTGCAGGAGGCAGACGGCGACGGCCTCGACCCCAAGCTCCCGCAGGTCGGCCACCAATGGGCCGATACCAGCCTCATCCAGTGGCTCCAGCTCTTGCCCGCTGGCATCCATGCGCCCGCCTATGGTCAGCGACCGGGTGCGCGGTACGATCAGGTCGGGTTTGACCAGATCGATGGAATACTGGCTATAGCGCCGCTCATACGCGATTTCGAGAATATCGCGGAATCCACGCGTGGTGATCGTAGCCGTCACGGCTCCGCGGCGTTCGATCAGGGCATTGGTGGCCAGCGTGGTGCCATGGATGAATCCGGTCACCTGACGCCAGTCGGCGCCAGCGGTCTCTAGCACATGCGTGGCGCCCGCAACCGCGCCAAGGGCGGGTCGATGTGGCGTGGTGGGGGTTTTGGTGGTCGCCACCACCTGAGATGCGCTGTCCAGCAGGACGGTATCGGTGAACGTACCGCCGATGTCGATTGCCATGCGCAATCCAACTGTTTGATTCATAGGGGTATCAGCCTGAAAAGGTGGAACAGACCCGAAGGCGGGTCAGGTGAAAACGGACTGTTCCCCGCGGGTCAGGCGACCAGATCGCACCCGGTTTCGCGACGCATCATCGGTTGTCGAAAGTTGGCTGTCACAGCTTCAGTTCCCCGTCGTCTGATGACAACAAGATTGAGTCACAAAATGCGCATCCGTCAACACTTCTTTCTAGGCGCGCGGCAGTTTGGTGCAATTCTCTGAATATGAGATGCCGGTAGCTGAGGCGCATCTCACTCAGAAATGTTTCGAAATTTCATCACAAGGGGGTAAGTCACGAAACTCAGTCATTTCACACATTGCATTCTGATCGGCGCGGGCCTGATACTGGCGGGCCTGTCTTCGGCACTGTTACAGGATCGCGAGGGAAGCCAGGGAATGGTGCTGTTGCGCAAGCTGCCGATTCTGGCCACCAGCCACAGCATCGCTCTCATCGAACAGGACCCGGAATCGTAGCAGTTTGGAGAGATCCTCAGCGAAGTGGAACAGCCCGAGATGGAGCATCCGCTGCACCAACTCTACTACATCCCCAACGGCCGATTTTATGCCACGGGGCTTGATCCGTCCTGCAGTCTGGCCGAGGTCGGGCTTTCCCGCGACCAGGGCGGGGGCCCGGTGTTCTCCGGCTTTGACTGTTTGGATACGCAGGGGCAGATGGTCGGCAAAGGCGCACCCTACATCGTGTCTCCACACGGGATTTCAGCCTTTGGTGACAGCATGGTGGTGACGTCGACGGTGTATCCGGATCTGGCCACCGGTGTTGGCAACGTGCTGACGATCATCGATTTGAACACGCGGGAGCCCATCGAAAACATCACGGTCGAGAAGGAAAAGCCGCTAAACTTCCCGTCCTCTCCGGTCGAGGTTTTGTTTGCACGCCCCGACATGCATCCGGATACCGAGCCCGCCATTCTGGCCAACACCATGTTCGGGTTCGAGACGTGGAAAGTGCCGTATGATGCCGACTCCAATACGTTTGGTGAGGCCGAGGTGATCTATAGCGGCGTTGCCAACGAAACCGCAGTGCCGCTGGAATTCTATGGTGCCGAGGATAAGCTGCACATCTCACATGCTCTACCCATTGTAGTGAAAGGTTACGAGTTGGCAGCTTTGCCCGAACTGGTATCCAGCGGGCTGGATATCGTGGCCGATCCGGGCGCGCACCATATGATCTTTTTTCACCTCGGCCTCGGGCCGTGATTTGGTTGCCGTTCAAAACAGTCTTCTGAATTGGGTAACAGCGCGGACAACGATCCGACGGATGTGGATTTCATGGCCGGTCTGAACGGCCGTACGATCTCAGTCCATGATCTTGAAACCGGAAAGCGTCTGGCGACGGTCAACATCAAGGATCGTTACAACAAAGGGGTGGAAAACCTGGAAGGCCTGTTCGGCTCGGGCTTTGTCCACCACCACTAGCGGCGCGGGGGGCTTTATGCGCTAGGGGCTTCTGATTCTCGTCGCTGCAGTTCTTGCGGCGGCGGGGTGGGAGAATTGGGATCGCACGCGCGACCCCGGTGGCAACGCCGATTTCTGATTTCCCGGCACCGTTTGTGTTCGGTCGGTTCGCCGTGCCACCCGACAATCCACTGACGGAAGAGGTCTTCGCGGAGGGCCGACACCTGTTCTATGACCCGATCCTGCCAGGCAACAATCAGGTGTCCTGCGCCACCTGCCACGTACAGGCGCTGGCCTTCACCGACGGACGCGCGAAATCGCTTGAGGAACAGGCACTGCTGCCGATCCAGCACCCGGATGAGATGGGGCAGGATACTGGCGGCCTGCACATGACGCCCGATGAAATGCAGACCTTCACCGCCTTTCTGCACACGCTGACGGACGAGGCGTTCCCGGCCAAATCGCAATTTTCCGGTCCGTTTGATGGAGGTTCCTGATGAAACCGATCCCTGGTTTATAGTTTGCAATAGTCCAGATCGCGGGGTGGTTCCTTCTGACGTTCGGGCAGCAGATAGCCATATCGGCCACACTGAATTTTCACGCGCAAATGGGGGAGGCGCCTTTGATCTACAATCAGTTGGTCTATGAAAATCCGAGTGGGGAAGGGCAATTCAGGATTCGGGACTTTAGTTTCTACATCAGCAACCTTTTCTTGGGGCATGCAGACGAAACCTATGTTGAGACCGACAGCTATCTCCTGTTGCACATTCTACAATGTGGACAAGACGCATTCGATCACTTTGCCCGAAGTGCCTCTGAAATCTGTCGATACCGTTCAGTTCCTGATCGGGGTTGATCCTACAGCAATTGTTTCGATTGCGGCGCGGGGGAAATTAGATCCTAAGAGCCAGATGGCGTGGAACTGGAAGGTCTGGTGTGAAATCTTGGTCGTCGAAGGCGCGCTGATACAAGGGAATGACGTTTCGCCGCTGGTCTATCATGTGGGGTTCTCGGAAGACGCCCGCGAGGTCGAATTCATGCTGCCGCGGGATGTTTTCGCGGGCGGCGACCATGAGGTACATCTGATCGTCGATCTGGCAAAGTTCTTCGACGGGACGGCCCAGGTCGACATGTAGGCCTTGCCGTCGGTCAAGTTCAATCGAACGGAGGCAGAGTTGCTCGCCGACAATTACGCGAACATGATCACCGTCGCCTTCTGAGGTGGGCCGCTTTTTGGGAAAATTCAGCGGTTCAGGTTGAAATCGCCCTCGACGGCGAGGGTGTGATCGGTGATTGTTTGCACGATTGACTGGGCGGAAAAAGACCGCTCAGTCAAAGAAATAGACTAAACGCCGTGAAGGCTGACATAAGTTGCGTCGAAAAGACCAGCGAAGGGAGATGAAGATGAAGAAGTTTCTAGCTGCCGCTGCGGTTTCCGCGCTGTGCGCCACCGGCGCTCTGGCCGAGGTCAAGGTCGGGATGATCACCACGCTGTCTGGTGGCGGTGCCGGTCTGGGTATCGACGTGCGCGACGGGTTCATGCTGGCGATTGCGCAATCGGGCCGTGACGATATCGAGGTCGTGATCGAGGATGACCAGCGCAAGCCGGACATCGCCGTGCAACTGTCCGACAAGATGATCCAGTCCGAACGTGTCGACGTGATGACCGGCATCATCTGGTCCAACCTTGCGATGGCGGTTGTGCCAGCTGCTGTGAACCAGAACGTGTTCTACCTGTCGCCCAACGCAGGTCCGTCGCCTTTGGCGGGGAAGGGCTGCCATCAGAACTATTTCAACGTCGCTTGGCAGAACGACAACCTGCACGAGGCCGCAGGCGCCTATGCCAATGGTGCGGGCTACAAGAACAGCTTCATCCTGGCCCCGAACTATCCGGCGGGCGTGGATGCTCTTACCGGTTATAAACGTTTCTTCGAGGGCGATCTGGCCGGTGAGGTCTATACCGAGTTGGGACAGACAGATTACGCAGCCGAAATCGCGCAAATCCGGGCCAGCGACGCGGATAGCGTGTTCTTCTTCCTGCCCGGCGGCATGGGGATTTCTTTCCTGAAACAATATGCCGACAGCGGCATCGACAAGCCCGTGGTCGGCCCGGCCTTCAGCTTTGATCAGGGTATCCTGCAGGCGGTCGGCGATGCTGCAATGGGTGTGGTGAACACCTCACAATGGAACAAGGATATCGATAATCCGACCAACGCTGCGTTTGTCGAGAGTTTTCAGGCGGAATACGGGCGTCTACCGTCGCTTTACGCCAGCCAAGGGTTCGACACCGCCAACCTGCTGCTGTCTGCGCTGGACAAGGCCGACCCGTCGGATGCGGACGCCTTCCGCGAAGCCCTGCGTGCGGCCGAGTTCGACAGCACCCGCGGTGAGTTCAGCTTTGGCCCGAACCACCACCCTGTTCAGACCATCTATGCCCGCGAAGTGATCAAGGAAGGTGACGTTTTCACCAACAAAATCCTCGGCGTTGCGCTGGAAAACCACTCTGACGCCTACGCGGCCGAGTGTAAAATGTAACTTACCTTCTGCCTGCCCCGGTTGACGGGGCGGGCAGACCACCGGAGTTTCCATGTCCTCGATCCTGATTATCGAGCAGATCCTCAACGGGCTGCAGTTCGGCGTCATGCTGTTCCTGATGGCGGCTGGCCTGACGCTGATTTTCGGCGTCATGGGGCTTATCAATCTAGCCCATGGCTCGCTTTACATGGTCGGGGCCTTTGCGGCCGCTGCCGTGGCAGGAGCCACGGGGTCTTTCCTGCTGGCGTTGGTAGCCGCGCTCGCCGCTGCGGCCTTGGCCGGGGCGATTGTCGAGATGGTGGTGATCCGACGCCTGTATAATGCGCCGCATCTGGATCAGGTGCTGGCCACCTTTGCGCTGATCCTGATCTTTTCTGAAGGCACGCGCTGGGTTTTCGGTTCCTTTCCGCTATTTCTGGACATTCCCGATGCGCTGTCGGGGCCTGTGACCTTGCCCGGCGGCATAGAATACCCGCTCTATCGTCTGACCCTGATCAGCATCGGGCTGGCCGTGGCCGTAGGGCTGTGGGCACTGATTGAACGCACCCGGCTGGGTATCCAGATCCGTGCCGGAGAGAATGACCGCGAGATGATCGCAGCGCTGGGCGTCGATATCTCGAAGCTCTACACGCTGGTCTTTGCGCTGGGCGCAGCGCTGGCCGGTTTGGCGGGTGCCTTGGTCGGCGCGATCCAGTCGGTTCAGGTGGGGATGGGTGAGCCGGTGCTGATCCTGGCCTTTGTGGTCATCGTGATCGGTGGCATCGGCTCGGTACGTGGGGCCTTCATCGGCGCGCTGCTGGTCGGGCTGACGGATACGCTGGGCGGAGTGTTCCTGCCCGAGCTGTTCAAGTTGTTCATGGACAATGGCGCGGCGCAGAAAACCGGTTCGGCGCTGGCCTCGATGGGCATCTATGTGTTGATGGGGCTGGTGCTGATCTGGCGACCCACCGGTCTGTTCGGAGCGCGCGCATGAAGCTGAACGAGAGGTTTCTGAACGCGCTGGTGATCGCGGGTCTACTGGCGCTGCCGCTTTGGGCGGTCTTGGCGGATCAGCCGTTCACGATCACTCTGGTGACGCGGGCGGTGATCCTTGCGTTGGCGGCGGTTGGGCTGAACATCATCCTCGGGATCGGCGGCTTGGTCAGCTTTGGCCACGCGGTGTTCTTTGGGATCGGAGGCTATGCGATGGGCATCCTCGCCTATCACGCGCAGACCTATACCGCGCTTGATCTAGGGATGTTTGCCACTGACGGCACCAAGTCCATGCCGATAATCTGGTTAGTGGCCATGATCCTTTCGGCGCTGGTTGCGTTCTTCATCGGGTTGTTGTCGCTGCGCACCTCGGGCGTGTATTTCATCATGATCACGCTCGCCTTTGGTCAGATGTTCTTCTACTTCGCGATCTCATGGGCCCAGTACGGCGGAGAGGATGGTCTGTCGATCTATGTCCGCAATGGCTTTCCCGGGCTGAATACGCTGGTGCCGATCCAGTTCTACGCTGTGTGCTTCACGCTACTCTGCGTCGTTCTGTTTCTTTTCGCGAGGTTGCAGGCTTCACCCTTTGGGCTGGCACTGAACGCCACACGTCAGACAGCCACGCGGGTCGAGACCGTGGGGCTGAACCCGATGCGGTTGAAACTGCTGGCCTTCGTAATCTCGGGCGCGATCACCGGACTGGCGGGGGCGTTGTTCGCCGACCTGAACCGCTTTGTCTCGCCCTCGATGTTCAGTTGGCAGCTGTCCGGAGAACTGATCGTGTTGATCATTATCGGCGGGGTTGGGCGCCTGATGGGGCCGGTGATCGGGGCTTGCGTCTTTGTCGCTTTGGAACACTTTCTGGGTGAACTCACCGATTTCTGGCACGTCTATCTGGGCGTCGCCCTATTGTGCATCGTGCTGTTCGCGCGTGGTGGGCTGATCGGTCTGCTGACCGGAAAAGAGGGTGCGCATGTCTGATCCCGTTCTTGCTACGCTGAACCTGAAAAAGAGCTTCGGGGCGCTTAAGGCCACCGACGATGTCTCCATCGATCTGAGGCCCGGAGAAATTCATGCCATCATCGGCCCGAATGGCGCAGGCAAATCGACGCTGATCCAGCAGATTTGTGGAGGCTTACAGCCGGATTACGGGCGAGTACTTATGAACGGTCAGGATGTTTCAGGCTTTAGCACGCAGGCGCGGGCGCAGGCCGGGCTGGCGCGAACCTTCCAGATATCTCAGTTGTGCATGGAAGATTCGGTGCTGGAAAACGTGGTGCTGGGCGCGATGGGCGCGGAACGCATGGCGTGGCGGTTCTGGCGACCTGCGCTGAAGTGCCCCGAACTGCGCAACCGGGCCGAGGCCGCATTGGACCGCGTGGGTCTTAGCGATGAACGCGACACACGCTGTGCCAATCTCAGCCACGGCCAACGGCGGCAGTTGGAGGTTGCAGTGGCCCTAACCCTGTCGCCCAAAGCCTTCGTCATGGATGAGCCGATGGCGGGGCTTGGCGTCGAAGGCTCGAAACGGTTGACCGGGTTTTTGGATGGATTGCGGCAGGAAGCCCCCATTCTTCTGGTGGAACATGACATGGATGCGGTGTTTGCCCTGGCTGATCGGATCAGTGTGCTGGTCTACGGCAAGGTCATTGCCTCGGGTACGGCGGACGAAATCCGCTCTAGCCGCGAGGTGCGCGATGCTTATCTGGGGGATGAGGCATGACCCTGCTGCGGCTTGAAAACCTGACCGCCAGCTACGGCGACAGTCAGGCGCTGTTCGGTGTGGACCTTCAGATCGCTCAGGGTGAGGTAACGGCCCTGATGGGGCGCAACGGGATGGGCAAGACCACTACAGTGAAAGCCATTTGCCGGATGATCCGGTCGGAAGGCACGCTGACGCTGGACGGGCGTGATATGCACACGCTACCCAGCCATAAGGTGGCCCGCAAGGGAGTGGGTCTGGTGCCCGAAGGCCGCCGCTGTTTCGCCGATCTCACCGTGCGCGAAAACCTGATCGCGGCCGCGCGTCCCGGTGACTGGACCTTGCGCCGCGTTGCCGAACTTTTCCCAAGGTTGGCAGAACGGCAAGGCCAGCGGGCTGCCTCGCTGTCAGGGGGTGAACAGCAAATGCTGGCGATTGGCCGGGCGCTGATGACCAATCCGCGCCTGCTGATACTGGACGAGGCCACCGAAGGCCTTGCCCCGATTGTCCGGCAGGAAATCTGGGCCGCCCTCCAGCTTCTGCGGCAGGAAACGAGTGTTGCAATCCTGCTGATCGACAAATCGCTGAAGGAACTGGCAGCGGTTTCAGATAAGGCGGTTGTACTGGAGCGTGGCCGCACCGTCTGGGCTGGCGAAATGGCCGCGCTGACATCTGAAATCTCTGAGAAGTACATAGGTGTTTGAAAGCACCCGAACTGCATCAAACTTTGCCCGACCCGAACCCTTCGAGCTGGTGTGGACCATGCCCTGTCCCTCAGGTGCGGTGCTTGCGTCGCACTAGTTTGACAGCTCTAGCGAGTAATACTCAGAATCTGTAGGTCGCCCCGAATAGTGGGCCGGACTGATCGAATTTGTATTCGCTACCGTTAATGTCGTGATCGAACGAGATATAGCGGTATCCACCCCGCAGTACCCATCTTTCGTTGATGGCGTAGTCTGCCGTCAGCAAAACCGACCAGGTCTGACTGCCGCTGCGAAAGCCTCCGTAATCCACGTAGGCGGTGCTGGTCCACGAATCCGACAGGGAAAACCGGGCGCGGACACCGACCACCGGGTCGAACCAGCTGTCGTCGGCAGTATTTGTTCGCGAGGGGGCTCTTTCCGGTGTCAGGGTAAATTCCGTGTCAGTGCTGTACCATCTGAAACCACCTGCCAGATCAACCTTTACCGATTTATCATCGCGCACCCGGTAGCCTAGCAAGGCTGTCAGAAACTGCGTCTTGACCGAGGTCTCCAGTTCTGAATTCGCAGGTCCGCCCAAGGTATTTCCGAAGGAAAGGTTGGTATAGTTATAGTCCGCCAACACACTCCATTGACCATTGGTTGCAGCTAGCGCGCCCATAAAGGCAAAGTCGAGGTTCTCCAGCGCATCCGAAAAGCTTAGCGTTCCGTCGACCTTTCCCGCAGGGGTTTCAAAACTGGTCTCGGTCTCGGGCATAAAAAGATAAATCGTAGCCTCATATGACCACCCGGATTGCTGCGCCGAGGCCGTCGTTGTCGCCGATGCCAGCATGGCCGCAGCGATCGCGCCGCCTTTCAAGCCGTGTTTCAATGCCATCTTGTCCCTCCTTATTGACACCGTCCTGACCGGCCTGCAGCCCGTGTGAAGCGGCGTTATGCTGCTACTGTACCAGATTTTTCCGCGCGCGCGCCTACGCGGTTGATGTCTGTCTCCGGGAAAAACTCGGACCAGACGTGCCAGAACACGCCTGCACGTAGCGTCTCGACCCGTTGTAGTTGCCCCTGATCAGACATTCCCCAGAAGTCGCAGCGCGTGACCGGTTGGCTACTGTCATTGTACCAGACCCCGAGGCTCTCGTATTTCGGGTCCAGGCTGACGACGACATCGCGCCCGCCGACGTTAGCGTTAACGACCCAATCGTTGTCCACGACGAAATCATCCGTCCAGCAGGTGGAATCCTTGCCGATCGTGATCCCCCAGACATAGGTCTTGTTTGGCAGTCGATCATCCGAGCGATCCATGTTGTCCATCACTGGCGCATCTTCTTGATGTTGACGACTGATCCCCCAGCCAAAGGTGATCTCGGTGACCATATCCAGAAGCCGCAGCAATGGATTTGAGGAAGGTTTGTTCAGAAATACCTCTCCGTCGGGAAAAGCCTTTTGGAACCCGCGAAACGTCATGCGGTAGGTCGGCCAGGGTTTCATCTGGGCCTCGGGTTTCACAGGGCAGGCAGGACCGTCGGCGTTCTCGGCGCGGTCAGCTTCGCGGAAGCCATAGATGTGTTGGATCGGCTCACCTGTTTCATTGTCGCGCAGGATCAGGTTGTTGCCGTGTTGGGCCAGAACCTCAAGGTCCAGCCGCTTGCCTTCAATCTGTGGCGCGTATCCCTGCCCGAGGTTGGCCATTGCACAATAGGTCATGACCACGTCCTCGCCGCCCAGCCCGTCCACATCCCCGGCCAGATGAGGGCGCATGATCTGCGCGTCGGGGTGTGCGCGGGCGTGGCCGTTGTTTTCAATCACGATGACCGGTGCAGTCGGGCCGACATACTTCTGCGCTTCGCTGATGGGAAAGAAGGCTGCATCGTTCATCTGGTTGCGCAGGCCCAGATGAACCCAGACATAGGGAAAGCCGTATAGAAAAAGCACTAGCAGCGCAGAAATGATCCACACCCAGAACGGACCTCCCCCCATCAGGAAATGCGCGAGCGTTGCAACGGCAAAGGCACCTAAGCCAATAGCGATTAAACGGTATTCGTTCCGGATAAACCGCACCATATTCTCGCGCTTGACCTTCAACAGCATCTGCGAGATGTCGCCCAGATCCCGGAAATAGACGAACCCGATCCCTAGTGAGACGACCAAGCCGAGAGCGAAAAGAATGTTTCCAACCATTTGCACCTCCTGATTTGCGTTCGGCTTCGGGTTACTGCTGAGGTGAGGCGCGTTTGATCATGAACGCCTCGACTGCTTGTTGGGTTTCAGGGCGGATGTTTTCAATCCCTTCATAAGGCACGCCATAGGCGGGCGTTGTATCGGGGAATTTATCTTTGCGGGCCATGTGGCGGCCCAGAATCCGTGCGAATTCCTGTCCTCCCCAGGCGCCGACCTCGGTCGAGACTGAATACTCTTCACGCGTGTCCCGGTAGAGGTCGAAGAACTTTGCCAGTATCGCGCTTTCTCCGGGTCCCGGTAGTTTCAGCTTTAGCTGGTCTTTCACGATCGCTTCGGGTTTGTTCACCGAATAGACGATGACGTGGTCGCGGCGGGCTTTGGATTCATCTGCGAACAGAAGGGCCGCGGATTGGTCTACACCGTCCACCAGACGATCCCGTGGAATGTGCTGATCCGCACCGGCAAAGCGCGACAAGGTCGTGTACAGGTCTGAGACGTGAATGATGCTGTTCAGCAAACCGTCGGCCTCAATCATTCCGGGCCAGCGAATGAAAGCATCGACGCGGACGCCGCCCTCGGTCGTGTCACCTTTGCCACCTGCATAGATCAGCGGCGTGAATCCGGATTGCGGTGCGTATTTGGTAAAATGCCCGTTATCCCCCATGACGACAACGACGGTGTTTTCCGTCAGGCCCAACTCATCCAAGCGAGCGAACAGGTCGCCTAACCACTGGTCCAGTAGCTGCATCTTGTCCACGTACAAACCGCCATTCACGCTTTCAGGCCCTGACCGCCCTGCGCGTGTGTTATCCAGCGGGATCATCGGCCAGTATTGCAGGAAAAACGGGTCGTCACCGCCTGCAAGACGGTCCAGTTCTTCCAGCGTCTTGTCCTGAAACGCCTGGTTCATTTCATCGTATTTCTCAGCGTTCCAGCGCTCACCGGTTTCCATTCGTATTTCGCGGATCGGACCCCCGGTTTCTCCTTCGATAACTGTCATCATCGCGGCAGCGTCCGGTCGGAACCAATCGTCGAGAGTGTATTTTTCGTCATAGTCGCGGATCGCGACCGTGACTTGCTCCTTTATGGCATCGTCATTGAAGATGGTCAGTTGGCCTTGCTGGTGGATGGCGTGCTGGGCGTAGTCGAAGCCTTGGTTCATGGCCCAGCTTTCGGCGATATCCCCCATGTGCCATTTGCCGACATGGCTGGTGGCATAGCCTGCTTGTTTCAGCACCTCGGCGAGGGTGACTTCATTCTCGGGCAGACCAAATCCTGCTATATCGACGGTCGTATCGCCCATGCCCATTCGTACTGGCAACCGCCCGGTCATCTGTGCGACGCGGGTCGGAGTGCAGGACGGCTCGGTATACATCCGTACCATCCGCATGGCCTGATCCGAGAAATCGTTGATGTTTGGCGTCTCATACCCTCGCACGGCGTTGAGTTCGGGTATTCCCATATCTCCAAACCCCATGTCGTCGATTAAAACGCTGACGATATTTGGGGGGTTTCCCCCGTTGCTGTCCCGAAACGCAGCCAGGGCTTCATCGACGGCGGTGTCATCCTGAGCCCACTGTTCGCCGTGTTGGGCCTGTAGAATGTAGAACTCGGCATCATGTTGAATGGGGTTATCCTGTGCCAACGCTGGTGCGGCGACCAGACCTGTCGAAAGCGCAATCAACCATTTCAAACTCATTTCGCATCTCCCTCCGGTGTCAGACGCGCCTTGCGACTGATGCCGCAAAACTGACCTCACATTAAAACATTATGATATTTGTGCAGAAATTTCTACGGACCCGCTTCACTGCCAACTCATGAACACGTCTCGTGTCAGTTCCGATTCCGGGCGCAGGTTTTCAATCCCGTCATAGGGCCGGCCTTTGCCGATTTCCGAATGCGGATGTTTCGCAATCATTTTCTGGTGGCGTTTGATCATGTCCTGAAACGATGCCCCGGCCCAAAGAGAGTACCCGACCAGTGGGTGTTCCTCACGCGGGTCACGATAGATGTTGAAGGTTGGGGCTGCGGCGCCGGGCTGGCCCGGCGTGGGCAGGTGCATCTTGAACTCTTGCTTGACGACCGACCGCAACACCGGACCTTCGTAGACGTACACATAGTCGCGCCGCCCGTGCCCTTCGCCGTTTAGTAGCAGAGCGGTCTGGTCGATGCCGTCAATCACGCGGTCGCGTGGGATATAGTCGGTCGCCCCGGCGATCCGGGCCATCGTGGTGAAGATGTCCGAGACGTGAAAGATGTCGCCAGCTGCGCTGTTGGGTTCGATGACATTGGGCCAGCGGATAAAGGCATCGGTGCGGACGCCGCCTTCAAGGTGTTGGGTCTTGCCGCCGCGATAAATCAGTTGGTTCAGACCAGAGGTGCCCTCGAACTGATACATAAGGCCGTTGTCTGCCATGACGATTACGATCGTATTGTCTGCTTTTCCGGTTTCGTCGAGCGCCTCAAGCACGTCGCCGATCCAACCGTCCAAAAGTTGCAGCTTGTCCGCATGGAATCCGCCGTTCCGCGAGATTGCCTGATCGGGGTAGACGAAGTTCAGCGGATAAAGCGGCCAGTATTGCAGGAAGAACGGTTCGTCCTCAGCCGTAACGCGCTGGAGTTGTTCCAGCGCCTGCTGTTGATAGCGCAGGTTCATTTCTTCGTATTTTGCCTGCGTCCAGACCTCGCCTGCAGCCATGTCGACTTCGCGTGCCAACCCGCCGGCTTCAGCCTCGACTCCGGTGACCAGACCGTAGGGTTTGAACCGCTCGTCCAGTAGGAATTGGTTGTTCTGGCCCTCGGGAACATAGCCGAGCATGGCATTGGCTTGCATCGCCTCGGGGGTCATGAGGCTCAGCTGGACTTGTTGATGCAAGGGGAAGGCAGCCCAGTCAAATCCCTGATTGTGAGGGTAGGCTTCCTCGATATCGCCCTGATGCCACTTGCCGACATGGGTGGTTGAGTAGCCCACCTGTTTCAGGATCTCGGGCAAAGTGACCTCGCTTGCCGCAAGCCCTTCGCCCACCAAAGCCACTTTGACCTCCGTGACTCCTGCACGCACAGGGTGGCGTCCTGTCAGCATTGCTGTTCGTGTGGGGGTACAGGAAGGCTCGGTATACATCCGCATCAGCGACAGCCCCTCGGTCGCCAGTTGGTTGATGTTCGGCGTTTCGATCCCCGTGACGTAGTTCAGTTTGCGGTCACCCATGTGGCCAAAGCTGATGTCATCGATCAGGATGTAGAGAAAATTGGGGGGCTGGCCTCCGTTCGCGGTGCGGATCTCGGCAAGCTTGGCGTCGATTTCGATATCCTGTGCATCCCAGGTCTCACCGAATTGTGCGCGTAAATACTCAAACTCTCCGTCGTGAATGATTGGACTGTCCTGAGAAACTGCAGGGCTCGCAGTCAGGATCAACAGGGGCAGTAAGGTACGAAGTTTCATGATCAACCTTTCACTCATTGTTGCGGTCAGGGGCCTGCAACCGCTTTTCGATGCTGTTGCGCAAATCCGAGACGCTTTCGGCCAGATCAGCGAGATATCGGGTTTGTGTGCTGCCCGCCGTTTGCGGGGCCACGGCCAGTTCCGAAAAGACCTCGTGGTAATCAGCGCAAATCTGGTCGAATTCCTTGTCCCGCGCCCGTAATTCACGCAGCCGATGGGCTGTTCCGGGAAACTGTGCATCAAAGAACGCGTCTTCTGTCATTGGAGGTGGCACTCGCTGGATTCGTAGTCCAAGCATGCCCGCCTTAGAATTAGCCTTGAACGTAATAAGCCGCATGCTACCGTAGCAACATGCTGCCAAGTCCTTGCCCTGAAAGGATAGTTCTTGACCTCATCAACCGATAACGTGTCGCGAAAGGATGCCGGGTCGTTCCCAAGGGAACAGATCCGGACAGCGCTGGATCGGGTTCTGGCCTCGAAGGATTTCAAAGGCTCGGCGCGGATGCAGTCTTTTCTGTCCTATGTCGTGGACGAGGCCTTGGCTGGGCGCACTGAAGACATCCGCGCAAAAACGATAGCCATGGACGTTTACGGATATGACGCAGACGAACTGGCAAGACGCGAAGGGGTGGTGCGTGTTGATGCGGGGCGGGTCAGACGCAAGCTTAAGGCATATTATGGGGGCGAGGGCGCAAATGATCCGGTGATCATATCGCTGCCGGTAGGCAGCTACGCGCCAGAGTTTCACTCAGGTGTAGGTGGAGCCCCGAAAACGCGCCGTATGTTTTTCGTGGTCGGTGCTTTGGTCGGAGCGCTCCTGCTGTGCATTGGTGCCTATATGGCGGTTATGTTTCAGCAGGAAGCCAGCCCGACTTTGCCAGCGACGGATCAGTCCTCGATCTACGATGTTTCTCCAAATCGGGTTGAAGCGATGAACCTGTGCACTTCGGGACGTGATCTGATCTTTCCGGTTGTTGACCTGTCGCGCCTTCGCCCGGCTTTACTGGTCTTTGAAACGGCGATTGAGCGGGACCCTTTGTACTATTGCGGTTATGCGGGCGCGGCTCAGGTCGAAACAATGCTGGCCATCCTGCAATTCGGACGCCCTGTCGAGAGCGAATTGCTTGCAACGGCGGACAACAACAGCACTCACGCGATTGAGCTGGCTCCAGACGCGCCTTGGGCTTTGTCAGCGCGCGCGTGGTTTGAATTCGCGACTGGCAGCTTCAACAAGGCGGTCAATCTGACGAAGCGCGCGACCGATATGGCACCCGATGATCCCCACATTGCTGAGTTTGACGCCCTGATTTCGCTCTACACCCTCGATTTCGAACGTGTTCTTTCCCATGCTGAACGCTATCGGACTCTGGCCAAAGACAGCGGTGGATCAGTGGCCGGAAATGCACTGGGTGCGGCGCAGTTTCATACCGGTGACTATGCCGCGACGATCCGGACCTATGAAGATACAATTGCAAGTGGCGGTCCCTTTGGACCAATTTCCACAGCTTATCTGATTGCCGCGCATTGGAGCAAAGGCGATCAGGCCGAAGCGCGCAGGCTGACTGAAGTCTTTACAGAAACCTGGCCAAATTTTCCATTGGAAGCTTTGAAAACCCGCGTGTTCGCCGACCCGGCGCCGGTTCAGGACCTGACAGCAGCGATGCGCGCCGCGGGGTGGAGCAGCGGAAACCCCACAACCGCCGAATAAACACGGTTGTGGGGTTTTTGTGATTGAGGTCGCCTAGGCGGGGACCTCTTCCATCGGCAGTTTCCGCGGGTACGGATCGCCACGCTTATACGACCCGGCTGCAGTGAACAGAACGTCCGTCGACGAGTTCAGCCCGGTTTCAGCAGAGTCCTGCAGGACACCGATGATAAAGCCGATGCTGACCACCTGCATGGCGGTCGCGTTGTCGATGCCGAACAGGCTGGCCGCCATCGGGATCAGCAAAAGTGACCCGCCCGCTACGCCCGAGGCTCCGGTGGCGGCAACCGACGCGATGATGCTAAGGAACAACGCCGAAAGGAAATCGACCTGAATGCCCATGGTGTGCACGGTTGCCAGCGTCATAACTGTAATGGTAATCGCGGCACCGGCCATGTTGATCGTGGCACCGATGGGGATGGTGACTGAGTAAGTCTCTTCATCCAGATTCATGCGGCGGCACAGTTCCATGTTGACCGGAATATTAGCGGCCGAACTGCGCATGAAAAACGCGGTGATCCCGGATTCCCGAAGGCAGGTAAAGACCAGCGGATACGGGTTCTTGCGGATGCGCAGGAACACGATCAGCGGGTTAACGACCAGCGCCATGAACGCCATACAGCCGATCAGAACCAACAGGAGGTGACCATAGCTGGCAAGCGTTTCAAAGCCGGTTTCGGCGATGGTTGAGGCCACGATGCCAAAGATGCCGATGGGGGCGACGCGAATGATGGCCGCCACGATCTTGGTGATTGCGCCGTCCAGATCGGACATCAGCGTTTTGGTCGAGTCACTTGCATGACGGAAGACCAGCCCAAGTCCGACAGCCCAGGCGAGAATGCCGATATAGTTGGCCTGCGCCAGTGCATTCACCGGGTTGTCCACGATCTTCAGCAGGATGTTTTTCACCACTTCGGCCAGACCGTCCGGGGCCTCCATCAGATCCGGCGTTCCCGTCAAGTGCAGCGTAACCGGGAACATATAGCTGGCCGCCACCGCAACCAATGCAGCCGCAAAGGTGCCGAGGATATACAGCAGAACCACGGGCCCCATACGGGCTTCGCTGTCCTTTTTATGGTTGGTAATTGCAGCGCAGACGAGGATCAGCACCAGCACGGGTGCGACGGCCTTCAGCGCATCTACAAAGAAATCACCCAACAGACCAACAGCCGAACCAGCGGCAGGCCAGAGGGTGGCAAGAAGGGCACCGGCCACAAGGCCGATGATGATTTGAGTAACCAGGCTACCGCGTAGAATAAAATTCATTGGGACCATCCTGTTTGACTGGGGGCCTGCCGGGGTCTGATTACCCGCTCAGGCACGGTTAAGTTGCGAGATTGGGCGCTATATGGGAGCTTTGGATCCAATTTAAACATCTGGACTTAACAAATAAGTCCAGATGGGAAATTTAGCCTAGCGATCCGCCGTCTCGCACGGCCTCACTTTGGGGGTTTCCGTGGACACCCGTTTCAGGCTCCACGTGCAGGTCTGGACGGTCAGTCCGGGAAGGTTCGGCACTTGATCCGAAGCCCAGACGCTGGTGACCGAAAAGCTGAACGCCGTATCCGTGGCGGCGGGGAACAACCGGGCGAGCTCCTTTGAAGGAAAGGTGCCGCCGCAGGATTCAAAATACCCGCTGACCAGTTTGCCATCAGGTGCCAGAGCAATCGAACCGGTGTAGAGCGAGTACTCGGCCCCAAGCTCTTGTTTGTCGGTGTATTGCAGGTCGATGGAAATGCGATCCCCGTCCTGAACAATACCGGCGCGCATCGGGTCAGCCCAGCTTGACGGTACACCACCCGTGGTGCTGTCGCAGGCATACATACCCTCATACTGACCGGTTAGCGAAAAGCCATCCGCATTTGCCGGTGTAAGATATCCAGCCACCAGAAATACGATGGCCGCTTTTCCAAGAAAACGTTTTGAGGTCACAATGGGGTCTCCTCTCCAATACGGACAGGGATTGCGCCGTCACAAAATATCCGAGTGCTTCTCAATCACCTGGCCAAAATGATGCCGCCATAGGTCCACGCCCAGCTTCCCGCTGCGATCCAATGAAGACCCGACGACCGTATCTGCAATTATGGTCGGTTGCAGGCCCGCGTCAAATAAAGCGAAACCAGCGGCCAGAACGCATGTATCAGCCTGAATGCCGCAGACCAGAACGCGGTCGACCTTCCAACTGTGAAACTGGGTGGTCACCTCGGGCGGAGGGCCGTAGCCGTATTTCAGAATGGTGCGGTCGGCCTGGACAAGGCTGTCATCGACCGAGCGCGGTTTCCAGCCAAGCTGTCTGAGAAGCGGTACTTTCGCCTCATCATGACGTTCAACAGTAGCGATCGAAGGGAAATGCGATGCCAGCAACTGGCTGCGCTGGACCAGCCAATCTGGCGGGTCAAAGCTGGGTTGAACATCAACAACCAGAACAGCCTGTTTCAATGCGTGCCTCCGACGTTAGTCACACCGCTTGATGGACTTCGATGATATTGCCTTTGGGGTCGTGGAAGAAGAGTTGATGCCATTCTTTTGCGAAAGCGGTGCCATAGTCTGAATAGGGAGTGCCATTATCGTCCAGCAACTTTTTGAACGCCTCGATGTCGTCGGTGCGAAAGGTGAAATGGCCACGCTCGACCGGGTTGATCGTCTCACCATGTTTGAACGCGACGTTAAGGTTTCTTTCGGCCAGATGCATCTGCATCCCTCAGCGCCTCCCCATCTGAACTGGTCCACCGCTATGTTTAGGAAACGGAGGATCAAGAATGGCAAACAAGATCAAGCCTGCGCAGATGAAGCCGGAAGAGATTGTCTCGAAGTTACGGCTGGTTGAGGTGCTGATGGGGCAAGGCATGCCCCGGCTGGATGCAATCAGACAGATTGGTGTTGTTGAACAGACCTATTACCGATGGCGCAAGCAATGAGCCGTTGAAGGCGTCATCTGCGTCCGCTTTGTTCCGACAGCCGTCATTTACGCCGCGTTCGGCGAATGACTGCTTCGAGCCCAAAGTTACAATTGCTGCGGTAAGATCAAATGGCAGCTATTCGCTTTGACCGCGCGGGATGGCATGCGCGGTGTCATAGATGCAGCTTTCGGCAATGGTTGCCGCAACCCGTTGGCCGATCAGCATCACGCTAAGGTCTGTGCCAACGCCCGAGTGTCTAGGGTCAACATAAGCTATCGCCAAGTTCTTTTCGGTCCGATGCCCCCATGCGGCTGAGGTGATGGTTCCGACCGGTATTGTGCCATCGAAGACTGTTTCACCTGCATGCGCGGGCGCGGATTTGCTATCAATTTCAATCAGGACTCGTTTGCGCCGATTTCCAAGGGCGATTTGACGTTCCAACCCGACCTTGCCGGGGAAGTCTTTTGAGAGATCAACGAAGCGCTCGACGCCTGCCTCGAAGGGGTTGAATTCGGTGATGAAATCGCCCTTCCAGTGGCCATACCCTTTCTCCATTCGCATGGATTCAATTGCGTACATGCCAAAGTGGGCCAGGCCGAAAGCCTCGCCCGCCTTTGTCAAAGCGAAGTAAGCGGCGTGGAGCTGGATGTTAGGGATATGGACCTCGAAGGCCTGTTCTCCGGAAAAGCTGACGGCCATTATTGTCGCTTCAACATGCCCAACAAAACAGGTTCGAGCGGTCATCCATGGAAAGTCGTGCTGGGCGAAGCTTGGGCGTGCGCAGGCTGCGTCCAACAGGGCGCGCGCATGGGGGCCAGCAATGATCAGAACCGTGTGACTGTTGGTCAGGTTGGTGATCTGGATGTCTGATCCGGCGGGCAGGCGTTCAGTGAGCCAATCCATGTCATGGTATTCCGCCGCTGCAGCCGAGCAGTACCACAGGTGGTTGTCCGAGAATTTGGTCACTGTCGCTTCAGCGTCTATGTTGCCGTTGTCGCTCAGGAAGTAGCACAGACCGACGCGGCCCTTTGCTTTAGGCAGTTTGGTGCAGGTCAGGCTGTCAATCCATGCGGCTGCGTCCGTTCCTGTGATTTCAAACCGGTTGAAACCGGACAATTCGGCGATGCCTACACGGGTTTGCACGGCCTTGACCTCGGCTGCGACCACATCATGCCAGTTGCAGAACCTGTAGCTGTACTCTTCGACAAAATCGGGCCTCGGTTTGTAGAAACTCGTGCGCTCCCAGCCGTTGACCACCCCAAAGGCGGCTCCCTGCGCCTGCAGGACGGGATAAAGCGGCGTTGTCTTGGCAGGCCGACCGGCGGGCCGGTGTTCGTGTGGCATGTGCCACTGGAATTCCATTTGATAGTCTTCAATTGCCTTCAGTGCCGTGTATTCGGTGTTGGCAAAACTGGTGATCCGACGCGGGTCGAGCTGCCATGTGTCCCATTCGGTCTCGCCATGCACCATCATCTGGGCCAGCATCTTGCCGTAACCGCCGCCTTCACCAATGCCGACGCGAATACCATTCATTGACCACAGATTGCGCCGCCCTGGTTGCTTGCCGACCAATGGCCCTGCATCCGCAGCATAGGCGATAGGGCCATTCACCACAGACTTGATCCCAACCTCTTGCAGACATGGGAGCCGCTCAAAGATCGGATCCATCTTTGGCAAGAGCCGGTCCAGATCATCCGGGCAGAGCGCATTAACAAAGTCTGGGTCGATCCCGTCCATACCAAAGGTCTTGCAGTCCATCTCATAGATGCCGACCAGCAGCCCCTTCTTTTCTTGGCGCATATAGAACGTATCGCGCGGACAGCGAACCATGGGGACGCGGTCGGGACGATCGAGCAATTCAGGGATGTCTTCGGTGACGAAGTACATATGTTCCATGCTGATGACCGGGTACTTGATGTCGAGCATCTCACCGACCTCGTTGGCGCGATACCCGGCGGCGATCACGACGTGTTCGGCTTCGATGTCGCCCTTGTCTGTATGGATGATCCATTCGTTGTCTGGCTTTTGTGTGAGGCCCGTGACTGGGCAATTTCGGGTGATCTCGGCCCCTGCTTTACGCGCCCTGCGCGCCAGTGCTTGGCACAGTTGGGCTGGGTCAATATCTCCGTCCAGATCGTCCCAGAGCGCCCCCATGAGCCCGTGGTCCTGAACCAGCGGATTGCGCCGCACCACCTCGGCGGGATCTAGCAGATCAAAATTGATCCCAAGCCCCTTCGCCACTGAGATAATGTGGTGGGAGGCATCCAAGTTGTCCTGATCGGTGATCAGGCGCATTCCACCCGTTCGGTGGTGGTAGTTGATCGGGTAGTCAGGATCGTCCGCCAGCTCCTTGTACAGTTGGATCGTATATTTGCGCAAAAGTAGAAGCAGTTGATTGAAGGCAAGTTGTGGGCACTGGGCGGCGGAATGCCATGTGGTGCCGGAGGTCAGTTCGTTGCGTTCCAGAAGGATGACATCTGTCCAACCCTCTTGGGTCAGGTGATAAAGCGCCGATAGGCCGCTGACGCCGCCGCCAACGATAACAACCCTTGCTGATGTGCGCATCTTGAAACCTCCACCCATGCGCCATGAGTATTCCTGACAATGCTATTTTCAAAAATCAGAATTAATGGAATACAAAATTCTGATTTTCAGATAAACCTATGCGATGACACCGGACATTTCTCTTAAGGCATTGCGGTACTTCATGGCCGCGATCCGCACAGGCAGCATCACGGAGGCCGCAAAAGTCGTGAATGTTGTGCCCTCGGCGGTGCACACTGCCGTCAACCAAGTCGAAGCTTCGTTTGGCCTGCAGCTGACCATCCGAAACCGCGCGAAAGGCATTTCGCTTACGGCCACCGGTCAGCAGATGGTACCGAAGATTCAAAGCCTGTTGGACGAGTATGGAAGCCTGATGCGCGACGGCAGCGACATGCGGTTTCAGGTCAGTGGCGTTTTGACGGTCGGCTATTACGCACCGGCGGCTCCGGCTTTCATGCCTCAGATTATTGAACGCATTCTCGCCGATAATGCAGATGTTGCTGTGAAGTTCACTGAATGCGACAACCAAAGCGCCCAGGACGGACTGATGTCCGGGGCACATGATGTCAATGTCTGCGTCGCAAACGCGATGAAGCCGGGGATCGTTTATGAGACCTTGCTTGAAGTTCCCGCCTACATCTTGGTTCCAAAGAATCATCGGCTAGCGACGCGATCTCAGGTATCGATGCAGGACCTTTGCGACGAGAATTTCGTCCTTCTCGATCTGCCCGTAGTCTCTGAGTATTACGCAGGCCAGTTTGACCAAGCGGGAGTTGCCCCGAAAATAGTTGCAACTGCGACATCGCTAGAAATGGTCCGCAGCCTTGTTGGGCGGGGGGTGGGGTGTTCCATGCTGCATATGGCTGTGGCGAACGATCTAACCTATGCAGGGGACAAAGTTGTTGCTGTACCGTTAGGGCCATCGGTTGAGCCGTTCAAGATTGTACTGGGCCACCTCGGAGGCAACCTTCGCCGCCTTGTCCAAGTGTTTATCGAAGAGTTGCGATCATACTTCGAAGATGAGGGCGCTGAAATCCTGAGGGTTCGGTCAAAATTGATTGAATAGCGATTTCGTAAGTGGACCTTTAAAACATAATTTGGAACGGCGGCTTCGTCCGCATAGCAGACGCTCAGTCGATTTGATTAAACGTCCGCATCGAGCCCAAGGTGGACATTGGTCAACTAGCAAAATCTTCCAGAAGAACTCAGTCGGGAACGCCTGCGGCAATCAAGACTTGAACAAAGCGCTCTACCTGTACGCGGTCTCGACCGGGAATTCGTCTTGCATCACTTGCTCTGACGTCCGGCGCAACTGCCAGGTAGGCGTCTAACGCCTTGTCTCTCTCCTCAATGCGACCAGAAAGATGAAGCGTTGCCACCAACTGCCTTCTGTAAGTCGGGTTTTCGGGTGCCAATGCCAGTGCACGGCGCACCGTCTTTTCTGCACTTTCGGGGTCCTCCAAGCAAAAATGGGCAAAGTAGACGCCCATCAGCCAAAGCGGTGTAAAAACGTCCTGAGGACTTAATGTCTCAGCTTGTTTAACCAGATCGAGGCCTTTTTGGTATGCGCCGCTGATGCAGTATCCGCTTCCACAAAAGCCCAATACAGTCGAAAACGAGGGCGCGAGCGTAATGGCGCGATCAAAGAGGTCAACTGCCTCGTCCCAGCGTCCGACAAACATCAAAGACCATCCTTTGATTGCCAAAACAATTGGATCTTGATTGTCGGCTCGAACCGCTGCATCTGCAGCTGCGACCATAGCCGCCGCGGAATTTTCGCCCGGTTCTGCCCAACGATAGAATGCTTGCAGAAAATGCGCGAGAGCTAGGTCAGCGTTGCCAAATGCGCCACCGGACAGTTCGACTGCCCGTTCAAAATAACGTCTAGCTTCCGCTGTTTCGATCTGCCCCAAACGCATGATGAGAGGTCGACCTCTCATTACACATTCCCAGGCGTCCAACTGTGTCGGATCTTTTGCCCGGGCGCGCCTAGCTTCGGCACTCAAAAATCCTGGACCAACCGCTGAAACTATCGCGTTCGATATTTCGTCCTGAATATCAAAGATGTCAGTGAATACTCGGTCGTAGCGGTTTGCCCAAACCTGTGTTTCAGTCGCCAAGTCAATTAATTGAGTAGTGACCCGAATTCGGTCTCCAGACTTTCGAATAGAGCCTTTCAGCACATAGACTACACCCAAATCTTTGATCGCCGCCGTCAAATCCAGTCCGTTGTCCTTATGGGCCAGTGTGGAATTTCGCGAAATCACATTGAACCAAGGCATACGGCTCAAATCAGTAATGATGTCTTCCGCCATGCCATCGGCAATGAATTCGTTTTCTGGATCAGAGGATCGGTTTTCAAAAGGGAGCACTGCTACAGTCGGCTTGGAAACGATCGTCGCAGCAATCACGGCGTCAGGTGGCCATTGGAGGATGTGAACAGGTTCAGATATGTTTTTTAGGGTGCGGGATCCTGCTGATGCAAAATCCGCTTCAAACCTACCATCAAACTGGCGATGTGCGTCTGCTGAAGTAACAATCGTTGAAGGTTCCGCCAAAGCTTCGAGCCGCGCAGCGATGTTGACTCCGTCACCATACAGATCGTCTCCGTCGACTATTACGTCACCAACATGCAAGCCTATCCGATAAGCAATGCGCTTAGAGGGATCTATAGACTTCTCGGCTTCCGATACTGATTGTTGAATCGCTACACAAGCTCGTGCGGCGCTAACCGCCGAGGGAAATTCGATAAATAGACCGTCCCCGCTACTCTTAAAAACGCGACCACTATTTCCAGCAATAATTGGTTCGAATATTTCGGAATTTAGGCGTTGTTGCCGCGCAATTGTTCCTTCTTCATCTAAACCCACAAGACGGGAAAAACCGACCATGTCCATGGCCACAATCGCAGCAAGGCGTCTTTCCAAGTTGTGCTCCATGAAACGTTAACTCCAAGCCTAGGTTGATCTTCCGGTAGACGCGAAATGAATTTCGTCGAGCTGATAGTCCCTAGGCGATCTTATATGAAAGGCAGTTCATGCCCATGGCTTAAATCTGAAAAGCTCTCCAAGATCCGCGATAGGTATCGTCTGCTAGGCACAGCATTCGCGGCAGACGTTTGGTTGACCATCTTGAATGCGCGTGAAACAGGGGTCCTGGATAACTTAACGGCTGATCTGTCCGCAGAGCAGACGTTCAAGCGAGTTGCAGCGAATGACCGCTCAGAGTTCAAAGCGGTCGTTCGCGCTTGGTGCAACAAATTACCAAAAGGCTTATGAACTCTCGGCGAAACGCATTAGTAGCTGCACGGATGGCCTCGTCTCATCTGACACACCAGTCAAAAAGTCCAGACATCCCGCGCTTGCTATGCGTGGGGTATAAGGAAAACCTCGCTTCGTCCGGGTCAGGCCAGGGGGGCGGGTTCGACATTTCGAGTCGGCGGAGGGTGTGAACGATCGCCGAAACGCTAGCAGCTAGCGACGCAATTTTAGGGGCAGAATAGGGGCAGAGAAGCATTCATCCGAAATAATCCATTAAAAACAATGGATTTTGGTGGAGCCTAGGGGAGTCGAACCCCTGACCTCTTGCATGCCATGCAAGCGCTCTCCCAACTGAGCTAAGGCCCCTTCCGGGTACTGCCTAAGCAGTGGACGGACGTTTATGAGACGGTGGCGGTGAGCGCAAGTCCAAAAATTGGAATTTGCCAAAAAGTTTCGTCCCGCGTCCGGGGTGGGCATGAGGCGGCGTGGGGCCGCCTCTGGCCGGTCTTAGTTTTCGTCTTCCGACGACATGTCGGTGATATCGTCGAGCGAAACGTTATCATTGTCGTCGTCATCATCGTCCAGCAGATCGTCGTCCAGATCGACATCGACATTGTCGTCATCATCCAGAACCAGATCCTCTTCCGAAGCGTCTTTGCGCGCTTTGGCCGAGGCGGCGTCTTCCGCATCCGCAGCGATCATCCGGCTTTTGCCGGTCTCAAGCTCCACGATCTCGCCAGTGTAGGGGCTGATGATCGGGTCCTTGTTCAGGTCGTAAAACCGCTTGCCGGTTGTCGGGCAAACACGCTTTACGCCCCATTCTTCCTTGGGCATGTCAAATCCCCTTGATATCAGGTGAGTCGTAATAATGATTCAGGTCACGTGCCACATGCAGCAGGCACTGTCAAAGCCTTTGAGCAGGAGAAACAGGCATATGGGAGATCACGCACTGCCCGGGAGGCCTCCGGTGCCGCTGACGTTGCGCAAATCGGCGCGGGCGCGGCGGATCAGCCTGCGGATTTCCCAGTTGGACGGGCGGGTTACGTTGACCTACCCGCAGGGCGTGCCCGAGTCTGAGGCGCTGAGTTTTGCCCACACAAAGGAAGAGTGGATCCGTCAGCACTTGCAGGACCGCCCCGATCCGGCCGTTGTTCAGTTCGGCCAGACCATCCCCATCGAAGGTGTGGAGCGGCGAATCGTACCGGCAAAGGGGCGTCGTGTTCTGCTACAAGGTGATGAGATCGCTGTGCCGACAGGCGCCGAAACGCGGCGGTTGGCTCGATTTCTAAAGGAATTGGCGCGGGATCGTCTGACTGGGGCCTGCGACGATTACGCGGCCATGCTGGGTCGGTCGTATTCCAGCCTGACCATCCGTGATACGCGGTCGCGCTGGGGGTCGTGCAGCTCGGCCGGCGGGCTGATGTTCTCATGGCGGCTGATCCTCGCACCGTCCGAGATCCTGCATTACGTCGCCGCGCATGAGGTGGCACATCTTGTTGAAATGAACCACTCACCCGCGTTCTGGGCGCAGGTCGAACGGATTTTCGGCGATTGCCGCGATCAGAGGCGTTGGCTGCGCGACAACGGAGCGCAGCTGCACCAATACAGATTTGATACCGCAGTGAGTTGACCCCGCGCCCGTTTGTGATCACAAATTGGGAATGCTGACCACACGACCCTCAGACTCTCACAGCGCGACACATGACCGGGTGTATCGCGCATTACGCTCTCGGATCATGCATGGTGAGATGGCACCGGGGCAGGCGCTGACCCTGCGTGGGATCGGCAAGGAATTCGGTGTCTCGATGACCCCTGCGCGCGAGGCGGTGCGGCGGTTGGCGGCCGAAGGGGCGTTGTTTTTGTCCTCATCGGGCCGCGTTTCCACGCCCGAGCTGACCAATGATCGGATTGAGGAACTGGCCGCCCTGCGCGCATTGCTTGAGGTTGAGCTGGCCAGCCGCGCCCTGCCGCGGGCGCATATGGCGCTGATCGACCGGTTGCAGAGCATCAACATGAACGTGGCCGAGATGGTCACCAAGCGGGACGCCGTTGGCTATATCCGCACCAATCTGGAGTTCCACCGTACGCTCTATCTGCGGGCGCAGGCCCCCGCGATGCTGGCGATTGCGGAAACCGTCTGGCTACAGCTTGGCCCCACAATGCGCGCGCTGTATGGGCGGCTGCGACGGACCGATCCGCCACATAACCACAAGCTGATCATCGCGGCGTTGCAGGCCGGGGACGAGCCCGGATTGCGGTTGGCGGTCCGTTCGGATGTGACCCAGGGTCTGCGGTTGCTGGTCAGCTAAGCGGCTTGTCGCCGAAGGCCTGAAATTGTCCCTGATCGGCTTTGTCGTTGTGGCTTGAAGGTCAGGTCTGGGTTACTCTGACCCAAATCACAACAAGAGCAGATTTCAGCCATGATCAATCGACGGATATTTTCACTGGGCCTCGGGTCGGCCCTGCTGACCGCCTGTTCCACCGGCGCGCCCACCAACACGCCCGCCTCGCGGATGCGCCCGGTGCCCAATGCGGGATGGGACGCATGGGTTGCAGGCTTCAAGGGCAGGGCGGCGGCGCAGGGGATTTCGCAAACCACCCTCAATCTTGCTTTTCAGGGGGCAGGGTATCTGCCCGAGGTGATCGAGCGCGACCGCAATCAGGTGGAATTCAAACGCTCGCTTGAGGATTATCTGGCCATCGCAGCCTCGGACGAGCGGATCTCCACCGGCAAACAGATGCTGGTGCGCCACGCAGGCACCCTGTCGCAGATCGAGGCGAAATACGGCGTCGATAAGGAGGTTGTCGTGGCCGTTTGGGGCTTGGAAAGCCGGTACGGTGCGCGGCGCGGGGATGTGCCGGTGATCTCGGCGGTGTCCACGCTGGCCTACGATGGACGGCGCGGCGCGTTCTTTGAAAAGCAACTGGTCGCGGCCCTCAAAATCATTCAGGAGGGCGACACGAGCCCCGCCAACATGACAGGTAGCTGGGCCGGGGCGATGGGGCATACGCAGTTCATTCCCACGTCTTATCTGGCCTATGCGGTGGACTTCACCGGTGACGGGCGGCGGGATATCTGGTCCGAAGACCCGACGGATTCGCTAGCCTCAACCGCCGCCTATCTGGCGCGTGCCGGTTGGGTGCGGGGGCAGCCCTGGGGGGGCGAGGCCGGTACGGTCTCGGGCACACCGGTCGCGGTGCTACAGCCACAAAAGCCGGGGCCGCGTATTGCCGTGTTCCGAAATTTTCAGGTGATCAAACGCTACAATAACTCGGACAGTTACGCGATCGGGGTCGGCCATCTGTCTGACCGTATCGCGGGCGGCGCGCCGTTTCAGGCCTCGTTCGGGCCAGATGCGACGGGTCTGACGCTGGAGGATCGCAAAGAGCTTCAGCGTCGTCTGACCTTGGCAGGCTATGACACGCAGGGCGCGGACGGGGTGATCGGCAAGAACACCGAATCCGCGATCAGCGGGTACCAACGTGCCAATGGGTTGGCCGTTACCGGCAAACCCTCGGTCGAGTTGTTGCGGCAGTTGGGCGGTTAAGCCGCCAACCCTTTCGAGCCGATATCGAGGAATTTCTGACGGCGGTCCTGAATCAGGGCCGCCGCATCCTTGCCGTCCAGCTCTTGCAGCATGGCGGCAATCGTCGCACGTACCGATTCAACGGTGGCTTCGCGATCCCGGTGGGCACCGCCCTTGGGCTCGGTGATGATCCGGTCGCAGACGCCCAGCTTGTACAGGTCCTGCGCAGTCAGGCGCAGCGCCTCGGCGGCCTCGCGCATCTTCTCTGCATCCTTCCACAGGATCGAGGCGCAGCCCTCGGGCGAAATCACCGAATAAACCGAATGTTCCAGCATCGCCACACGGTTCGCTGTGGCAAAAGCCACAGCCCCGCCCGAACCACCTTCGCCGATGATCACCGACACCAGCGGCACACCGATCTTTAGGCACATCTCGGTTGAACGCGCGATGGCCTCGGACTGGCCACGCTCCTCGGCGCCTTTACCGGGATATGCACCGGCCGTGTCGATCAGCGTAATGACGGGCAGGCCAAACCGTCCGGCCATCTCCATCAGGCGCACAGCCTTGCGGTAGCCTTCGGGGCGGGCCATGCCAAAGTTGCGTTCGATCCGCGACTTGGTGTCCGAGCCCTTCTCGTGGCCGATCAGCATCACGGGCTGGTCGTTGAACCGGGCCAGACCGCCAATGACGGCCAGATCGTCGGCAAAGTTCCGGTCCCCGGCCAGCGGGGTGAATTCGGTAAACAGCGCCTCGACGTAATCCTTGCAATGGGGACGTTCCGGGTGACGCGCCACCTGGCATTTGCGCCAGGGGGTCAGGTCATCATAAAGCTCTTCCAGCAGCTTGGCGGCCTTGGCGTCCAGCGCAGAAGCTTCTTCGGCCACGTCCATCTCTTCGTTGGCACGGGCCAGCGCGCGCAGCTCCTCGGCCTTGCCTTCGATCTCGGCCAGGGGTTTTTCGAAATCCAGATACTGGGTCATGACGCCTCTCAACGCGGAAGTTCCCTGCTATATGACCTGTGGTTGCCCGGGATGCAACTCAGCAAGATTTGTGGATGCAGGATATGCGACCACGGTTGGGCAAAGAGAAGGAAGGGACGCCGATGGCAACCAGCTATGAAAACCGTATTCTGCGCGTGCTGGGCTATATCCACGACCACCCCGCCGGAGATCTGTCGCTGGATGCGCTGGCCGATGTAGCGGCAATGTCCCGGTTTCACTGGCATAGGGTGTTTCGCGCCCTGACCGGTGAAACCTGCGCGCAGGCGGTGCGTCGTATCCGTCTGCATCGCGCGGCCATCGCGTTGGTTCAGTTCGACAAACCGGTGGCGCAGGTCGCGTCGGACGTTGGCTATCCCAATCTGAACTCTTTTGCGCGGGCCTTTTCCGAGGCCTACGGCAGCAGCCCTGCCGCATTTCGCAAGGCCGGGCAGTTTCTACCCGCCCATCCACATTTCAGAACCGGAGAATATCCCATGTATCCTGTAACCACCCGAACCGAACCCGCCCGCCGCGTTGTCGGCCTGCCGCACAAAGGTGCCTATGCCGAGATCGGTAAGAGCTTTGAGGCCTTCGGGGCCTTGTGCGAATCCCGGCAGCTATGGCCACAGGTCGGGCCGGTAATCGGCATCTATCTCGACAGTCCTGATTCCGTACCCGTCAATGATCTGCGAAGCTATGCCGGGGCTGAATTCCGCGGTGACGGCACGCCCGAAGGCATGGAGGCCGTGCAAATCCCCGGCGGAAAGACAGCCGTTCTAACCTTCAAGGGCCCGTATTCGGGGCTTGAGGCCGCCTATCACAGCCTGTTCGGCAATTGGCTGCCGGATTCGGGCGAGGAACCCGCGGATCAGCCGTGTTACGAAATCTACCTCAATGATCCCCGCGACACCGCACCCGAAGAGTTGCTGACGGAAATCTGCCTGCCGCTAAAATAGCTCAGTTCGGCCACAGGACCGGGTAAAGCGATGCAACAAGCAGCGCCGCCATGGTCCAGTTGAACGCCATCAACCGGCGCGGGTTCGTGAGGACCCGCGCCATTTGCTGTCCCAGCACTGTCCATGTGCTGACCGAGGGCAGGTTCACCGCGCCAAAGATCAGCGCCACGATCACGATGGCCTGCAACGTATGGTCTGGCGTGTAGGCCGTGGTGGCCGTCAGCGCCATGGCCCAGGCTTTTGGGTTGACCCACTGAAACGCGGCGGCCTGCAGGAAGGTCATGGGCTTGCCCTCGGCGGCTTCGCCCTTGGTCGGGGCCGCATGTGCGATTTTCCACGCCAGATAAAGCAGGTATGCGACCGAGACGAGTTTCAGCACCGAATAACTGACTGGATAGCGGTCGAACAATTGCACCAGCCCGGCACCGACAAGCAGGACCATGAGTGTGAACCCCAACCCGATCCCCAGCATATGCGGGATCGTGCGTCGAAAGCCGAAATTGGCCCCCGACGCCATCAGCATCAGGTTGTTCGGCCCCGGTGTGATGGACGAGACAAAGGCAAAGGCGATCAGAGCCAAAAGGATGTCGTGGGTCATGGCGGCTATAATTGCTGCGCAGCGACCAAATGAAATTGCGTTTTTGTGCGTCATTGCGATAGTTTTGCAATCTATGACGAAGATTGATCACATAAACCAACAGATATTGCGTGAGCTGTCCCGCGATGGCCGTATCAGTAATATTGAACTGGCGGATCGGGTTGGCCTGTCGCCCTCAGCCTGTCTACGCAGAGTGCAGGAGCTTGAGCGTGCGGGGGTGATCTCGGGCTATCGCGCAGTTCTGAACCCGGCGGCGCTGGGCGTGGGGTTTGTAGCCTATATCGGTGTTGGTCTGGGCGAGCACACCAAGGCCGCTCAGGAAGGGTTCGAACGCGCCCTGCAACGCGCGCCGGAGGTGGTGGAATGCCACAACATCACAGGCACGATCGAATATCTGCTACGCGTGGAATGTGCTGATCTGTCTGCATATAAGACCTTTCATACTGATGTTCTGGGAACTCTGCCGCATGTGACCTCAATCACGTCTTACGTGGTGATGGGGTCTCCCAAAGATATGCGGGCCTGACGTGCGGTGCTCTATCAAGCACCTTGATGCCCAGCTATGTTAGTTGACTTCAAAACATGCTCATGGTTCGCTTCCGCAAACAGCATACTCACCAGGGGAGACTAACGTTGAAAACGCACTTATTGACGTATGCGATGGTGGTCACCGCAAGTTCGATTGGGGTTTCTGCAGCCGCTGCCGAGCTGACTGCTCCGCTACCGATCGTAAAGCCGGGATTGAAAGTCACATATGCTGAAGCTCCTAAGAAGATTAAGAGCTTGGAGCAAGCCAGAGAATTGATCGATACGATTGGCCAACCGGCAGATCCGGTCCCTGCGTTTGACTTTCGTGATACCAACGATGGCGATCTTGTTATGACTTCGTCGCAACCTTACAACGTTGCAGCGGAATTAGTGGGTTTAATAAGGATCGATGAACCAGGATCGTATCAGTTTGAAGTCTATTCCAACGATGGTGCTGAAACAAAACTGGGCGGCCAGACAATCGGGTTTTTTGACGGCGTACAAGGCTGTGAAGGCAATGGCGTGACCGAAGTCGAAATACCAGAAGCGGGCTGGTACGAGCTCACCACCTTGTACTTTCAAAAAGGTGGAACCTCCTGCCTGATGATGAAATGGGGCAAGGACGGTAAGGACCTTGAATGGGTCCCCAACGACATTTTTGGTCACCGGTAGACATTTCAGGGCACCCTTGCGGTGCCCTGATCCGGTTTGAGTTAACCGTTTGCGGCGATCAGTTCAGCCTGTGCCACGATCACTTCGGCTTGTTTGATCGAAGCGATATCGACCAGACGCCCTTTGTAAACGGTAGCACCTTCGCCATTGGCCTTGGCCTGTTCCATCGCGGCGAGGATTTCACGTGCTTCGGAAACAGCCTCGTCCGACGGGGTAAAGACCTGATTGGCCAGTGCGATCTGTTTCGGGTGGATCGCCCATTTGCCGACCATACCCAGCGTGGCCGAGCGTTTGGCCTGAGCGATATAGCCCTCGTCGTCAGAGAAATCGCCGAACGGCCCGTCCACCGGCAGAACGCCATGGGTGCGGCAGGCGGCGACGATGGCGGCCTGTGCCCAGTGCCACGGATCGGACCAGTGCTTTTCGCCCTCGCGCAGCATATAGTAGTTTTCCTGCGTACCGCCGATGCCGGTGGTTTGCATCCCCATTGAGGCTGCAAAGTCTGCTGCCCCCAGGCTCATAGCCTGCATTCGGGGGGATGAGGCCGCGATCTCTTCGACATGGGCGATACCGGCGGCGGATTCGATGATGACCTCAAAGCTGATCGGTTTGGTGCGGTCCTTGGCACGCTCGATAGCGGTGACCAAGGCATCTACTGCATAGACATCCGCCGCGCAGCCGACCTTTGGGATCATGATCTGGTCCAGACGGTCGCCGGCCTGTTCCATCAGGTCGACCACGTCACGATACCAATAGGGCGTGTCCAGCCCGTTGATCCGCACCGACATGTACTTGTTGCCCCAATCAACGGTGTTCAGCGCCTCGATCACATTGGCGCGGGCGACGTCCTTGTCCGAGGGCGCAACCGAGTCCTCAAGATCGAGATTGATCACATCCGCTGCCGACGCGGCCATTTTTGGGAACAGCTTTGTGTTCGATCCCGGCCCGAACAGCTGACAACGGTTGGGGCGCGCGGGGGCGGCGGGTTGAATGCGAAAGCTCATCTGGACCTCGTGCAAGAAAGGAAATTACGATTTTCTTGCCGTATGAGGTATTAAATTGCGCAAGGCTTCGCAAGCGCCTTTGTGCAGTTGCCGCAATGCAAGTGCAGCATCTGCCGTGGGTTGGGGGTTGCGTGGTGATTAAGGATTAATCACTGTGAAAACTTGGGAGATTTTTGCGCTTTCGTTTCACTTGACGCAAAATTTTCCCTTTTGAGCAACTGAACCCGAAGGAAAACGCGAAACACTCGTAAGACACGTCCCTTAGCCTGCGCCAGAATCAAAGGAGTTACCGCAATGATCGAGACACCGTACCTGCTGTTTTTGGGCGATGCGCCCGACCAATTGGCGGCCAAAGTGGCAGTTGGCATCAAGGACTGGCGTCCCGAAAACGCCGTGGGCCAATACCGGATGGACGGCTGCAAGGCTGATCTGGGTCTGACCGATATGACTCTGACCGAAGCGAAAGAGGCCGGAGCCAAAACCCTGGTTATTGGCGTGGCCAATCGTGGTGGCGTGATCAGCCAAGAATGGAAAAAGGTTCTGGTCATGGCGCTGGAGGAAGGCTTTGACCTTGCCTCGGGCCTGCACAACCTGCTGCGCGACGAACCTGATCTGGTTGCCGTTGCCGAGGCAACCGGCCAGAAACTGCACGACGTGCGCGTGCCCGAAGTTGATTACCCGATCGCCAATGGCATCAAGCGTAAGGGCAAGCGGTGTCTTGCCGTGGGCACGGATTGCTCGGTCGGGAAGATGTACACCGCGCTGGCGATGGATGCCGAGATGCGCGAGCGCGGCATGAAATCCACCTTCCGCGCCACCGGTCAGACCGGCATTCTGATCACCGGTGACGGCGTGCCGCTGGATGCGGTCATTGCAGACTTTATGGCCGGTTCGGTCGAATGGCTGACACCCGACAATGACGACGACCACTGGGACCTGATCGAAGGGCAGGGGTCGCTATTCCATGTGTCTTATTCGGGCGTAACCATGGCTCTGGTCCATGGTGGCCAGCCTGACGCGCTGATCCTGTGTCACGAACCGACGCGCGAGCATATGCGTGGCCTGCCGACCTATCAGCTGCCGACGCTCGAAACCCTGCGTGACACCGCGCTGGCACTGGCCAAAGTGGGCAACCCGGATTGCCAGGTTGTTGGCGTTTCGGTCAACACGCAGCACATGTCCGAGGAGGACGCATCTGCCTATCTGGCCAAGATCGAAGCCGACATGGGCCTGCCCGCGACCGACCCCTTCCGCTTTGGTTCGGGCAAGCTGGTGGACGCGCTGGCCGCGATGTGATCTGAACGACACGCCGAGGGCGGGGTATTCCGCCTCCGGCGGGAGTATTTGGAAAAAGATGAAGGAGCGTTTGCGTGCAGGTAGAGGTCTCTCGTGATGTGTTTCGGCTGGCGCAGGTGTTTACTATTTCGCGCGGGTCGCGGACTGAGGCGAAGGTTCTGACCGTCCGGATTTCGGACGGAATTCATCAAGGCTGGGGCGAATGCGTTCCCTATGCTCGCTATGATGAAACGCTCGAGTCTGTTGAGGCCGAGATTGCGGGTCTGCCCGCAGAATTCACGCGCCAGTCGCTTATGGACCTGCTGCCGGCTGGTGCTGCCCGGAACGCTGTCGATTGCGCCCTGTGGGATCTGGAATGCAAGCGCGCCGGAAAACGGGCGTGGGACTTGGCCGGGCTACCAGTGCCGATGCCGGAGATCACTGCGTATACTCTTTCACTGGATACGCCGGAAAAGATGCAGGCGCAGGCGGCTGCGAATGCGCACCGTCCTTTGTTGAAGATCAAGCTGGGTACGCCCGACGACATGCCCCGGTTGGAGGCTGTTCGCGCAGGTGCGCCTGCCTCCAAGATCATTGTCGACGCAAATGAGGGCTGGTCGGCCGAAGTTTATGCCGATCTGGCACCGCATCTGGTGCGGTTGGGCGTTGAACTGGTTGAACAGCCTCTGCCCGCTGGAGAGGACAATGCTCTGATCGGGATGGAGCGCCCGGTGCCTGTTTGTGCCGACGAATCCTGCCATGACCGCACCAGCCTGCCCGGATTGAAGGGCAAGTACGATGTAGTGAACATCAAGCTGGATAAAACAGGTGGTCTGACCGAGGCGTTGGCCTTGCGTGAAGCTGCGCTGGCCGAAGGCTACAAAGTCATGGTTGGGTGTATGGTCGGTAGTTCTCTGGCCATGGCGCCCGCGACACTGTTGGCGCAGGGCGCGATGGTAACGGACCTTGACGGCCCGCTTCTGTTGGCCGAAGACCGCACCAACCCGCTGATTTTTGATGATGCCGGAGTGCACCCGCCCGTGGCGGACCTCTGGGGCTGAGGAGACAACATATGACCCGCACCGTTTACGTAAATGGCGAATACCTGCCCGAGACTGAGGCCAAGGTGTCCATCTTTGACCGTGGTTTCCTTTTCGCGGACGCCGTTTACGAAGTCACCAGCGTTCTGGACGGCAAGCTGATCGATTTCGAAGGCCACGCGGTGCGCCTCAAGCGGTCGCTGGACGAATTGGAGATGGCTGAGCCCTGCACCAAAGAAGAGCTGCTGGAGATTCACCGCAAGCTGGTGGAGCTGAACGGCATCGAAGAGGGTCTGATTTACCTGCAGGTCAGCCGTGGCTCAGACGGCGACCGGGATTTCGTGTTCCCGTCTGCGGACACCAAACCTAGCCTCGTGTTGTTCACCCAGAACAAGCCGGGTCTGGCCGACAGTCCTGCGGCCAAGAAGGGCGCTAAGATCATCTCGATCGAGGATATCCGTTGGGGCCGTCGCGACATCAAGACCGTGCAGCTGCTCTACCCGTCGATGGGTAAGATGATGGCCAAGAAAGCGGGCTGCGACGATGCGTGGCTGGTCGAGGATGGCTATGTCACCGAAGGCACTAGCAACAATGCCTATTTCGTGAAGAACGGCAAGATCGTCACCCGCCCGCTGTCCAACGACATTCTGCACGGCATCACCCGCAAGGCCGTACTGCGTATGGCGGCTGAGGCGCAGATGGAAGTCGAAGAGCGTCTGTTCACCATCGATGAAGCGAAAGAGGCGGATGAGGCCTTCACCACCTCGGCCAGCGCCTTTGTCATGCCGGTGGTTGAGATTGACGGCGTAACGCTGGGCGACGGCACACCGGGGCCGATCGCCAAACGCTTGCGTGAGATCTATCTGGACGAAAGCCGCAAGGCCGCGATCTAAAACAAGGGCCCGCCAAACCGGCGGGCCTTTTTCGTTCCGGGCGTCAGCCCTTTTTCGTCACGTTTTCTTCGAAGGCGACCTTGAAGGCGGCCTGTTTCTCGGGGCTAGCCTCGGTCTGGTAGTTGGCCTTCCACTCATCCATGGTCATGCCATAGAAAATCTCACGGGCTTCGTCCTTGCCCATTTCGATGCCCTTTTCGTTGGCCGCTTCCTGATACCAACGCGACAGGCAGTTGCGGCAGAACCCGGCCAGATTCATCATGTCAATGTTCTGAACGTCGGTGCGATCTTCCATCAGGTGCTTTTGCAACCGGCGGAACGCGGCGGCCTGAAGTTCGATTTCGGTTTGCTTGTCCATGGTCTGGCTCCGGATGAATGTCTTGCGTACTGAGCCTGACCTAACAATCCCGTGGCTATGTTACAACAATCAGGAAGGGCCCGAAGGCCCTTCGCAGCTTTAGATGTAGGTGCTAAGCCAGTTTAAGTGCCAACCAAGGCATCAGGCAGAACACGATCGTCAGGATCTTGTAGTTGGCAAGATACCTGAAATAGGCCCTTTTCACCTCGGTGCGTTCCATTTGGAACATCCTGCCGTGAACCCCTGCAATCCAGTCCTGTAGGGCAACTATCATCAGCGTGGTAAGCGACAAAAGGGCGATGTTCAGAACCGTCATCCAGCCGAAGACGGTCGTCAGGAATTCCTGAGTCATAGTCGTCTCCTTTCCCATGATATATGGGGTGCCGCGAGAAGGCCCACAATATCGCGAAGGCCGGAATCGGCCTCGGTTGACCCTACGTTACAATCCGCTGTCGTCCAGTGCGTCCTGCAGAATTTGAGCTAGTCGTTCGGCCCAATGACGTTGTCCGGCGTGATCGGCAATAAGGTCATTTCGCAGTTCGATCAGGGCGTTAGGTCGTCCGAAACTGGTGCAGTGTTTATCGATCGCATCCCCGGGAAGAACGCCGGTATAGGGCTCGTTTACCCCAACGCACATGTCGCCCTCTGCCTCTAGCCGGTTGATCAACGGGCGTGAGAAACGCTCATCCTGTGTATGCAGCACGCCCACATGCCATGGGCGCGGTTCGCGCCCCCGCAATTGGCGGGTAAAGGAATGCATCGACACGATCACCGCATGAGGCAGCGCTGCCATTTGCGCGAGTGACTCGTGATAGGGGCGGTAACACATGTTCAGACGCCGTTCGCGTTCGGACGCGTTGGCATGGCGGTTTCCGGGAATGATCGAGCCGTCATAGAGCTTCATCAGCAGGGTCGGATCGTCCTCGCCCCGGTTCGGATCGATCACGAGGCGCGAGAAATTGGCCGCAATCACTGGCGCGTTCAGGATCTCGCCCAGATGCTTGGACACCTCATAAGCGCCAACGTCATAGGCGATGTGACGCTCCATATCCTCGCGCGGCAGGCCGAGGTCTCCGCCGTTGATTTCGGGCGGCACTGTGTTGGTTGCGTGGTCGCATGTGATCAGCCAGCGCGACGGGCGATCAGCGCCGTGGATAAAAAACGGAGAATACGTCATAAGCCTGTCATCTAGTTTGTCGCAGGTGTAGGGCAGTTGCTTTGAAAAGGGAATTGCGCAATAAGCGGCCATGAACAATGTTTGCGGTAACATTTGTGCGAAACCAAGAGATGACGTTAGGAGAGCACCACCAATGCGACGCCTGAGAAATGTAAAAATCGTGGCGACGCTGGGACCGGCGTCCAATGACTATGACATGATCCGCGCACTGCACGAGGCAGGGGCAGATGTGTTCCGTCTGAACATGAGCCACGGAAGCCATGATGAGATCCGCGAACGGCACCGGATCATCCGGCAAGTGGAAAAGGATCTGGACAGCCCGATTGCCATTCTGGCGGATCTTCAGGGCCCGAAATTGCGCGTCGGCGTCTTTGCGAATGACGCAGAAGAGTTGGAAGAGGGCGCGGCGTTCCGGCTGGATCTCGATCCTGCACCCGGCGACGCGGGCCGGGTTTGCCTTCCGCACCCCGAGATTTTTGCGGCGCTGGAACCGGGCGCGCGTCTGTTGGTCAATGATGGCAAGATTCGCCTGATCGTTCAGGATTGCGGTCAGGACTTCGCCGCCTGCACCGTCGAAGTCGGCGGCACCATCTCGAACCGTAAGGGCGTGAACGTGCCAGACGTCGTGCTGCCGCTGGCCGCGCTGTCGGCCAAAGACCGCGACGATCTGGAATTTGTCTGTCAGCTGGGTGTGGACTGGTTGGCGCTGAGCTTTGTTCAGCGCGCAAAGGACGTGTTTGAGGCCCGCGCGCTGGCCGATGGCCGGGCCTCGATCCTGTCCAAGATCGAAAAGCCCGCAGCGGTTGAGGCGTTTGACGATATTCTCGATGCCTCGGACGGGATCATGGTTGCGCGGGGTGATCTTGGGGTCGAACTGCCGGTGTCCGCCGTGCCGCCGATCCAGAAACGTCTGGTGCGGAAATGCCGGGGTGCGGCCAAGCCAGTGATCGTGGCGACCCAGATGCTGGAGAGCATGATCGAAAGCCCGATGCCCACCCGGGCCGAGGTCTCGGACGTGGCGACCGCCATCTATGAAGGCACCGATGCCATCATGCTGAGCGCGGAATCCGCAGCAGGCTCGTACCCGATCGAGGCTGTTCAGACGATGAACAAGGTCGCCATCGAGGTCGAGGCTGATCCGACCTATACGCAGATTATTTCGGCCTCCCGAACTGCCAAAGGCACTACGATTGCAGATGGGATCGTGGCCGCCGCGCGTGAGATTGCGGAAAAGACCGATATCAAGGCCATCTGCTGCTTTACCCAAAGCGGCACCACGGCCCTGCTGACGGCGCGGGAACGCCCCGGAGTGCCGATCATCGCGATGACACCAGCCACCGGCACCGCGCGGCGCCTGTGTCTGAGCTGGGGCTGCCACTGTGTGATGACGCCCGAGCTTGAGCGGTTCAAGGGCGCCGTGGTCAACGCCGCCCGTGCGGCCCGGGCCGGTGGGTTTGCCTCGGAATCCGATCAGATCGTTGTGACCGCAGGTGTGCCGTTCAACGTGCCCGGAACCACAAATATCCTGCGTATTGCTCCCTGCGATGAGCGTCTGATCTACAACACCGATCCGGGCTGACACGTGCGTTTCATGCCCGTTGTTACCAAGTGGCCTCGGGTTTTTGCCTATTTTTTAGGCATGAAAAGTTCTTTATTATCAATAAAAAGCCGGACTCTGGGTTGAGTCTGGCAATTTCCCCTCTGTTTTTCAGTGTTTTTCCCGGATACTGGTTTGCGTGGGCAGTCTACTCAGAAAGTTCCAGGTTCCGGCTGCCCAGCCGGGGGCACGGGCCCCGGTACAATCAAAAAATAATGGAGGAACGTCATGACAACGAAAATTGTCATTGGACTGGACGGGACTGAAACCGGGGAACGCGCGATCGCCTTTGCCAAGGACTTGGCCGGGCGGATCGGATCGTGTGAATTGCTAGTAGTTTACGTGATCGAATGGTCCCCTTTCACTTTCCAGACACCAGAAGAAAACGCTTTGCGGCACAAACGGCGCGAGGAAGAGGTCGCACTGGCCACGACCCGGGTCGTCAACCCAACTGTGGACGCGTTGAACGCGGACGGTTTCACGGCGCAGGGCATTGTCCGCCATGGCGACGTGGCCGAAACGCTGAATGCGATCACGGTTGAAAACGGCGGCACCCAGATCATCGTCGGGCGCGCCTCGGCGGACGGATTCAAGAAACGCCTGTTCGGCAGCTCGACCCAGAATCTGGTCATGCATGCCGACGTGCCGGTCACCGTTGTGAACTGAGGAGAGTGATGAGTATGAATACGCTTCAAAAACTGAGCCTTGGTGCAACTGCAGCTCTGTTCGCCAACCCCGCATTCGCGCAAGACGCACCGGGTCTGGACGACAAAATCAATCAGGCCTTTGCCGATTTCACCGGACCTTTTGTCAGCTTTATCTTCGCCCCGTTTCCGGGCACAGGCTTTCCGTGGATCGTTGGATGGCTGGTCGTCGCGGCAACGGTGTTTTCGCTGTATTTCGCCTTTGTGCAGTTCCGCTTTTTCGGACACGCTGTCAGCCTTGTAAAAGGTGACTATTCCGATCCCAACGATGCGGGTGAGGTCAGCCATTTTCAGGCGCTGGCAACTGCGCTTTCGGGCACGGTTGGTCTGGGTAACATCGCCGGTGTGGCGGTTGCCGTCGGTATCGGCGGGCCGGGTGCTACGTTCTGGATGATCATGGCGGGTCTGCTGGGCATGGCCTCGAAATTCACCGAATGTACGCTGGGCGTGAAATACCGCAACGAATACGAGGACGGCACCGTTTCGGGTGGTCCGATGTATTACATGTCCAAAGGGTTCAGTGAACTGGGCCTGCCGGGCGGTAAAATTCTGGCCGTTCTGTTCTCGATCTTCTGTATTCTTGGCGCGCTGGGCGGGGGCAATATGTTCCAGGCCAACCAGGCGCACCAGCAGATCGCGGGCATCACCGGAGATTATCCCGGCTGGATCACAGGTCTGGTCTTCGCGGGTATCGTGTTTGCGGTGATCGTGGGCGGCCTGAAGTCCATCGCACGCGTGACCGAGAAGGTCGTGCCCTTTATGGGCGTCATGTATGTGCTGGCCGCACTGGTCATCATCATCATGCATGCGGACCAGATTGGTTGGGCCTTTGGCCAGATCTTCGCAGGTGCCTTCACCGGTCTTGGTGTGGCAGGCGGCATGGTTGGAGCGCTGATCCAGGGTTTCCGTCGTGCGGCGTTCTCGAACGAGGCGGGCGTTGGTTCTGCAGCGATTGCGCACTCGGCTGTGCGGACCAGTGAGCCGATCACCGAAGGTTTCGTTTCGCTGCTTGAGCCGTTCATCGATACAGTCGTGATCTGTACCATGACGGCATTGGTGATAATCATCACCCAGCAGCTGATCATCGACCCGCAAACCGGTCTCTACATGCTGACCGAAGACGGTAGTGGCATTGCAACGGTTGACGGCAACTCGGGCGTCAGCTTGACTTCGGCGGCCTTTGCCAGCGCCTTTGGCTGGTTCCCCTATGTTCTGGCTATCGCGGTGGTGCTGTTTGCCTTCTCGACCATGATCAGCTGGTCCTACTACGGCCTTAAGGCCTGGACCTACCTGTTCGGCGAGGGCCACACCAAGGAACTGGTCTTCAAGATCATCTTCTGCGTCTTTGTGGTGATCGGTGCGGCGGCCAACCTTGGTCCGGTCATCGACTTCTCGGATGCGGCAATCTTTGCGATGGCGGTCGTGAACGTCTTTGCGCTCTACTTCCTGATGAAAGTGGTGCGGGAAGAGCTAGCCAGCTATTCAGCGCGCCTGAAAAGCGGTGAGATCCGCAAATTCGAGCACTAAACCCTTTCACCGGGGCGGCCAATGTCGCCCCGGTGCCTGACCAGCCTGCGAAAAGCGCAGATTCTGGTCCAAACCCCCTTGCCAGTATGACCTTTCTTGCGTAAACGGCGCTTCTGATCGCGTGACCGGCCGAGATGGCATGCCGAGTCGCGTTTAGTACCGAACCCTGAAAGGAGACGGAAATGCCTAAGATGAAGACCAAGTCGAGCGCCAAAAAGCGCTTTAAGGTGACTGCGACCGGTAAGGTCCTTGCTGGCCAGGCCGGCAAACGGCACGGCATGATCAAGCGGACCAAAAAGTTCATCCGCGACGCCCGTGGCAACACCACCCTGTCCGCCCCCGACGCCAAGATCGTCAAGGGCTACATGCCCTACGACCGCTAAGAGGAGATTAAGAGATGTCCCGCGTTAAAGGTGGAACCGTAACTCACGCCCGTCACAAGAAGGTCATCAAGGCCGCTAAAGGTTACTATGGCCGCCGCAAGAGCACCTTCAAGGTTGCCCGTCAGGCCGTCGACAAGGCCAACCAGTATGCAACCCGCGACCGTAAGAACCGCAAGCGCAACTTCCGCGCGCTGTGGATCCAGCGTATCAACGCTGCTGTTCGTTCGCATGACGAGGCTCTGACCTATTCCCGCTTCATCAACGGCCTGAACCTGGCCGGTATCGAAGTGGACCGCAAAGTTCTGGCCGACCTGGCCGTGCACGAACCGGAAGCGTTCGGCGCGATCGTCGCCAAAGCTCAGGCCGCTCTGGCTGCCTGATCCTCTGAAAAGAGACAGTGAATGAAAGGCCGTCCCGTTGGGGCGGCCTTTTTCATTGCGGCAGGTGGAGTCGGATCAATTTTGGGTTCAATCGCCCGGATAGGGAAAGTCCCGCCCAAGCATTTCACTAGCCTGTTCGTAGATGGGGCGCAAAGCATCATCCACGTCCCATTTTCCGCCCTCAATAAAATCAGAAAATCCCACTGATTCCACGGGAATACCTTGGTTTTGGGCGAAGGTTTCCCGATCATTCTCGCCTGGTGGGATCGGAGGTTCGGAGAGCGGAGGCGACCAGGTATGCTCTTCGGTAACGGCCATGCGTACACGGATATCGTCTTTGGTGACGTTCCAGACCATAAAGTCTTCGGCCAAGCTCAGCGGGCCGTCATAGGTTGTACGGATGCGCTCCTCAACACCTCCGGCGGTGTCGAAATCGTTAAAGAAATGATAAGCGACCGCAATCCGTGGCTTGATTTCAGACATCACTTTACCGAACGCTTCAGGCGCTGTGTGTATTTGCGTACCAACTTGCAGAGCAGATTCTGGTGTGAACCCCAGCTTTCCTACAATATCGGGAACCGCGATAAAGCACTCGTGGATCGCAATATCAGCGTCCTTGGCATATTCAATGAACCATTTGTTCGGATAAGTGTCAGAGCTGTAAACAAATTTAAGCCCGTTCCATTCCAACGAGAAGCTGACTGCTCCATCAATCCCATGGATTGCTGGAAAGCTCCTAACGACAACGCCATTCTCGTCATAGATGACCTCGTTTTCACCTTTGTAGTCGAATTCGGTGACGTCCATCTGGTAGCCGCGCGGGTCAGTTGCACCGACACGCGCACTAAGGTCCCACAACAACATGTCTTTCATACTATCAGTAGCCGCTTTGGTACCAAGTTCGGGAACTGACCCACTGGGTCCCCAAACGCGCAACGGTCTGTTTCGGCCCATCAAGGCACCGCCGATAAACAACTCATGCAAGGCGCCGAAATGATCGGTATGCAAATGGCCGACAAAGACTTTGTCCAGATAGTTGTAGGGTATTTGCAGAGATGAAATCCGCTCAGACGATCCGGATCCGATGTCGAAAAAGAACTTATCTCCATTTCCAAGTTCAACAAGAAAGCAAGCAGCGGCTTGAGCCGCACGTGTAGTTGGCATACCCGTGCCGCATGCAACAACACGCATCTCATCTGGCGCCAGGTCTTCAGTGTTAGGATAGTAAGCGTCGCGCGGGCGATCGCGAACTGCGGTGGGTGAGATTTCAGGCTCCGCGTCCTGCGCCACCGCCATCCCAGGACTTAATAAGGTAATTGCGCTTTGCAGAATGGTTTCAGAAGAAGTATCGCTTTGCTCTATCCATTTCCCGATAACAACACCGATCCCAATCAAAGTGACGACTGCTGTGGTTGTGGCTAGCCTTTTCATCTTCTCTCCCCCCAAATGTCAGCTTTCCGAAAAAACCGTTACCTGTTTTCATCGACTCCCATTCGATAATCTTTAGTTTTGAATGTAACACACTTTGCCCGGAACTCCGAATAGCCGACGGGGGTTTCCACGCGCGCAGGTCAACACCTCCACACATGCTTAAATAGCCAGAGGTGCAGACGTTTCTGTCGCAGAGGGGTTTTTGAAAGAAGCTTTAAGCCTGAAAATGGACGGGCTTACTTCTGATCATCCTTTTTTACAAGTTGCGCTGCAAAGGCCACGCCAGTGCCTGGGCCGGCATATGTGACCATGATCACGTCATCCAGATAAACACCGTTGAAAATCCCGGCCGAAACGTCGTCGCCCGATATCCCGGCCTCGGCCAGAACAAAGCGGGTGGGGTCGTCCAGGCTGAACGTGCCCATCGCCTCTTCGACGATCCAATCGGTGTCTCCGATCCGGCGCCAGCGGTTTGTGGCGGTGATCAGGTTGCCGTCGAGCTTGCTGATCTCCAACTCCATTTCAGTCTTCAACAGACCTTTCTCGTGGTTCGGGTTCGATTTAGCGAACCCTACCAGATAGGTGCCGTGCCATGTTCCCACGATCTGAGGGAAGCCGCTGCCCTCTTCGGCGTTGGCAGTGGCAGCGATAGAAAGCACAAGAACCGTCACCATGCTGCGGAGGAAATTGAATGCCATGATGTTATCTCCTGAATAGAATGGTCACAGGCTACCCGAGTTCAGAAATTTGGCAAACACAGCGTGAAAACGAAAAAACCGGCGCATTAGGCACCGGTTTTCTTAGATATTGTGCAGTACTTTAGCCGAATACGCGACCCAGCGCGCCATCGACCGCATCGGTGATCTGGTCGATATCATCCGCCGTAGCGATCAGTGCGGGCGAGAAGCACAGCGTGTTGTTGCGACCGGGGACTGAGCGGTTGGTGACGCCGATGATCACGCCCTGCGCCATGCAGTCGGCCACAACCGCCTGCGCCAGCTTTTCTTCGACCGGCTCTTTGCTGCCGCGATCTGCAACCAGTTCGGCACCCAGGAACAGGCCCTTGCCGCGCACGTCGCCGATCACTTTGTGCTTTTCCATCAGCGCCTGCAGGTTGGCCGTCATGCGATCGCCCATGGCCGAGCAGTTGCCCAGCAGGTTTTCGTCCTCGATGATGCGCATGTTCTCGATCGCTGCAGCCGGACCGGCGGTGCAGCCGCCAAAGGTCGAGATGTCGCGAAAATAGTTCAGCGGGTCGGCTGCATCGTCCTTGAACATCTCAAAGACTTCCTCAGTGGTCACCAAGCAGGCAATCGCTGCATAGCCTGAGGCGACGCCCTTGGCCATGGTCACGAAATCCGGCTTGATGCCGTATTGCTGATAGCCGAACCAAGTGCCGGTACGGCCGACGCCGCAGACGACCTCGTCGATATGCAGCAGGATGTCGTATTTCTTGCAGATCTCCTGCACGCGCTGCCAGTAGCCTTCGGGCGCTTCGATCACGCCGCCACCTGCGGTTACCGGCTCTAGGCACAGGGCGCCGACGGTGTCAGGACCTTCGCGCAGGATGACCTCTTCGATCTGGTCCGCAGCCCACTCGCCAAAGTTCTCGACCGGTGCGCCGTCCAACTCGTGCTTGCGGTACTCCATGCAATGCGGCACGCGCACGAAGTCAGGCGCGAAGGGGCCGTATTGCGCGTTGCGCTCATCCTGACCGCCTGCGGACATCGCCGCCAGCGTCGAGCCGTGATAGTCGCGGTCGCGATACAGGATCTTGGTCTTCTTGCCGCCGTACTTCTTGTGGGCGATCTGGCGAACCATTTTGAACGCCTTCTCGTTCGCCTCACTCCCTGAGTTGGTGTAGTAAACGCGGCTCATGCCCGGCATCTTCTCGATCAGCTTTTCGGCGAAAATCGCGCCCGGGATCGAACCGGCCGAGTTGGCGAAATAGCACAGCTTCATCAGTTGGTCGTACACGGCCTTACAGATCGATTCGCGGCCATAGCCCACGTTGACGGTCCACACACCGCCCGAAACTGCATCCAGATGCTCTTTGCCGTTCTGGTCCCAGACGCGCATTCCCTTGCCTTCGACAATGATGCGGGGATCATTGGTTTCAAAGGGTTTGTGCTGGATCAGGTGGTGCCAGATATGGGCGCGGTCGGCTTCGACCACACGGGAAAGATCGTTTTCGTTGAACGTGCCGTCCATGACATGTCCTTTCAGAAGTATTGGGTGTGCAAGTTGCGGGAACGCTGCCGCCCCGGCTTGAAATTTTGATGGCCCAGATCACCGCGAATGGCCATCTGTAGATAGGGCCAGATTGCACCATCCCGTATTGCCAGTCCATGGCTTCGGCGTATTTCTACGGGTTTGCCAGGCGCGACACTTTGTGATCAAGTCCGGCGAGAACTGAACTGGGAGGGTCAGCAGATGGCAACGGCCAATATCTACGAGCGTCATTTGGACAAGAACCGCGCGAACTACACGCCCTTGTCCCCGCTGAGTTTCATCGAACGCACTGCAAAGATCTACCCCGATTATCCTTCGGTGGTTTACGGCGATCGCCGTTATAGTTGGGCGGAAACCTATGCCCGTTGTCGCCGTCTGGCGGGTGCATTGGCGGCGCGCGGTGTGGGCAAGGGCGACACGGTGTCGATTATCGCCGCAAACATCCCCGAGATGTACGAGGCCCATTTCGGTGTACCAATGACCGGTGGGGTGCTGAACACCATCAACACGCGACTGGACGCGCCGATTATCGCCTTCATCCTGAACCATGCTGAGACCAAGGTGTTGCTGGTTGACCCCGAATTTTCGGGCGTGGTGAAAGAGGCTATGAAACAGGTGGATCATGACGTTCTGGTCATCGACATCGAAGACCCCAGCTTTGACGGCGGTGAAAAGCTGGGCAGCCTGACCTATAACACGCTGCAGGCCGAGGGCGATCCGGACTTTGCGTGGTCCTTACCCGAGGACGAATGGGATGCGATCACGTTGAACTATACCTCGGGCACCACGGGCAATCCGAAAGGAGTTGTGTATCACCACCGGGGCGCGACGCTGAACGCGCAGTCTGACCTTTTGGACTGGGATATGCCCAAGCATTCAGTCTACCTGTGGACCTTGCCGATGTTCCACTGCAATGGCTGGTGTTTCCCCTGGGCGATGGCGGCCAATGCCGGGGTCTCGGTCTGCCTGCGGGCAGTACGGGATGAGCCGATCTATGCCGCCTTCCGCGATGAAAAGGTCACCCATTTCTGTGGCGCGCCAATTGTTCTGAACATGCTGGCGAACGCCCCCGATCACCTCAAAGACTTCGATCATGAGATCAAGGTGATGACCGCAGGTGCCCCGCCGCCCGCGGCCGTGATTGAAAAGATGGAAGGCATGGGGGTTGAAGTGACCCATGTCTACGGCCTGACCGAAACCTACGGTCCTTCGGTCGTATGTGCGTGGAAGGATGAGTGGAACAGCAAAGGGGCCGAGGAGCGCGCGGCGCTCAAAGTTCGTCAGGGCGTTCCCTACACGGCGCTATCGGGGTTGATGGTAGCCGATCCGGAAACACTGGAGCCTGTGCCCGCAGATGGCGAGACGATGGGCGAGATTTTCATGCAGGGCAATGTCGTCATGAAAGGCTATCTGAAAAACGCCGAGGCCTCGGACAAGGCCTTTCGCGGCGGTTGGTTTGCCTCCGGCGATCTGGGGGTGATGCACCCGGACGGCTATATCGCGCTCAAGGATCGGTCCAAGGACATCATCATTTCGGGTGGCGAGAATATCTCATCGGTCGAGGTCGAAGACATCCTTTACAAACACCCCGCCGTGATGGAGGCCGCCGTGGTCGCGCGCCCGGATGAGAAATGGGGCGAGACGCCCTGCGCCTTTGTCGAACTCAAACCGGATTCGCAGGCCAGCGAGGCGGATATCATTGCCTTCTGCCGGGACAACATGGCCCATTTCAAAGCGCCCAAGACGGTGGTGTTCGGGGCGTTGCCCAAAACCTCGACCGGGAAAATCCAGAAGTTCAAACTGCGGGATCAGGCGCGGGCGCTGACCTAGGCGCCCATCTTGTCAAAGATCGACAGGTCAAGCCCCAGCATCTCACCCATCCACACCGCACGGTCTCGGTGATCGGCCAGATGATCACCTGTTTCCGGGTGGGTGAAGATGGTCAGGCCTTGCCGGTTCAACATCAGCCAGGGGATGACCTGATCGAACGCTTCCGGTGCAAAGGTCAATTGGCAACTCCAACGCGGGTGCGGGCCAACGTTCTTGGCGTGCATCCGGCCCATTTCAACTGGGAAAAGGCGGGCAACTTCTTCGCAAACATGTTGCGCAACAGCCTGGGTTTCGGCGTCGAAATAGATGTGGGCGTGATAGCCGGTGATCTCGGGCATTGGGGCCTCCTGCATTTGTATCGCAGGATACACGGGGCAGGTCGCCCGATCTATCAACGCGGGTACACAGGCGCTGTGCGTCAGATCAGGTCGCGGCCTCGGGGTGGGCGGCTATGAAGGCGGGGTGTTCGGCGCAGGCGGCCTCGACCGTCAGACTGCGCGGCAGGTTGGACAGGTCTACGTCCCAGCGCCGCGCGTTGTGCAATTGCGGGATCAGGCACAAATCGGCCAGACCGGGCTGAGACCCCGCACAATAGGGGGTCTGTTCAAACTCGGCCAACAGCGCTTCGAACGCCAGCAGGCCGGGGCGGATAAAGTGGTGCATCCAGTCGCCCAGCGTCCCTTCGGTCCCGCCACCCAGCGCAGCGGCGTGCCGGGCAACCGGCAGGTTGCAAACCGGATGGATATCCACGGCAATGGATTGCGCCAAAGCCGACACTTTGGCGCGGTGCGCGGGTTCGCCGGGAAGCAAACCCAGACCTCGGGTCTGATCCAGGTAATCGATGATCGCCAATGATTGCGTCAGCCTCAGCCCGTCAATCTCGAGCACCGGAACCAGCCCCTGTGGGTTGCGGGACAGATGGGTTTGCGATTTCTGCGCCCCGTCTCTGAGATCGACGGACACAGTGCGATAGGCGATCCCGGCCAGGTTCAGCGCGATCCGCACGCGGTAGCTGGCCGATGACTGGCCATAGTCATAAAGGATCACCTCGGCCATGCTGTCAGCTTTTCTTCAGCGCCGCGGCTTTCAAGGCTTGCGCCAGCACATCCGCGTTTCCGATATGGTTGGCCAGCACCAGAACAAGCCGCGCATTCAGTGCATCACTTTCGGATTTTTCCAATCCGTCATGTGCGGCCAGCAGACCGGCATAGAAATCATCGCCATTGTCTAGGTTCGGGGTGAGGATCAGATCGGCCATCTTGCTTACTCCTTACCGGTGGCCCGGCGGATCGCCTGCCGGAATGTGTTTTCTTCGAAACTGTCGCGTCGTGCGGCCACGTGCTGATCCGGGCGGATCAGGTAAACCGCGCTGGTGGCGTCGCCCAGATAGCGGCGTTTGAGTTCCAGCGTCAGATCATCCTTGACCGAAAGCGCCAACCGGGCGGCTTCGATGCCGTCTTCCTCGATCCGGTCGGGGGCGTCGGCGTCGATGGTTAGCAGGGTGAATTTACCCGCCAGTTTTGGTAACAGGAAGTCGTCCCCCAAAGGCGCATCCGGGCAGGCCGCGCCCGGGCGGGTGATGTCCGGCCCGTTTAAGGCATCAGCCGAGCTGAGAGATGACCCCTCGTAAGAGCAGGGCGTGCTCAAACGGCCGGAATTCACCAGCGGTCGGGCGAACTCAAAATGCTCGCTGAGGTCCAGAACCGCATCCCGGAACTCCCGCGAAATGTCGGATTTCGGCGTGATGAAATCGGTCGAGCGTGCGGACATGCGGATATTCTCATCGGCTGCCTGAACCCGTTCGCGGTTGTAGCTGTCCAGTAGAATCTCAGGCGCTTTGCCGTCGATGACCAGCTTCAGCTTCCAGCACAAATTGTCCGCGTCCTGCATTCCGGAGTTTGCGCCGCGCGCCCCAAACGGGCTGACCTGATGGGCGCTGTCCCCGGCGAACAACACGCGGCCGTAGCGGAACCGTTCCATGCGCCGACATTGGAAGGTGTAGATCGACACCCATTCCAGATCGAACTTTACGTCCTCGCCCAGCATCGCTTTGAGCCTTGGAATAACGTTCTCGGGCTGTTGTTCGCGCTCCTTGTCGATGTCCCAACCCAATTGCAGGTCGATACGCCAGACATTGTCGGGCTGTTTGTGCAGCAGAGCCGATTGCCCGCGATTGAAGGGCGGATCGAACCAGAACCAGCGTTCGGTCGGAAAATCGGCCTCCATCACCACATCAGCGATCAGGAAGTTGTCTTCGAACACACGGCCTTCGAAATCCAGCCCCAGCATCCGCCGCGTCGGCGAATGCGCCCCGTCACAGGCGATCAGCCAATCGGCCTCGATGTTATAGGGACCTTCGGGGGTTTCCACCTCAAGCGTGACATGGGTGACATGGGTGCCAATGGCCTCGACCTTATTGCGCCCGCGGATTTCCAGTGGCGCCCCCTCGGCCTGCAATTCACGCACCCGGTCTACAAGGGCGTTCTCGAAATAGTATTGCTGCAGGTTAATGAAGGCTGGGTTTGCATAACCTGTGTCGGGCTGCAGATTAAACTCATAGACTTGGCGTTCATCGAAATACACTTTGCCCGCGTTCCACAGAACACCTTTTTCCACCATCGGACGCCCGGCGCCCAGACGGTCAGCAATATCGAGCGTGCGTTGGGAAAAGCAGATCGCGCGGCTGCCGAAACTGACCTTGTCATTGTCGTCCAGCACCACAACCTCGACCCCTTGCTGGGCCAGATCAATGGCGGTGGCCAGTCCTATCGGACCGGCGCCGATCACGATCACTTTGTGTCGAACAGGTAAAGGTGCATCCTGATCCGGGCTGCGTTCATAGGCATAGAGTGGAACTTCGAAAATCTTGTTCATGGGCTCTCCCCCGATGGTCCGGCGCTGGTTTCGCGCAAGAATTCGTTCTTCGGCACTGCGGTGCAGAAGACTTGAGCCAATGGTTTCATCTAAATTTTCGCCGCAAAACGATCTGGATCAAATGCGGCGGAAATTCCTTGTCCTTTGTACGGTCCTTACTGCGCGTAGGGAGATGCGAGAGCGGGCAATACGGTGCCGGTGCAGTCACCGAAACCGATTGTGTAGCCCTTGCCTTTGGCTGTGCCCGTCAGGGTCAAGGTGTCGCCATCCTCAATGAAGCTACGGGTCTCGCCCGTGTCCAGTGTCAGCGGTTCCTTTCCGCCCCAACTGAGTTCCAGCAACGAGCCGCGTTCCGGTTTCGTCGGACCCGAGATTGTGCCGGACCCCAGCAGGTCACCCGTATTCATCGGGCAGCCCGATGTGGAATGGTGGGCCAGTTGCTGCGCGGCAGAATAGTACATTTCCTTGTAATTCGTTCGGGCAATCGTGGAAGCTGGCTTACCCGCGGGCGCCATCGTCACGGACAGGTCGATGTCGTACAGCATCGGGCCGCAGTCCTTCAGATGGTCCAGCAATTCGACCTCGCGCGAAGGTGTGTCGCAGCGAAACGGTTCCAGCGCGGTTTTGGTCACGATCCACGGGCTGATGGATGTTGCGGTGGCCTTGGCCTGAAACGGGCCGAGCGGTTGGTATTCCCACGCCTGAATATCACGCGCTGACCAGTCGTTCAGCAGGACGTAACCGAAGATGTGGTCATCGGCCTCCTGCACCGTGATCGGCCCGTCCGACGGCGTGCCGACGATGGCACCCATCTCAAGCTCGATGTCAAAGCGGCGGCTGGGCAGGAATGCGGGTTTCTCTTGGTCCGGCGACTTCAATTGGCCCCAAGGGCGGCGGATATCGGTACCCGACACCACAACCGAAGACGCCCGGCCATTATATCCAATGGGAATGTGCAGCCAGTTCGGCGGCAAGGCGTTTTCCGATCCGCGAAACATTGTACCGACGTTTTGCGCATGGTGACGCCCGGCATAGAAGTCGGTGTATTCGCTGACGGCGAATGGCATGTGCAGTTCGGCTTTGTCCTGCGGAACCAACAGGGGTTCAACCTTTTCCTGCTCTTCAGACCCTTCGGCCAGCAGAGACGTCAAACGTTCGCGCAACGCGGCCCAGACAGCGGGGCCTTGTTCCATCAACGGGTTCCAGAAGGGCAGATCGAACAAAGGTTCGTCGTCCAGATCGATTACCCCTTCAGCCTCGGCTGCGGTGACGTCCAGAATCATGTCGCCGATCGCCACGCCGCAATGCAGGTCGGACCCGTCGACCGAAAAGACACCATAAGGCAGGTTGTTCAGCGGAAACGGTTGGTTGGCGTCATTGGCCGAGGCCACCCAGGATTTCATCAATGGCATCTGTGATCCTTGTCAGTTTATTGCGCATCACGCAGGGACTTCAGCCCCAACAGAAGGGCGGCCAATATCATGAAGCCGCCGCCAGCCCGATCCAGCCACAGCCGCGCCGAGCCCTTAAGGCGCGTCGCCAGCCAACTGGCGCTGCCGCCATAGATGGTCAGAAACAGCCCGTCGATGGTCAGATAGGTGACCGAGAGGATGGCGAATTGCGGCCAGAACGGCAGCGCGCCATCGATGAACAGCGGGAACAGGGCGGCAAAGAACACCACCGCCTTGGGATTGGCGGCTGAGGTGATGAATCCCTGCATCCAAAGCGACTTGCGGCTGGCGCGAGGGGCTGCTTGTGCCGCTTTCCGGTCGGCTTTGAGGATCATCTTTACCCCAAGAAACACCAGATAGGCCACGCCCAGCCATTTGATCACAGCCAGCGCTGCGCCCGAGGCTGCAATAATCGCAGCCAGACCAAGCCCAGCCGCCAGCATTTGCAGCAGGTTTGCGGTCAAATCTCCGGCGGCGGTGAACATCCCGCGTTTCAGCCCATTGGTTGCCGAGTTGGACAGCATCAGCAACTGGCTCGGCCCGGGTGTGCTCATCAACAGCAGGACGGTGGCGACATAGGTGATCCAGATATCCAAGCTCATCACCGCCTCACTTTTTGCCCGGCGTTCCGTCGAACTTTTTCTCAAGTGAGGTCCAGCAGTCAATGTAATCGTCCTGCAAGGGGGCCTCCTTGGCCGCAAATGGCGTCAGATGCTGCGGGAAACGGGTTTCGAACATGAAGGACATGGTGTTGTCCAGCTTGTCCGGCCCGAGGTTAGCATTCGACGCCTTTTCGAATGCCTCGCGGTCCGGTCCGTGTGGCAGCATCATGTTGTGCAGGCTCATGCCGCCGGGAACAAAGCCCTGCGGCTTGGCGTCGTACTGGCCGTAAATGTTGCCCATCAGCTCGGACATGATGTTCTTGTGATACCAAGGCGGGCGGAACGTATCCTCGGCCACCATCCAGCGTTCGCGGAACAGGACAAAGTCAATATTGGCGGTGCCCGGCTGCCCCGAAGGCGCGGTCAGCACGGTAAAGATCGACGGATCAGGATGGTCGAACAGGATCGCGCCGACCGGGCAATAGGTGCGCAAGTCGTATTTGTAGGGCGCGTAATTGCCGTGCCACGCCACCACGTCCAGCGGGCTTTGATTGATCTTGGTCGTGTGGAATTGCCCGCACCATTTGACGGTGACGGTCGAGGGCACTTCGCGATCCTCAAACGCCGCGACAGGCGCCTTAAAGTCGCGCGGGTTGGCCATGCAGTTGGCGCCGATAGGCCCACGGCCGGGCAGTTCGAATTTCTGGCCGTAGTTCTCACAGACGAATCCGCGCGCAGGGCCCTCTAGCACCTCGACCCGGTAGACCAATCCACGCGGGATGATGGCGATTTCCTTTGGCTCAAGGTCGATGATCCCCAACTCGGTGGCAAAGCGCAGACGGCCCTCCTGTGGCACTACCAGCAATTCGGAATCGGCCGAGTAGAAATAGTCATCCACCATCGACTCGGTGACCAGGTAGATGTGGCTGGCCATGCCGACCTGCGTATTTACATCCCCTGCCGTGGTCATCGTGCGCATGCCGGTCAGCCAGGTTAGCCCCTGATCGGAATGCGGCACCGCATCCCAGCGGTACTGGCCTAGGCTGATCACGTCCGGGTCGACAAAAGGCGCGGACTTCCAATAGGGCAGGTCGATCTTTTCGTAGCGATGCGAGTGTTTTACCGATGGCCGAATGCGATAGCACCAGGTCCGCTCAGGCGGGTTGGCGGTGAAGGCAGTGCCGCTGAGCTGCTCACCATAGAGACCATAGTTGCATCGCTGTGGGCTGTTCATTCCCTGAGGCAGCGCACCCGGCAGGGCTTCGGTTTCAAAGTCATTGCCAAAGCCAGGCATATAGCCCGCATGGGTGCCGACCTGCGCGCTGGCCTGTGTCATTTTATGTGGATCAGTCGGATGGTTCATCCTGCGTTCCTCCGCTTAATGCTTGAGGGATAATAGTTGATTTTGTAACTAACAAGCATGGCACAAGACGATTCCACCAAAAAAGATGACTTTAATCTGCAGAATTTCCTGCCCTACCTGCTGAATCGCGCAGCCGAGGAAAGTTCGTTAGAGTTTCAGCAGGTTTACAAAGACCGATACGGAATGTTGCGCACCGAGTGGCGGGTGCTGTTCCACTTGGGTAATTACGGCGAAATGACTGCGAAAGAGATTGGTGAGCGCGCGCATCTCCACAAAACTAAGATCAGCCGTGCAGTTCACAGGCTCGAGACGCGGCGATTTCTGGTACGTAGCCGCAGTGAGGCCGATGGTCGGGTGGAAAACCTGAGGCTGACGCCTTACGGACAGTCTGTGTATCGAGAACTGATTGGCATAGCCGAGCAGTATGATTCAAATCTGGTTGCCCAGTTCAGCGTGGATGAGGTCGCGCTTTTGCGTAAAATGCTCCGCCAGTTGGCTCATATGGATTGACGGCTGGTATTTCACGCCTCTGGCCCCCAGATGACATCCAGAGCGGACACTGGATTAATAACAACATGACGACCCCAAACGCCGATACGGCGAAATCAACTGATCTTATTGAATGGATCGTGACTCGTGGCCTTGAAGGCGCGCCCAAAGAAGAATTGCTGGACGGCTACTGCAACAAGCTGTTGGAGCTTGGTGTTCCCCTGATGCGCTTTCACGCGGCACAGTCTGCGTTGCATCCTGTTTATGGAGGCACCGGGTTCAGCTGGTACGAAGGGCAAGGTGGTGAATCCGAGACCTTTGTGTATACTGAAGAACCCAGCGACCAATGGAAGCGAAGCCCCCTTTACGCCATCTTCACCAATGAGTTGGATGAAGTCCGTGAGCGCCTGATTGACCAGAACGAAGTCAGCCGGTTTCCCTTGCTGAACGACCTGCGCCAGATCGGGGCCACCGATTATTACGCGACTGGAGTCAGCTTTAATGTGCCGACCCAAAGCGTAACAGGGCATAGCAAAGAGGCAGTTGATGGGGTCCTGATGTCATGGACGTCGAATGCGCCCGAGGGTTTTCAGGACCACGACCTGGCGCTGATAAACACAGCGTTGCCGCATCTGGGTCTGGCATTGAAATCTGCGTCCAGCGCCCGGATTTCAAAGGACCTGATGCGTGTATATCTGGGCCGCGATGCGGGGCGCCGGGTGTTGTCGGGCGAAATCCGACGCGGCTCGTTGCAGCAGATCGACGCGGTGATCTGGAACTTTGACCTTGAGGGTTTCACCAGCCTTTCCGAAGAACTGCCGGGCAACGAAATCATCGACATGTTGAACGACTACTTGGCCGCCGCGGTTGGAGTGGTGCACGACAATCGCGGCAATATCCTTAAGTTTATGGGGGATGGGCTTATGGCGATGTTCGACGTCGGCGAAATTGATGAGGACGCACGCGCTGCGCTGAAAGCGGTCCCGGTGTTGCAGGAAAGGATAGAAGCACTGAACGCCCGCCGTAAGGCTGATGGCCTGCCGGTGGCCAGCTTCACCCTTGCCCTGCACGCGGGCGAAATTCTGTATGGAAATATCGGGTCCGAAACACGTTTGGACTTTACTGTAATTGGACCCGCGGTGAACCAGACTGCCCGGATTGCCGGAATGCACCGGTCACTGGGGCAGCGGATCCTGATCTCGGACGACGTTGCCCGTGCGGCGCAGCCCTGCGGTCAGGATCTGGTTTCCGTCGGGCGCTACATGCTGCGTGGCGTGACTGAACCAAAAGAGCTGTTCACGGTGTATAAGGCAGCCGACTCGCAACCAAGTGTTTAGATCGCGAGTTTTAAGTCCCAAATGCTCGCCGCTCCAAGTTGCAGAAACGACCGGTCTGTTGAATGTTAAATTACCGCCTAGCCGCTATTTGTGGCTCGCCGAATAATGAGACAGGAACATGTTTAAGCAATCCGACATAATGCCGTCTGTATCTTGCTTTGCCCCAAGCATGAATTCGGGCGTGTAGAAGAACTCTCTTATGAGGCTGTGCAATTGCCTTGAGGCATACTGAGCATCAGCGGCGCGAAGCGCACCAGCCTCCATTGCTTCTGAGATCAAACCGGTTATCGGATTCTGTAACTTTGCAACTTCTGCGGCATAGGCTTTGGAACGTTCCGGATCGATCAGCATTTCTGCGGTCACCATCCGCGTAATGGCAATGGTTTCCGGTTCGGTCAGCTTTTCAACATATTTGGTGATCAGCTCTTCGAACTGTGTTTTCAGATCACGATCCGGATCAAAGGGGACATGGCCAATGGCACCCTTTTTCCTGATCATCGCTTCCGAGATTTCCTGAAACAAAGCCTCCTTGCTGTCGAAGTGGTTGTAAAGTGTGCGACTCGAAACACCCGCCTTGCTGGCGATCCGTGTCGTTTTCGCCCCTCGGAACCCGTATTCCTGAAACTCTTGTACTGCTGCTTCAAGTATATTTTTTCTTTTTTTATCAGTTAGTTTCACGTTTTTTCCCTCGTCGCCAACGCAAAAATGTAAATTAACTGTTTACATTTAATGGTCTCATCTAATAGGTAAACGCTGTGTTTACATTTGTCCATCGGCGCAACTGAAAACGACGCGCCAGCACCAGCACATAAAAGGAGAACCGTCATGGGTTTGAAATCAGCTCTTTGCACCGCAGCGTTTGTGCTTTCGGTCGCACCGGCATTAGCAGAAGGAGAAATTGCGTTGGTCAACAAAACGCTCGGAACCCCGATCACCGCAGAAAACATCGTCGATGTTCTCGAAATCCAGCGCACCGCCACCAATCTCACGCTCAGTGTTGACACTCAACAATGGGATGTCACGGCTGATCTTTTGGATGGCGATATCGAAACCACCATCGGTGAGCCTGTGAATGGCGCACCAGTGGTGAAGTCAGAAGAAGAAATCCTGACACGCTGGAAAGGCTTTTATGAGACTGCAGAGAAACTGGTCATTCATCACGTGACTTCGAATGACCGCGTTTTCTTTGAGGATGCGGACACTGCGACCGTCTTTAGCAAAGGTGTCATCGTGCTGGAGAACACTCCTGCCGGCGACTTTGCTGACGATGGCGGCACACTGCGCGGCTACCGCTGGGTGGATTATGAAATTGGCGTGCACAGAACAGTTGACGGGTGGAAAGTGCACAAGGTCAACGTCACATACCTTGTTCAGGAGTTTGCCTCGCTACCCGCCAATTAAACCTGGTATCCGTAGGGATGGCAGCGTCCAATTCTTGTCGGTTGCACGCAGCCATCAGCGTGCAAACCCCTTAAAAATCGATTTCGACGCCCGGCAGGTTCAGCTCTTTCATCATGTCGCGCAGTTCCTGCCGCGCGGCGATGTTCGAGATGTTCAGCTGTTTCACCCCGATATCCTTGAGGTCCAGCAGGGTCAGGCCGCGGGGGAACAGTTCGCGGAAGATCACCCGCTCAGAGAACCCCGAAGCAACACGGAAACCGATGCGCTGGGATAGCATCTCGATCGCGCGTTGCATCTTTTCCTTGTTGACCATGCGCTGCGTACCAACGCGGTTGCGCACAACGACCCAGTCAATGGGTTTCAACCCAGCCTGAGCCCGCAGCTGCCGCGCGTTCCAGACCATCTCGGAATAAACCGATGGTCCGAGGATTTTCTCACCCTTTGAATCGATCCGCGCGAGCAGGTCAAAGTCGATGAAACTGTCATTCAGGGGCGTGATCAGAGTGTCGGCAAGAGAGTGCGCCACTTGGCTCAGGCGGGTGTGTGAGCCGGGGCAGTCGATCAGAATAAAGTCGCTGTCGCTTTCCAACTCGGCCACGGCGGCCGACAGGCGGTGGTCATAGATGTTCTCACCGGGCTTCAGATTTTTTGGATCGATCTCGGGCAAGTCATGGTGGCGCGGGCTGGGCAGCCGCGCTTCTGAGCCGTTCATGAAGTTGCCGCGGTTCTCGAAATAGCGACCGAGGCTGCGTTGGCGCAGGTCAAGATCCAGTGTGCTGACCTTGTGGCCCAGCCGAGCCAAAGCAGTGGCCACATGCATCGACACGGTCGATTTGCCTGCGCCGCCCTTCTCGTTCCCCACTACGATGATATGTGCCATGCTTGTATTCCCATGTCCCGCCGTGCTTGCCCACACGTTGTTGCGAGCCACTATATGTTGTGGAAAGCGGGAAGGGAAGAACCTCAATCGGTGTTATCAGGCTCTAATTTGGAAAACCAAGGCAGGAACGCGGGTTAGGCTGCCGACTTGCCAAACATAGCGGCCTGTTTCACTGTTCGGGACAGGGAAAACCGATAGGGGCAGCCGTTGGACCATCTGTTTCTGAACGTTCTAAACGTGGTCCTGCCCGTGTTGATTTGCGCCGGAATCGGTTACTGTTTAGCCCTCATCAAAGCGCCGTTCGACAACAAGGTGATAGGCGGGATCGTCTCGCGCGTGGGGTATCCGACGCTGATCATCTCACATCTGTCTACAACCCATATCGCCGTCGATACGTTTCTGGATGTGATGGCGGCCGCCGCGCTGGCCATTGCCGGGTTTGGGGTTTTGGGGTTCGTTGCGCTGAAGGCGATGCGCCTACCGGTTCGGGCGTTTCTTACGCCGCTGATGCATGGCAATGTCGGAAACATTGGCCTGCCGATCACTCTGTTGGCGCTAGGCGACGCAGGAATGGCCTATACGATGGGCTTCGTAGTCGTCGTCCTGATCAGTATCTTCACCGTCGGAATGTGGATTCCGGCTGGAGAGTTCTCGCCCAAGAAACTTGCCACATCGCCGATCATTTATGCGGCGGTGATCTCTTTGATCCTTATGGCCACCGGGTACAGCCTGCCGCAGCCCGTGGCTAAATCCTTTGACATTCTCGGTGGGCTCTCGATCCCGCTCATGCTGCTGACGTTAGGCCATACTCTGGCGACGTTGCAGATCAAAAGCCTTGGTCGGGCGTTGGTTTTAACCCTCCTGCATCTGGCGATGGCCGTTGTGATCGCCAGCGTTTTGGTTTGGACGTTCGGATTTACCGGGGCTGAACGCGGCGCAGTCATCCTGTGCTGTCTGATGCCGTCCTCGGTGGCGACTTACCTGTTCATTGATCAACACGTACCGAAATACGGCCCGGATGTCGCCGGGTTCATTTTGGTCTCGACTCTCAGCACGATTGTGGTGCTGCCGGTCGCGCTGTCTTACTGGATCTGACGCAGACACTATGCGCAGAGGCAAAAATCGCTAAACTGCTGAATAATTGCGTTAAACACTCATAGTTTGAGGGCAATTTGATGCGTGAAAAGGCCTTGGAAGACGTGACCCCGCAAGCCCGCGCCCGTGTGGTGCTGGCGATGACGGCGATCTGCATGATGGTCGTGGGGTTCAACACCACCGCTGTCGCCACCATCCTGCCCAACCTCAAGGCCGAGTTCGATCTGACCCCGTCCGGGCTGCAGTGGGTAATGGCGACCTATACGGTAGCCAGCGCCTCGCTTGTCACTATCGTTAGTCGAATGGGGGATATCACCGGCAAGATGGGTGTGTTCTTCCTTGGCATGATCGTTTTTGCCATCGGATCGGCCTCGGTCCTGTTTGCGCAGGATGGGGCCATGTTGTTGTTTGGACGCGGTGCTCAGGGGGCGGGCGCCGCCGCGCTGTTCGGAACTTCTCTGTCGCTGCTGACCGCCGCCACGCCCGAAGAACAACGCGCCAGCGTTACCGGGGCATGGGGCGCGATTGTTGGTCTGGCTATTGGTATCGGGCCAATCGTCGGCGGAGCCTTTGGGCACTATGTCAGTTGGAGGGCGGTTTTTGCGGCTGATTTGGTGTTACTTGCTGTGGCCTTTGCCATAGGGCTGCATGTCAGCAAGCGGAAATACGTGCCTGACACGCGGCTTGCCGGGGCAGAGTTTGATTATGCGGGGGCTATTGCCATCCTCTTGTTCCTTGGGCCACTGTCCTTTGCGCTCAGTAATGGTGAAAGCGGAGGCTGGGCCACGCCGCTCACGCTGGTTCCACTTGCGATTGCTGCGTTGGCGACGGTTGTTCTGGTCATCGTTTCACGTCGTGCCGAAGACCCGCTGATCGAACTGAGATACTTTCGCCACCCGCGTTATTTCATGGCTGCCGCGGGCATGTTCTTTACAGGCTTCACGCTTTTTTGCTTTTTTGTCTATTTCAACACATTCGTTCAGTCGCCGGATGCCTTTGGGTATTCCTCAATCGGTGCAGGATTAGCGATCATGCCGCTCAGCCTCAGCATGTTTGTTATCTCTGTCACCGCGCCCCGGTTTTTGGCGCCCTACAGCTTTCAATGGCCAGTTGCGATTGGTCTTGGAGCGATGGCCTGCGGGTTCCTGTTGCTGATGACAACCACGAACACCACGCAGTATGCCGAGATATGGTGGAAGCTGCTGATTGTCGGCATCGGCATGGGCATCTGTTTCTCGCTGCTGCCGCGCCTTGGCTTACGCCTGTTGCCGGAAGAGCATGTGGGGCAGGGCTCGGGCGTGATCAACGCCTGCCTTTATTTCGGCGCCACTCTGGGTGCTGTGGTTGGAGGTCTTGCAGAGTCCATAACTAAACGCCGTGGCCTGTCAGAGGTCATCAACGCGCTGCCTGCCGGATCGACCCAGCGCGAGGATTTGGCTCACGCGCTGACCCACGGCACGCCCAGCCAGATTCAGCAGTTAATCGCGGGGCTGGACCCGACGTCCGGAACCGCCCTAGCCAAAGCGCTTCGGGATTTACAGGATAACGCCTTTGACAGCGCCATGCTGGTCGCTGCGATAGCAGCGCTGGTTGGGATGGCCTTGGCGCTGATGTTGCTGCGAGGACCAGTGCCACCGCTGCATAGCGCTGCGGACCTGACGCGCGAGCCTCGATAAACGCGCTGTGGTTTAGTCGGGCTTAGCCCCCCAAGTACACCCCTTCTTTAGGGCGATAAAAAACCTTCTGATCGTGCAGCTTGCCCAGAAGATCGTGAATGCGCCGCAATGTGTCTTCGCGGTCCGTGTTGCCGTCCTCATCCATCGCAGCCTGCGACAACGAGGCGACCGAGCCGCGCAACGCCGTTTCGATCAGGTCCATATCCTCTACCGAAAGCTCGATCATGTCATTGTACTGTGGCATTTTCAGGGTCTCCGTCGTGGCTGGGTATATGTTACCGGCTAAAACAGAATCCGCCAGCCCTTGACGAGATCGGTGTCAGCGGTTCGCAAACTACCTCGGCTTTCGTGGTAATGACGTGTAGCCTTTGATCCCGGTAAAAGAAAAAAGCCGCCCCGAAGGACGGCCTTTCGCATTTCAAGCGGGTCAAGCTTAGAAGCCCAGACCTTCGTATTTCTTTTTGAACTTCGACACGCGGCCGCCGGCGTCCATCAGGCGCGACGAACCACCGGTCCACGCGGGGTGCGAGGAGGGGTCGATTTCCAGAGCCAGCTGGTCGCCTTCGGAGCCCCAGGTGGATTTCATTTTCACGATCGAGCCGTCGGTCATTTTGACGTCGATGAAGTGGTAATCGGGATGGATGTCTTTTTTCATCTTTCCGCTCCTTACGCCTCGGCGCCAGCCTTGGGTTTGTAGTTGGTGACCTCTGCGATACGTGCGGATTTACCGCGACGGGTGCGCAGATAGTACAGTTTGGCGCGACGGACGCGGCCGCGGCGGACAACGGTGATGCTGTCGATGTTGGTCGAGTGCAGCGGGAACACACGCTCCACGCCTTCGCCAAACGAAATTTTGCGGACGGTGAACGAACCGGCGATGCCGCTGCCACCTTTGCGCGCGATGCAGACGCCTTCGTAGTTCTGCACACGGGTGCGCGAGCCTTCGGTCACTTTAAAGCCGACACGGATGGTGTCACCGGCTTTGAAATCGGGGATGTCTTTCCCCAGGGCGGCAATCTGTTCCGCCTCAAGCTGTGCGATCAGGTCCATCGCAGTTTCTCCTATCTGCTCGTGGTTGGTCCACGAAGTTTGGGCACGGCCTGAGAGCTCTTGGTCTTCACCGGGTTCTGCGTACAGCCCGCCAGAGGTCAGATCGAATGTTCCTTTGGTCCGGTCCGCCCTGACACGCCGTGGCTGAAGAAAGCCGAGCTTTGCGCCATTTTGCAAACCAAAACACCGGAGTCGCGCAGTTGCGGCACCGGATGGCGCTGCTTTAAGGAGTTTTCGGACAGGGATCAAGACAAAAACGCCATATTTCAACGCGGGACGGTGGGTTTTCGCCATCCGCAAAATACGCCGTTGCCTTATGTGGCTGATCAGGCATTCTGGTTCCAATTATACGAGCAGAAATTTGAAACAGGAACCGATCATGCGCACTGCGTTGATGCTCGCCGCCATGGCCTTTGCGACCCTGTCCTGCGGTCGCAGTACCCCTCCGCCCCAACAGGTCGAGACCAAAGCGTTTCTGAGTACGACGTCCCCTTCGGTCATCTATCCGGCCTTTGGAGATGCCGACCCGCATGACTGGGACGGGCGGCATCCCGGTCATTACCCGGTGCACGGGCTGGACGTGTCACGCTGGCAGGGGCCGATCGATTGGCGCCGGGCTAAGGCGTCGGGTGTCAGTTTCGTGTTCATCAAAGCCACCGAGGGCGGTGATGTATTCGATCCCATGTTTGATGACCACCGACGTGGCGCGCAGGCGGCAGGGGTGCCGTGGGGTGCGTATCACTATTATTACTTCTGCCGCCCGGCGCATGAACAGGCGCGATGGTTCATTCAGAACGTGCCAAAAGGGGCCGACTTGCCGCATGTGCTGGATATGGAGTGGACGCCTCATTCCAAAACCTGTCGATTGCGCCCGGATGGTGCCAATGTTCGTGCCGAAGCCAAACGATTCCTTGATATTCTAGAGCGTCACTATGGACGGCGGCCCATTGTCTATACGACCGTGGATTTTCATGACGACACCGATATTGCCCGCTTGCGCGGAACCGAGTTCTGGTTGCGCTCGGTCGCGGGTCATCCGCACAAAGTCTATCCGAAATCCCCTTGGCGCTTCTGGCAATACACCGGCACTGGGCTGGTGCCGGGCGTACAGGGAAAGGTGGATATCAACACGTTCAACGGCCACCCTGAGACCTGGGCGCGTTGGAAGGCGGGGGGTTAGTCCCGTGCCTTGCGGTAGCTCTCCCAGAGATCGGGTCGCCGTTCGCGGGTGATCTGTTCCGACATCTCGTGTCGCCAGTTGGCAATGCGACCGTGGTGCCCGGACATAAGGATGTCGGGGATCGGGCGGCCCTTCCATTCGGCGGGGCGGGTGTATTGTGGATGCTCCAGCAGGCCAGAAGAAAAGCTCTCTTCCTCGGCCGAGGCCTGATTGCCCAGCACGCCGGGGATCAGCCGCACGGTCGCATCGATCAGCGCTTGCGCAGCGATTTCTCCGCCGGTCATAACGAAATCACCCAAGGAGACCTCCTGCACGCCATAATGTACCAGCACCCGTTCGTCGACGCCCTCGAAACGGCCGCACAGCAAGGTCATGCCGTCGCAACGTGCCAGGTTCTGCATCATGCGCTGGTCCATCCGGCGGCCACGGGGGCTGAGATAGATCAGCGGCCAATTGCCCTGCACACCGGCCATGGTGTGTTCAATCGCCTCGCCCAGCACGTCGGCGCGCAGTACCATGCCTGCGCCGCCGCCAGCAGGCGTGTCATCTACGTTGCGGTGCTTGCCGACGCCGAACTGGCGAAGATCGACGGTTTCCAGCTGCCACAACCCTTCTTGTAGTGCCTTGCCGGTTAAGCTTTCCCCCAATACGCCCGGAAAGGCGGACGGGAACAGGGTGATGATCTTGGCTTTCCACACGCCATGCAGGTCCGGCGTGGGGGTCAGCAGCTCGCGCGGTTTCAATGTTGGGCGGATCGCTTTGCGACCATGAGATTTATTGGGCTTGTCTGTCATGTCGTGCCAGTCAGCGCGCCTTTCGCGCGGTCGATAACTGCCTTCTTTTGTTCGATTAGAGCACCTTCATCCAGCCGCGAACGGTTCAGTTCCAGCAACTCAGCCAAGACATCCTCGGGCAGGCGGTTGTTGACCTTTGACGGCGGCACCAGAAGCTTGGCCTTGTCGCGCGGCAAATCCAGATACTCGGCAAACGGGGTGCCGGGTCCATAGCGGCGTAGCTGCAATTCCTCAAGCCACTCTGTCGTGACCGTGACCGAATGCAGCCTGTTCTTAATTTGCTCCACCGTATCCTGCAAAGGCGCGACCTTTTCCAGGTGGTCTTGGAAGGTCTCGAAATCATAGACCTGACGCATGCGTTCCAAATCATGCGCCCAAAGGCTGCGCAGCCAGCCGCCACGTTGCCGAAGGGACAGGTAGACCGTGATCTCGACCTCTTGCCCGGAAAAACGATGGCGGACCGCATCCACCAGACAGGCGGCAAGTTCCGGGGTCGCTGCATAGCCTTGTTCGATGTTTCGACTGGGGCGTAGACCTGCAAAGTTTTCTTCGCTGACGATCAGGCCGCGTTTGTCGCCGAATTCGAGCGTGGCCAGAAAGTCGGTCACTTGCGTACTGAATTCGGACAGGGTTCCTAAGGTCCCATAGACGGAATGGTTGGTGGCCGCGCGTGACAGGCCTGACTTGCGGGTGCGATAGGGCAGAACCAGCGCGAAATGTGGCCAGATCAGTTCTCTGTTTTCAAACAAAAACGATTGCGCCGCGGTAGTGCCCGTCTTGTGCAGACCCAGATGCAGCAAGACGCGGCGCATCAGATCAGCCCTTCAGGTGGGTCGGCGACAATACGGCCTTTGTCCAGATCCACCGTCGGTACTGCTTCCAGAGTGAAGGGCAGCAAAACGGTGGCTTTCAAGCCCGGTCCGTGCAGTTCAAGCAGGTCGGCTGCGCCATGGTTCTGTACCGATTTGATTCGTCCCAGCAGGGTTCCGCCGGTGTCATAGACTTCAAGCCCGATCAGGTCGGTATGATAAAACTCGTCATCGGGCAGTGATGGCAACTGATCGCGACGCGCGAACAGGCGCAGGCCCTTCAATGCATCGGCGTCCTCTTTGGTTTCAACGCCGCCCAGTCGCGCCGCAAAACCGTTCTTTATGGATCGTGTCAGGACCAGCGGATACCGTTCTTTGCCCGCCTCATCGGTCAGAGGGGAGTAGGTTTCGATATCCTCAGGAATGGCGCAATAGCTTTTCAGCCGCACCTCACCGCGTACGCCATACGATCCCGCAATGCTGCCGACGCAGATAAGATCACTCATTTGGCCCATCCGTCACACATAGCCCGTCTTGCCAGTCGCCATGCGCGGCACAGGCCTCTCGTTGGTTCGAGCGCTCAAAGAACACCCCCACAATAAAGGCGATCATCAACAGGATGGGAAGTCGTATAAGCGCGAACATTTGTCTATCGCACCTCAACCGGCAGAGTGTCGTCGCGGCATTCCCAGCCGACGCGTTCCAGTTCGGGTGTATCGGACAGTTCCTCGGGCCAGCCAACGCAAAAATAGCCGATCAGGCGCCAGTTCTCGGACACGTCCAGATCGCGGGCCATCTGGTCCGGATCAAGAATGGATACCCAGCCCAAACCCAGCCCCTGCGCGCGCAAAGCCAGCCAGAACAACGTGATGGCCGAAACCACTGAATAACGCCGCATCTCGGGCATCGTGCCTGCACCCAGACCTTGGCCCTTGTCGGTGGCATCGTCGCAGAACACAGCCAGTTGCACCGGTGCCTCTTGCATCCCCGACAGTTTAAGACCGCTGTAAAGCTGCGCCTTCTCACCGGAATATCCAGCCAGGGCTTTGGCATTTGCGGTTTGGAAATTCTTCAGCGCCGCCGCCCGTGCGGCCTCGCTTTCGACGCGGATCACGCGCCAAGGTTCGCTAAGCCCCACCGAGGGAGCCAGCCGAAACGCGTCGAGGCAGCGCTTCAGCACTGCCTCGTCTATCGCGTCGGTGCGGAACCGGCGCACGTCGCGCCGGAGCCGCATCAACAGGTCGAACTGCGTGCGAAAATCGTCGGTGAAAGTCTGATCCTGCACGCGCCCGCCTGCTTATTCTTCTGCAGCCGCTTCTTCAGCCGGTGCAGCAGCAGCTTCGGCAGCTTCAGCGGCCTTTGCAGCTTTTTCTTCCGCGCGCTCTTGAGCTTTCTTGCCCGGAGTACCCTTGTTGGGGTTGTTACGCTCGGCTTTGTCCTTCGCGCCAGCAGCTTCCAGCATACGTGCGATACGGTCGGTGGGCTGTGCACCCTGATCCAGCCAGTACTGAACGCGCTCCATGTTCATTTTCACGCGCTCTTCGCTGTCTTTCGGCAGCAGCGGGTTGTAGGTGCCCAGTTTCTCGATGAAACGGCCGTCGCGGGGCATACGGCTGTCAGCAGCCACAATGCGGTAGAAGGGACGTTTTTTCGAGCCGCCGCGGGCGAGACGAATTTTCATTGCCATGGTGGTATCTCCTTTGAATGGCGTGTCCGGCGTAAAACCGGTTAGTTCTGGTGTTTGTTGAACCGGAGTTTCACTCTTGATGTTTCCGGTGGTGTCGGATGACTTCCTGAATGATGAAATTCAGAAAAGCCTTGGCGAAGTCGGGGTCCAGATCGGCCTGTTTCGCCAGGTCTTCTAGCCGAGCGATCTGCGCAGCCTCGCGCGAGGGATCGGACGGGGGAAGTTCGTGTTCAGCCTTGAGCTTGCCAACGGCCTGAGTGTGCTTGAACCGCTCGCCCAGCGTGTAGACAAGGATCGCGTCCAGCCGGTCGATGCTTTCGCGGTGCTCTTTCAATAGCGCGGCAGCCCGCGTCACGGGGTTGGTCATGCGTAGGCCTCCATGCCGCCATTCACCAGATCCGCTGGAGCAGGATGCCGCCAAGTCTCGGTGGTGCCGAATTTCGGGTGTTCGTAGTGGTAATCAAATGAAGCGCCCATCCGTTTGGCCACGGCCTTGCTGGCGTGGTTTTCCGGGTCGATCAGCGAAATGGCCGTTTCCCAGCCCAGCACGTCGTAGGCATGGGCGCGCGCGGCCAAAGCGGCCTCGGTCGCGTATCCCTTGCCGGTGGCATGTGTCATCAGAGTCCAACCCACTTCAGGCTCCGGCCAACCTTCGGGGAACCACAGGCCGATCCGACCGACATAGGCGCCGGTGTCTTTTTCATCGACACTCCAATATCCATAGCCACGCAGAGCCCAATGACCAAAATGCAGGGCAATCACCCGCCACACTTCATCCCGACGCAGAGGCCCGCCGACATATTTCGCAGCATCGCTTGCGAAGAAGGCGCTGTCCGCGTCCAGATCGGCCTCGGATGGCGCACGCAGGATCAGGCGCTCGGTCTCAAGCCGGGGGATATGTTGGGCGATGGCGTTCATTTATTTCTTCTTGCCAAACCCACTGAGCCCCGGAGGCAGGGCCATGCCACCGCCCATGCCAGGCATACCGGGCATCTTGCCACCCATCGCCTTCGCCGCCTGTTCCAGCGCTTTTGGGTCCATGCCTGCAGCCATTTCTTCGGGCGAGGGGCCGCCTTTGCCAAACATGCCTTTCATGGCCTGCTTCAGCATCTTGCCTTTGCCCATCTTGCCCATCTTTTTCATCATGTCCGACATCTGCCGGTGCATCTTGAGCAGCTTGTTGAGGTCGCTGACCTCCATCCCTGAACCGGCTGCAATCCGTTTCTTGCGGCTGGCCTGCAGCAATTGCGGGTTGGCGCGTTCGCGTTTGGTCATGGATTGGATCATGGCGATCTGCTGGCGCAGGATCTTGTCATCCAGACCGGCCTGATCCATTTGCTTGGCCATTTTGTTCATGCCCGGCATCATGCCCATCATGCCCTGCATGCCGCCCATCTGGATCATCTGCTCCAGCTGCATTTTCAGGTCATTCATGTTGAACTGACCTTTGACCATGCGCTTCATCATGCGCTCGGTCTGTTCCATCTCCATCGTTTCCTGGGCCTTTTCGACCAGAGCAACGATGTCGCCCATACCCAGAATACGACCGGCGATCCGGTCCGGCTCGAAGGTCTCAAGCGCGTCCATCTTTTCGCCCAGACCGACAAAACGGATCGGCTTGCCGGTGACCGCGCGCATCGACAGCGCCGCACCACCGCGCCCGTCACCGTCCATCCGGGTTAGAACCACGCCCGAAATGCCAACTTTGGCGTCAAACTCCTCGGCGACCTCAACTGCGACCTGACCGGTCAGGCCGTCGACCACCAGCAGGGTTTCACGCGGATCGACCGCGTTGCGAACCTGCTCGACTTCGTCCATCAGGACTTCGTCGATATGCAGACGGCCCGCTGTGTCGAGCATGTAGACGTCGTAGCCACCCAGCGTTGCCTGCTGCTTGGCGCGTTTGGCGATATCGACCGGTTTCTGGCCGGGAACGATCGGCAGGGTGTCAACGCCGACCTGCGTGCCCAGAACGGCCAGCTGATCCATCGCCGCCGGGCGATAGACGTCCAGCGAGGCCATCAGGACCTTTTTGCCCTCTTTCTCTTTCAGGCGTTTGGCGAGTTTACCGGTGGTGGTGGTCTTACCCGAACCCTGCAGGCCGACCATAAGGATCGGGGCGGGCGGGTTGTCGATCTTCAGCTTGCCGGGGTCTTCCTCGCCGCGCAGGGTATCGACCAGCGCGTCATGCACGATCTTGACGACCTGCTGACCCGGAGTAATCGACTTGGTCACCGCCTGACCGGTTGCCTGTTCCTGTACTTTCTTGACGAATTCACGGGCAACCGGCAGCGAGACGTCGGCCTCAAGCAGCGCAACCCGGACCTCACGAAGGGCGGTTTTGACGTCTTCTTCGGACAGAGCACCTTGTTTGGTCAGCCGATCAAAGACGCCAGAAAGGCGTTCGGATAGATTTTCAAACATGCCTTCGGCCTCCTTAGCCGGTTATCTGATGGCACTTCCTAGGTAGGAAACACCGGTTAAATACACAATTGCCCCCACGGGCGAAACTCGCTGGTGGGGGGCGATCCCTGAACGACTCAAGGGACCGGAAGGATCGTCTCTTCCGGATGTTTGGATGGGGCTTTAGGCGGATTGACTGTCAGAGTCAACCTTGAGCGCCGGAAGCCAGTCATTGACAGCATCCACCAGCCGCTGCGCCCCGTGCCCGCTGACATAGGCTTCGACAATCGGGTGGCGCCCAGCGCTCATTCCCTTTTCCAGAATCAAAACGGGACGATGCATTTTGGACGTGGTCCTGTCGCGGCTTGAGGTGGTGGTTTCCACCTCGGCATGGGACAGGTTCGACAGCTCATGTTCTACAGTGTCATATCCAAAGATGGATTGGCGACGGATCAAGATGCTATTGCTGTTGCGGTCCAATATGACCTGAACCCGGCGCACAAAGACGCAGAATGCGCCAAAGCCCATCCCCCCGCCGAAGACCGCAAAGAAGATGCCGAACAATATGCCCTCACCACCCTCGCTGGCCATGAACAAACCAGCCCCAACAAAACAGAGGATAAAGAGCACCAGCGTGATGCCGATGAACCATGGCGTGTTGGACAGGATCAATTGATCTGGGGTGTTTCGCGTTACTTTCATTGCGGCACGCTAACACTGAATTCTGGCACTGTCGTGGCTTGAATTCGTCCGCGTGTTGCGCAATGAGCGCGCCAAACAGGAGGTTCTCATGGACGCATCATCCGCTTTTCAGGACTCACTACCGCTTAGCTCGGACGCGCTGCTGGCGCAATTGGACGATTGGGGGCTGACCTATCGTCTACATACCCATGTGCCGCTGCGCACGGTCGAAGATTCGAAGTCGGTTGAGGATCAATTCATGGTTCCGGGCGAAAACGCCCTGCGCCTGAAGAACCTGTACCTACGCGACAAGAAAAAGCGGAACTATCTGGTGACGCTGGAACAAAGCCGCGAGATTGACCTCAAGGCGCTGGGCGCAGAGCTAGGTGTGGGCAACCTGTCCTTCGGTTCGGCAGACCGGTTGTTGCAAAACCTCGGTATACGGCCCGGAGCGGTCAGCCCGCTGGCGATGATCAACGGGGTGCAGAACGATGTGCGGTTCTTAATGGATGGTGCGACGCAGCAGGCCGATGTCATCTACATGCACCCGCTGGTCAATGACCGCACCGTAGCGATGACGCGCGCTGATCTGATGGCGTTCTTTGACCGGGTCGGGTGTGAGGTGGCCTGGCTGCCCTGATCCAAGACCATATAATAAGTGCGCCCAACAGTTGCAAAAGCAGGCTGGGCGCGCAGGCTTCTAAAGGTGCAGTTGATCAGGCTGCCAGTTCCAGAACGGCTTTCTGTGCCTTGGCCAGTGTGGTTTCGGCATCCAGAGCCATCTGGTCGGCGGCAACAACGTCCACATCGTGAATGCCGATAAAGCCAAGCACATGTTTGGCATAGTTGGTGGCGAAATCGACCTCGGACCCGACGGGGACACCACCCGACGCAATGGCCAGAACCGCGCGTTTGCCTTCCAACAATCCCTTTGGGCCGTTTTCGGTGTAGCTAAAGGTCAGGCCGGCGCGGGCCACCAGATCGATCCAGGCTTTGAACGCTGCAGGCACCGAGAAGTTGTAGATCGGCAGGCCAACGACGATGGTGTCGGCCTCTTGCAGTTCGTTCACCAGCGTATCCGACAGCGCCAGCTGATCGCGCTGGGTCTCGTCACGCTGATCGGCGGGGGTGAAGTTAGCAGTGATCCAGTCTTCGGTCAGCAGGGGCAGGGGGCTGGCCAGATCGCGGCGGATGATGCGCCCGGCGCCCAGATGCTTGACGATGCGGTCGGACAAATCACGGGTGGCAGAGCCTTCGCGGCGGGCCGAGGCGTCGATATGCAGGATAGTTTTGGTCATTTCACTGGGTCCTTGTAGATAGGGATTTCTCGTCTGGTCCCAATATGGATGTTGCGTACGTGAACAAAACTCGGATACATCAACAGTTGATGTTGGAATTTGCACAGTAAGGTGGCGCCGTGGACAATTGGGACGAAGTGAGAACCGCCTATCAGGTGGCCCGCATGGGTACCGTCAGTGGTGCGGCCGAGGTGCTGGGCGTACACCATGCGACCGTGATCCGGCACATCGATGCAATTGAGGCCCGGTTGGGGACCAAACTGTTCCAGCGGCATGCGCGCGGCTATACGCCCACCGAGGCCGGAGATGACCTGCTGCGCGTGGCACAGGCGACCGAGGATCAGTTCAACCAACTGGTCGGCCGGATGAAGGGGCGTGGCGATGACGTCTCGGGTGAGCTCGTCGTGACATCTCTGTCCTCACTGGCGCCGCTGGTGGTGCCCGTGCTCAGCGAGTTTCAGCGGCTGCATCCAGGCCTGATCGTGCGCTACCTGACCGGAGACCGCCTTTTCCGTTTGGAATACGGAGAAGCACACGTCGCTATTCGCGCGGGGTCGGCCCCGGATCAGCCGGACAACGTGGTGCAGCCCTTTATCACGCAAGAGGTCGGCTTGTTTGCCAGCAAGGATTACGTGGATCGAAATGGGAAGCCCGCGGGTGTTGAGGATTTCTCTAACCACCAATTTGTCAGCACGGACGACGAAAACAGTCGCGCGCCGTTTTCCCGGTGGCTGCGCGCGACAGTTCCGGCGGAAAACATCACCTTTCGCTGCACTAACAATTTCTGCATCCGCGAGGCGGTTCTGTCCGGTGCCGGGATCGGGTTCATGGCCCGATGGGAGGCAAGCCGGGACTCCAATCTGATCGAGGTGATCGACCCGCTGCCGGAATGGTTCGGGAATCTTTGGCTGGTGACTCATGTGGACCTGCATCGCACGACCAAGGTTCAAAGTTTTTTGACCTACCTGAAAGAACAATCCAAAGGCTGGCTGGCGTGAGCCCTCAGGCACAGGGTCACTTGGCCATGCTTGTGTTCTCGGCCCTGGTGGCGGGCAGCTTTTCGCTGGGCTCGTTGGTCGCCAATCAAATCGCGCCCGAGGCGATCACGGCGGCCCGCTTTCTAATCGCTGCGGTTGTGATCGGGCTTGCGGCGCTTTTGACCACCGGCCTGCCGCGCAGCGCGGCGCAGGCCCCATGGCGCTATCTGGTTCTGGGCGGGTTGTTTGCCACCTACTTCGTTCTGATGTTCCATGGCCTGAAGACCGCACCTCCGGTCAGTGCCGCCGCCGTGTTCACGCTAACCCCGGTGATGTCCGCGGTGGCGGGCTGGGTGTTGCTGCGGCAGGTCACGACGTCCCGGATGGCCTTTGCCCTGACCGTGGGAGCCGTGGGGGCGCTCTGGGTCATTTTCCGCGCGGACTGGCAGGCCTTCACCGCGTTCCAGATCGGCGGTGGTGAGATCATCTATTTGTGGGGCTGTGTTGCGCACGCGATCTATACGCCGATGGTGCGCAAGCTGAACCGGGGCGAACCGGCGGTGGTGTTCACCTTTGGCACTCTGGTCGCGGGCTGCGTTCTGCTGACGCTTTACGGCTGGTCCGACATTCGGGCGACCGATTGGGTCAACCTGCCACTGATCGTCTGGGTGGGGCTGCTTTATGTCTCGATCTTTGCCACTGCAGTCAGCTTTGTTCTGGTGCAGTTCGCCACGCTGCGGCTGCCCTCGGCCAAAGTGATGGCCTATACCTACCTGACGCCCAGCTGGGTGATCCTGTGGGAAATCGCGTTGGGGCAGACGCCGCCTCCGCTGTTGGTTGTCGTAGGGGCGATCCTGACCGTCGTCGCGCTTGTGCTGCTGTTGAAAACGGAAGATCAGCACCGTACTGCGACCCCCCTTCCTGAATGACGATGGCCATCCTTTCCAAAAGTGGCGTGTAAGAGGTCTTTCTGTCAGCCTATGCTTGAGGCAGGTCAATGCGTTAACATTTTCTCCCAATTACCCTAGGGGCAAGGAGGAAAGCACCATGTTCAACCACATTATGCTCCCCGTCGATCTGCATTTGCCGCCCGAGGTCCGAAAAGCGCAGGAGGTCGCCACGCAGATTGCCAAATGGCAGGGGGCCAGGATCACGGTTGTCAGCGTGACCGGCACGCAACCCGGGGATCCGGTGCAGACTGACGCGACAACCAATCAGATGTTGACCGCCTTCGCGGAACAAGTGGCAACGGACAGTGGTGCCCAAGTGGACAGCCGAAATATCCACTCGGTCGATGTTGCGGTCGAGGTCGATGGTGACCTGACACGCACCGCCGAGGAGATCGGCGCCGACCTGATCGTTGTGGGCACCCACGCACCGCGGATCACCGACTATATCTTTTCAAGCCATGCGGGGTACCTGGCCAAACACGCCAAGGTCTCGGTCCTCGTCGTGCGGTGAAACAGGCCTTTAGTCTTCAGCGGCGGGCAGTTCAACTTCCAAAAACCGCTCGAACGCATCCAGATTGATCGGTTCGAACTGCCCGAACCCCTGCATCCAAACCGACGCTGCACGTAGGGCATCGGGTTCGAGCTTGCACCATTTTACCCGGCCTCGCTTTTCCTGACTGATCAGCCCGGCCTTGGTCAGGATGACCAGATGTTTCGAGATCGCGGCAAGCGACATCTCAAACGGCTCGGCCACATCGGTAACGGCCATGTCATCCTCAAGCAGCATCGCCAGAATGGCGCGGCGGGTGGGGTCGGCAAGGGCCGCGAATACAGTGTCGAGATCATTGGACATGCTTCCGCTGAACCACAGCGCCCGGGTTTGGTCAACCATTTGGTTGAATATGCAGATTCAATGCATTTGAACTGTGGCGAAGGGGCGAGGCGCTGCATTTCCGCATCTCCGTTGGAGAAAAATATATAAATAACAATGCATTAACATGCGGCAATTCGAGCGCTCAACGCCGTTGACTCTGCGCCCGTCGCCCCTTAGCACCATGCCCAAGACTGTACGAGGGAAACGCCCGTGACCGATGACGACCAAAAGCAGCGTATGGCGCAGCTGGAGGCCAAGATCGAGGCGGCGAAAAAGGCCAAAGAGCCGAAGCCCCGCGCAGACGCTGACGTCTCGGGTGGCGAGCTTGCCTGGAGGATGGTCATCGAAATGGTATCCGGTCTTGGGATCGGATTTGGCATCGGATACGGGCTGGACAGCCTGCTCGGGACGATCCCGATCTTTCTGGTGCTGTTCACATTGCTGGGCCTTGTCGCGGGCGTGAAGGTTATGCTCCGAAGCGCGAAAGAGGCTCAAGAGAAACAAACGGCAGCGACGGCTGCCGAGAAGGACGAGAGGGACTGAACGTGGCAACTGAGACCACCGCAGCAGAAGGCAGCAGCCTGGTATTCCACCCGATGGACCAGTTCATCGTCAAGCCGTTGTTCGGCGACGGTGCAGTGGGAATGTTCACGGTTACCAACGTGACCCTGTGGCTGTTCTTCGCGGTGCTGGCTGTGGCTGCTCTGCTGATTCTGCCCACGTCCAAGCGCGCGATCGTACCCAGCCGGATGCAGTCGGTCGCGGAACTGACCTACGGCTTTATCTACAAGATGCTGGAAGACATCTGCGGCAAGGACGGCGTCAAGTTCTTCCCCTATGTCATGACCCTGTTCATGTTCATCGTCAGCGCGAACTTCCTGGGCCTGATCCCGACGTCGTTCACCACCACGTCGCACTTTGCGGTCACCATCCCGTTGGCGCTGGCAGTGTTCCTGACTGTGACCATTCTGGGTTTCGTCAAGAACGGTGCCGCGTTCCTGGGTCTGTTCTGGGTGTCCAGCGCGCCTCTGGCGTTGCGCCCGATCCTGGCGATTATCGAGCTGATCTCGTACTTCGTACGTCCCGTCAGCCACTCCATTCGTCTTGCCGGTAACGTCATGGCTGGCCACGCGGTTATCAAGGTTTTCGCAGGCTTCGCTGCGGTCGCCGTGATCTCGCCCGTGTCCGTTCTGGCGATCACCGCAATGTACGGTCTTGAGGTCCTGGTGGCCTTTATCCAGGCCTACGTATTCACCATTCTGACCTGTGTTTATCTGAAAGATGCGCTGCATCCTTCGCACTAAGGTCCGATACCCCAACATCGAAACTTCCAATTCGTAAGGAGATACATCATGGAAGGCGATCTCGCACACATCGGCGCAGGCCTGGCAGCAATCGGTTCCGGCGCAGCCGCAATCGGGGTGGGCAACGTAGCAGGCAACTTCCTGGCCGGCGCCTTGCGCAACCCTTCGGCGGCTGCTTCGCAGACCGCAACCCTCTTCATCGGTATCGCATTCGCAGAAGCGCTGGGCATCTTCGCATTCCTGGTCTCGCTGCTGCTGATGTTCGCCGTCTAATCTGCGGAACCTGATCCTTACGCGCAGGTGGGTCCAAGCCATAGCGGCCCACCTGTTGTAAAGACAACGTTCCGACGGAGGACATCATGGCGACTGAACCCATTAGCGAAGAAGTAGTAGGCGCGTGCGTCGACTCGCATGGCTCTGCCATCGGGATGCCGCAGCTCTGCTTCGATTGGTTCCCCAACCAGATTTTCTGGCTGGTCATCACGCTGGTCGTCATCTTTCTGGTCCTGTCTCGCGTGGCTCTGCCCCGCATCGCGGCAATCCTGGCTGAACGTCAGGGGACCATTACAAATGACCTGGCTGCGGCCGAAGATCTAAAGGCCAAGGCGGTCGAGGCCGAAGAGGCCTACAACAAGGCGCTGGCCGATGCCCGTGCCGAAGCGCAGCGTATCGCTGCCGAAGCCCGTGCTGAAATCCAGGCTGGTCTGGATGACGCGATTGCCAAGGCGGACGCGGAAATCGCTGCAAAGGCGGCTGAATCGGAAAAGGCAATTGCCGAAATCCGTGCTGGTGCGCTGGAAAGCATTCAAGTGGTTGCCAAGGACACGGCGGCTGAACTGGTTACTGCACTGGGCGGCGAGGCGGATGCCAAAGCCATCGACGGTGCCGTTGACGCGCAGATGAAAGGATAAGTGACATGCGGAACACTCTTGCTCTTATCCTGACCGTCGGCGCAGCCAGCCCGGCATTTGCTGCAAGCGGCCCGTTCTTCTCGCTTGGCAATACTGACTTTGTCGTCCTTTTGGGCTTCATCGTTTTCATCGCGGTCCTGTTCTACTTCAAGGTCCCCGGTCTGATCGGTGGCGCGCTGGACAACCGTGCTGCTGGCATCAAGTCCGAACTGGACGAAGCTCGCGCTCTGCACGAAGAAGCGCGCAGCCTGCTGGCCTCATACGAGCGTAAGCAGCGTGAAGTGCAGACGCAGGCAGATGCCATCGTGGCTGCTGCGAAAGACGATGCCGCTCTGGCTGCTGAGCAGGCCAAAGCAGATCTGGAGAAATCCATCGCACGCCGTCTGGCCGCTGCGCAGGATCAGATCGCATCGGCGGAAGCGTCGGCAGTGAAGGAAGTCCGCGATCAGGCCATCACCGTAGCTGTTTCTGCAGCAAACGCGGTTCTGGCCAAGCAGATGACAGCGACGCAGGCGAACAAGCTGATCGACTCGGCGATTGCTGACGTGGACGCAAAACTCCACTAAGCCTGACGAAGTATAAACTTTGAGCGACCCGGCAGACTTCTGCCGGGTTTGCCATTTTTAGGGCTGGGGTTTTGCCTGAACAGCACGCAGGTTGTGCCGATAGTCCCAAGTGGGCCTTAGCCGGTGTGGGCTGACCTGTTTCTGCCAGAGAAAAACACGATTGCAGCCAGCACGGTGATCCCGATCTCAACCATGAAGGTCCAATGGTTGAGAAAGGAGAGTATCCAGTGCGAGTGCGTGGCCTCGACGGTCACGAGCGGGTGGGAAAAATCCGAAAACGGCCAAAGCCAGATGATTTTCCCCACAATGGAATCCAGCACCATATGGACCAGACCTCCGGCCCCAAAGAACGCCACGACGCGCCCCGTCTGTGGCCAGCGCAGCCCGGTGATCAATCCCAGCAATAGGATACCAGCCCACAATGCCGGTCGATGCGTGAGGTAAGCGTGGTGGTGATAGGCCCGGTCGTCGATCAGATAGAACCAAAGCATGTCCAGATCCGGCGCTATCGCGCCGAGCATTGCCGCAGCAAAGACCGTTTTCCCGACATTCAGCGTGGCGGCTCGAAAGACAAGGTAGGCCCCCGGTAAATGCCCGATGAACATCAGGTCTGACCTGTCTCGTGCTGCAGCCGTTGCTGCGCGATGGCTTTGTTGCGTTGGGCTTTCTGGTGGTCTTCCATGCACCGCTGAACAAAGCTGAGATGCTTGTGAATCGCATCCCGTGCACCCTCGGGGTCGCGGGCTTGCAGAGCGGTGTTGATGGCGCGGTGCTGGTCCAGAATGGCCCCGCGTGTGGTTTGCTGCTGGAACATGATCTGGCGGTTATAGAACACGCCCTGTTGCAACAGTTCATACATCGACCGCATCATGTGCAGCATCACCACGTTATGGCTGGCCTCGATGATGGCCATGTGGAACTGGGCGTCCAGCTGAGCCTCATCCTCGGAGGCGTTGCGCCCATGGGCAGCCTGCATCTTGTCGAAGATCGCCTGCACGACCTTTAGATCGCTGTCCGATCCCAGCCGCGCAGCGCGTTCAGCCGCCAGACCTTCCAGGTCTTTTCGGAACGAAAGGTAATCGAACACGGCCTCTTCATGGCTGCCGAACAAACGGACCAAGGCAGGGGAAAATGCCGATCCCAGAACCTCAGCCACATAGATGCCGGACCCTGCTTTGGCAGTCAGCAGCCCCTGATCCTGAAGGTTCGAAATTGCTTCGCGCAGCGAGGGCCGCGATACGCCCAGCCGCTCGGCCAGCTCACGTTCCGCTGGAAGCCGTTCGCCGGGCCGTAAGATGCCTCTCAGGATCAGCATCTCGATCTGTTTTACTACCGCGATAGACAGCTTTTCGGGCTGGATTTTCTGAAAGGGCATGGGGCGTTCCGGAAATTGGTCAAATCATATGACCACGTATTCGGGGTTGGTTCAAGAACACCGGATCACCTGTTTTGCAACAATAGGTCAGAACTATTGACATTAATGGCGTGACGCCTAATCTGCCCGGCATAAAGGAGGAGACCCATGTCGACGAAAGACCTTTTTGCCACGCGGGCGTCCCGGATGAAGGCGTCTGAGATTCGCGAATTGCTCAAACTGTTAGATCAGCCGGGGATCATTTCCTTTGCCGGCGGCATTCCCGACCCGGCGCTGTTCCCGGCGGATGGCTTTGCAATGGCGTTTCAGAATGCGTTGGGACAAGAGAGTCGGGCGCAGGCGCTACAATATTCCGTCAGCGAAGGCTATGTGCCGCTGCGCGAATGGCTGGTCGGTCACATGCGTCAGATCGGTATCGGATGTGGGCTGGACAACATCCTGATAACCTCCGGCTCGCAACAGGCGCTGGACTATCTGGGCAAGCTGTACCTGTCGCCAGGTGATACCGCGCTGGTTGGCTGGCCCACCTATCTGGGCGCATTGGCGGCGTTCAACGCGTACGAGCCGCGTTTTGATCGACTCGGCATCAACGGCAACCGCGGCGCTGCGGAATACAAGGCGGCGGCGGGTGAGGGGGCGGTGAAGTTTGCCTATCTCTCGCCGGACTTCGCCAACCCGACCGGAGAGACCGTTGACTTGCGGGGGCGCGAAAACCTGCTGGATTTGGCCGAAGACCTGAACTGCGCGATCATCGAGGACGGTGCCTATCAAGCCCTGCGCTATGACGGAGAGGCGATCCCCCCGGTTCTGGCACTGGAATTGGCGCGCAAGGGGTCGATTGAAAACTGCCGGACGATCTATTGCGGTAGTTTCTCGAAAACGCTGTCTCCGGGACTGCGTGTCGGGTGGGTCGTGGCGGCTAAACCGGTGATCTCGCAGCTGGTGCTGATGAAACAGGCGGCCGATCTGCATTCGGCAACAATCAATCAGATGGCCATCAACGATGTGGCACGGGCCAGTTTTGACACGCATATCCCGATGTTGCGCCGGGTCTATGGTGCGCGTCGCGACGCAATGCTGGAGGCGTTGCAACAGCACATGCCGGACGGGGTCGAGTGGACCAGGCCCGAGGGGGGCATGTTCATCTGGGTGACGCTACCCAAAGGCATGGTCGGGGCCGACCTGCTGGCGCGTGCACTTGAGACGGTAAAGGTGGCCTTTGTCCCCGGTCAGGCTTTTTTTCCGGACGGGTCCGGGGCCAACACGATCCGGCTGAGTTTCTCGAACTCGGATGAGGATACGATCCGCCAGGGTATCCGTCGGCTGGGGGACGTTCTGCGCGCCTGATCCGGGAAAGGTTCTGTTAACCATATTGCGGCAGGTATGGGTGCATGATCCGGTATCTGTCCCTCCTCGTGCTGGCCGCCTGTTCGGCCGGCACGCCATACTTTCGCGATGTGCCTGCCACCCGTATCTCGGTGAATGGCAGCGTTTTTGATGTGCGCGTGCGTGGGGAACTGGCCGAGGCGGTGCGGGTTAACATCCAATACGCCCCGCGTCTGGGGCCTATCCGCGACCGCGCCGGGCTGGCCATGGCGCAGGTTTCGGGCTGTCCGATTCTGGATGTGCTGGGCGATGCGGCGGTGACCGTTGGTGTGCTGGGTTGTGACCGCGAGGCGGGGGAGCGGTTGCTGCTGACCGCGGTATCGACCCCAAACTACGAATGCATCGACTACGGCATCTATGAGAACATCGACAACGGGAACGGCTATCAGGTTTTTGAGTGCACTCCCTACTGAGATACGCGTATTTCTGCGCATTTCGGCAAGATGTTGTGGATAAGTCGGGTTGATGTCCCATATCCTGCGCAACTCCGTTGACTCGACCCCAATCCGTTGCGCAGACTTCCAGATATAGGAATCACGGGACTTATTGCCTTTGCGCTTCAGCAAACTCAAACTCACCGGCTTCAAAAGCTTTGTCGATCCGACCGATCTGATCATCGCGGACGGGTTGACCGGTGTGGTGGGGCCGAATGGCTGCGGCAAGTCCAATCTTCTGGAAGCCTTGCGCTGGGTGATGGGTGAAAACCGCCCCAAATCCATGAGGGGCGGAGCGATGGAGGATGTGATCTTTGCCGGGGCCGCCACGCGTCCCGCCCGCAATTTTGCCGAAGTGGTCCTGACTATGGACAACTCGGAGCGGTTGGCACCCTCGGGGTTCAATGACTCGGATCAGCTGGAAATTGTGCGGCGTATCACGCGTGACGTGGGCAGTGCTTATAAAACCAACGGCAAGGATGTGCGCGCCCGCGATGTGCAGATGCTGTTCGCGGACGCCTCGACCGGGGCGCATTCGCCCGCGCTGGTGGGGCAGAACCGCATTGCCGAGCTGATCAACGCCAAACCCCGCGCCCGTCGCCGTATTCTGGAAGAAGCTGCCGGGATTTCGGGCCTTTATCAGCGCCGTCACGAAGCCGAGCTAAAGCTGAAGGGCACCGAGTCCAACCTGACCCGTGTGGATGACGTTTTAGAACAGTTGGGCGGGCAACTGGCGCAGCTGGCGCGTCAGGCCCGACAGGCCGCGCGCTACCGCGAGATTGGTGAACAATTGCGGCAGGCCGAAGGGATGCTGCTCTATCGCCGCTGGAAAGAGGCTGACATGGCCCGTCAGCAGGCAGAAGAAAAACTGCGTGAGCGCATCACCGAAGCGTCCCGCGCCGAGGCGGAAGCCCGTGCTGCCGCCACCAAGCGGGCCGAGATCGAAGAGACGCTGCCACCGCTGCGCGAGGAAGAGGCCATCGCGGCTGCCGTCCTGCAACGCCAGCAGGTGCAACGCGACCAACTGTCGGATCAGGAAACCCGCGCCCGCCAGACCATCGAAACGCTGACCAACCGGATTCAGCAACTGGGCAACGATATCGAACGCGAGACTGGTCTTAACCGTGACGCGGGCCAGATGATCGAGCGTTTGGAGTGGGAGGCGCGCGAGCTGGCAAAGGCTGCCGAGGGGCACGATGACAAGGTTGCTGAGGCCGCCGAGATTGCTCGCGAAGCAGCTGCGGTGCTTCAGGACCGTGAAGATCATCTCTCCCAGCAAACCGAGGATATGGCGCGTCTGGTTGCCCGTCACCAGTCGGCGCAACGTCTGGTCGAGGACAGCCGCAAGACGTTGGCACGGTCCGAGGCTGAAGAGGAAAAAGCGCGTGGAGCCGTGGACGAGGCGCGCGAGGCGCTGACCCTTGCCGGTGAAGCATTCGAGACGGCACAAGAGGGTGAGGAAGAGGCGCGTGAAGCCGCCGAAGCAGCCGAAGAAGCGCTGGCCGCTGCCGATGAGTTGCGCAACGACACGCAGGCTCGTGAAGCCGAAGCCCGCGCACAGCGGTCCGAGGCCGAGGGTGAGCTGGGTGCTATCCGGGCTGAAACGACGGCTCTGTCCAAGCTGGTTGAACGTGATACCGCTGAAGGCGGGCAGGTGCTGGACCTGCTGCGTGTGGCTCCGGGCTATGAAAAGGCACTTGGGGCTGCTCTGGCTGACGATCTGCGTGCGCCACTGGTCGAAGGCGATGGGCCCTCGGGCTGGGTGCAGGTTGCGGGTTACGACGCCGATCAGCCGTTGCCGGACGGGGCCGAACCGCTGGCCTTGCATGTTTCAGGGCCGGACCGGCTAAGCCGCCGCATCGCGCAGATCGGTCTGGTGGATGCAGATCAGGGCGGACGTTTGCAGGCGTCGTTGAAGCCTGGCCAGCGGTTGGTGTCGCGCTCAGGTGATCTATGGCGCTGGGACGGGTTCCGTGCCTGGGCAGAGGATGCGCCCAGTGCGGCGGCCCTGCGTTTGGAACAGCTCAACAAACTGGAAGCGCTGAAACAGGAACTGGCCCGGACCGAGGCTCAGGCCGATGGTGCCCGCGCGGCGCACGAAGCACTGTCGCAGCAACTGGCGGACGTGACCGAAGCCGACCGCCGTGCGCGTGAGGCTCGCCGTGCTGCTGATCAGCGCATGGCCGAAACCGCGCGTCAGCTCAGCCGGGCCGAGGCGGACCGAAATCTGGCGCAAGGCAAGCTGGAAACCCTAACCCTTGCCGTCGACCGCCACAAGGAAGACGCCATGTCTGCCCGCGCGCAACTGCGTGAGGCCGAAGGAGCACTGAATGGGCTGGGCGACCTCGACAGCGCCCGCGCGCAGGTTGAGGATATCAAACAGACGGTTGAGGCGGCGCGGATCACCATGCTGACCCACCGCTCGACCCATGACGAGCTGCGCCGCGAGGGCGAGGCGCGGACCCGCCGCACGCAAGAGGTGACCAAAGACCTCAGCGGCTGGAAGCACCGTCTGGAAACGGCCGAGAAACGGATTTCCGAATTGGCGGAACGCAAGGAAAGCTCGGAAGAAGAGCTGTCCGAGGCCATGGCTGCCCCTGCCGAGATTGCCGAGGCGCGGGAAGAGCTGAACGAGTTGATTGAGGCCGCCGAAACCCGTCGGGCCGAGGCAGCCGACAAGCTGTCCGAGGCCGAAACCCAACAGCGCGAGGTCGTGTTGGCCGAGCGGGATGCGGAACGTCTGGCCTCCGAGGCGCGTGAGTCCCGGGCTGCGGCTGAGGCGCGGTGTGATGCGGCCAAGGAAAGTGTCACCGCTGCGGCCGAGCGCATCGCCGAGGATCAGCAACTGACGCCGAACCAGTTGCTGAATCAACTGGACGTGAACCCGGATCAGATGCCCGCTGCAGATGCGTTAGAGGCCGAAGTGAATCGCCACAAACGTCAGCGCGACGCCATGGGCGCGGTTAACCTGAGGGCCGAAGAGGACAGTAAAGAAGTTCAGGAAGAGTTCGACACGCTGAACTCTGAAAAGGCTGATCTGGAAGAGGCGATCAAAGCCCTGCGCAGCGGCATCGCCAGCCTCAACCGCGAAGGGCGCGAGCGTCTGCTGACCGCGTTCGAACAGGTGAACTCGAACTTCGCCATGTTGTTCAAACACCTGTTTGGTGGTGGTGAGGCCAATCTGGTCATGGTTGAAAGCGATGATCCGCTGGACGCCGGGCTTGAGATCATGTGCCAACCGCCGGGCAAGAAACTCTCGACTCTCAGTCTGTTATCGGGCGGCGAACAGACCCTGACTGCTACCGCACTGATCTTTGGCGTCTTCCTCGCCAATCCGGCCCCGATCTGTGTGCTGGACGAGGTCGACGCGCCGCTGGACGACGCCAACGTGACCCGCTTCTGCGACCTGCTGGACGAGATGTGCCGCCAGACCGACACGCGGTTCCTGATCATCACCCACCATGCGGTGACCATGGCGCGGATGGACCGGCTGTTCGGCGTGACCATGCAGGAGCAAGGCGTCAGTCAACTGGTCTCGGTCGACCTGAAAAAGGCCGAGCAGATGGTCGCCTGACCGCTCACTGCAACGTTATGACCATCTGGCGACCCCACAGGGTAAGCTGGCCGCATGACCCGATTTCTGATCCTCGCCCTGCTGACCGCCAGCCCAGCCATCGCCACCGAGTGGCCTACCAAACCCGGAGATGTGCCACTGTCCCCCGAGGAACTGAACGCTCTGGCGGGCCAGACGTTCACCTTTTACGATGACGGCCAGGCTTCTTTCTCGGCCGGAGGCGCCTATTCCTATACCTACGCCAGCGGAGACGCGGCCTTTGGCACGTACTCCATCGCCGAGGATGGCAGCGTCTGCATCGCCTATCGCAACGGGTTCAGCCGGTGTGATTTATATGTGCGCAGTGGGGAGAGGTTGATCCTGATTGATGAGAAGGGGGATCGCTATCCGGTCAGGCCGGAGTGAAGTGAAAGTGCGCCGCTATTCGTGTCATCCAATGGCCGCTGTGCGGACAAAGCCGACCATGCTTACCAAAACCCCCTGCATAAAACGGCAAACTCTGGGACTAGTTTGGGAGTGGCCCGAGGCCGCTTAACTTGACGATCTCCGGCGGCAATCTGGGTCTCCGCCTTCACAACATTAGATTATTATCGAGCTATGATTGCAGCTGAGACAGTTAGCGTCACAATTGTAAAGTTGGATTCCTTGAGAGTTACTACTCTAGATTTCTCACAGCTTGTAATAGCGTGCACTCAAATCGCTTGAGCGATGGCCGTGCTGTCGGACCGTAATCTCCAACTTTGTTTAGCAACTCCGGAAAAATCTCTAAAATCTCGCCCCGTGTGTCCTTTTCCAGCCTATTGATCAAGTAGTGCCCAGGGTGGAAACTCTCCGAAAGTGCATCTTCGGCTAAGATGATCTCGTGTTCTTCAAACAATATGTGAAAATATTCTACTTCGGTCGCGGGGTACTGATAGATCGTATCGCAATTCAAAAGGTGCTTTGCTGCTGCAAGAACACATTGCTGACCGAAAAAGAGTTCTGCCCGCCATCCACAAATTAACATGCGATGCTGTGGGGACACCACCAGATCTCTTGACGGTTCGTTCTTGCCCAATGCGCCCGCTCGAATGCAAATCGGCCGTAGTTTTGGATTCAACCTTAAATCAACGGCAGTGAGTTTTCGCGAACCGATCCATCGAATTGGTTGAAAACCGTGATCCATTGTTTGGACCAAATCACCTGCTTGTAGAACCTCAATTGGCCGTTTTTTTGTGTCGGTTTGAATAAGCGTTCCCGATACAAAGCACGGTATGATGTAATCGCCCCGGTCAAGGTCACCTTCCTTGATTGTATCCGGCGGAACGTCCACTACTCCTTCAGGAGTGAAAACCTTCCATTGACCCGTACTGGGCCCAGTACTTGGAATGGTCTCTACCACTATCCAAGTGCTAGTGCCGTTTGTGAACGTGCCATTGAAAGTGCCAATAGTAACTCCGTTTTCAAGGATTGGCTCCCCGAACTCGAAGACATCGTTTGCGTTGCTATCGGTGAGAACTCCGTCTGTTGAGTCAAAAGAGCCCTGCTTGTAGTTCGAGCTGTTTCCGGCCTCGTCGTAAATAAACGAAGATGTGAAGTCTAAGGACGCCAATTAAACGCTCTCACCAAGCAGGATATATTGATGTTCGAATGATATATCTTTTAGCTCTCATATCAAGTTTCCGAAGGCCAGCGACACTTCTGCTCGGTGAATTGTTTTGTGCTCAACCGCTGCTCATATTTCTTTGGGAAGCTCGCGGATCAAACCGGAAGTATACTGCGGCACTAGATCTTCAGTCTCGCACCGACCGCTTCGGGCTCCAAGACCGACATTGCATCACAATCGCTCCAACAACTCCACCGTCGGCCACGCATCTGCAGGAAGCCCCAACCGCGCCTGCTCCGCCTGAACTGCCGCACGCGTCCCAGCTCCAAGAATGCCATCGATTTTGCCAACGTCATGCCTGCGTGCTTGCAGTTTGGTCTGTAGCTGCTTCATCTGCCCGCCGGACAAGCCCTGTGCCGGATTGCCTGCGTCGTAAATCTGCGCACCCTCAAGCCGTGTGCCAAAATAAGCGGCGGTCAGGACGTAGACAAAGCTCTGGTTCCATTCGAAATAGACGTCGAAATTGGGATAGGCCAGAAAGGCCGGACCGTTGTGCCCCTGCGGCAGGATCAGAGAGGCGGGTAAGTTGGCCAGCGACCCGTTGCGGGCTTGCACGCCCATGGCCTGCCATTCGGACACCGGGCGCGGTTTGCCGGGGCCGGACAGCGACCAGTCCATTTGCGCGGGCACCGTGACCTCTTGCAGCCAGGGCTGACCGGGCTGCCAGCCCAGATGCGACAGCATTTTGGCGCCCGACATCAGCGCATCCGGCGCTGAGGTTTTCAGCGAGACCTTGCCATCGCCATCGCCATCGACGCCGTTTTCCAGAATATCACGGGGCAGCATCTGAACCATGCCGATCTCACCTGCCCAGGCGCCGGTGGTGCGGGCTGGGTCGAAATCGCCCTGTTGGTACAGCTCAATCGCGGCGAAGATCTGCGGGCGGAACAGTTCGGGGCGGCGGCAGTCATGCGCCAAGGTCACCAGCGCGTTGCGGGTGTTAAAATCGCCCTGAAACGCGCCGTAGTCGGTCTCGAACGCCCAGAAGGCCAGAAGAACCCCGCGCGAGACGCCGTATTCGGCCTCGATCCGGTCGAACACAGCGTCGTATTTGCGCGACATGGCCTGCCCGCGCTCGATGCGGTTTTGTGAGATCAGATGGCGTGAAAAATCTATGAACGGTTTCTGGAACACACCCTGCGCGCGGTCGGCTTTCAGAACCGCTCCGTCCTGCTGCACGCCCTTGAAAAACGCATTGACGGTGGATTTGTCGAAGCCCTGCTGGACGGCTTCGGCCTTTAGCCCTTTGACGAAGGCATTGAACCCGCCACCGCATTGGGCCAGAGCGGGCGAGGCGAACAGGGCGGCGGCAACAAGGCCAGAGAGAAAGCGCATGGAGGCTCCGTCAGAGAATAAAGCTGAGCCCAACCCACACCGACACGAGGCCAAGCGCAAGCCCCCAGACCTTCCATAGCATGTCACATGCGCGAAAAACCTCTGGCGCACCGATTTTGCGCGGAGCATCGCCGTTGACCCACGCCAGATCGCGGATCTGCCCGTCATAGCTGCGCGGGCCGGCAAGGGCGACGTTCAGGGCGCGGGCCATGGCGGCTTCAGGCCATCCGGCGTTGGGTGAGATATGGCGGCGCGCATCTGCCACCATGTCGGGCCAGCGTGCCCATTGGCCCGACAACGCCACGATCATCACACAGGTCAGGCGGGCAGGGATCAGGTTCAGCACATCGTCCAGACGGGCGGCGGCCCAGCCGAAGTCGCGATATTTTTCGGTGCGGTAACCGATCATGCTGTCTGCGGTGTTGACCGCCTTGTAGATCAGCAAGCCCGGCAAACCGGCGACCAGAAACCAAAAGGCAGGCGCAATGACCCCGTCGCTGAGGTTTTCTGCGGCGCTTTCGATTGCGGACCGGGCCACCTGCGCCTCGGACATGTCCCGCGTGTCGCGTGAGACAATCATGGCGACCTTAGCGCGCCCTTCGGCAAGCGAGGCGCGCAACCCGTCGCCCACATCCCGCACATGGGTCACCAGAGATTTCTGGGCCAGTAGGATGGCGCAGAGGATGACCTCTACCACCGGTCCCAACAGGGCCAGCAGTTGCCCGAGGATCAGCGCACCGCAAACCAGCAGGACTACCACACCGACCCCTTTCAGCTGCCGCTGCGCCCCATGGTTCAGACGCCTATCCAGCCAGCCGATGACGTTGCCCATCAACACCGCCGGGTGTTTCACCCGCGACCACAGCCAGTCCGGCTCACCCAAGGCGGCGTCCAGACACATCGCGCAGACCAGCAGGAAGGCTGTGCTCACAATGCGGCCTCCAACCTGCTCCAACCGTCTGCGGGGGGCAGGCCAAGCCGCAGGTAGGTTTTGGAGTAGGGGAAGATGCGGCTCCAGATATGGGCGCGGGCCAGGCGGTCTTGCCAGACGGCGGCGCTGTCAACTTCGTACAGGCGGAAAAGGGTGGTGCCGCCCACAAGGGTCGCGCCTTTGGTGGTCATCAGATCGTCCAGACGGGCGGTCTCGGCGGCTAGCCGTTGGCGGGTGCCGTTCGCCCATTCGACGTCCTGCAATGCGCGTGTTCCAATCCGCAGTGCGGGGCCGGACACGGCCCATGGACCGGTCAGGTCGTTCAGCCGCGCGATCAGGTCGGGCTGACCGATGGCAAAGCCCAACCGTAGCCCGGCCAGTCCCCAGAATTTTCCGAAGCTCTTCAGCACGATCAAGCCGGGCCGGGCGGCCAGTTGGATCAGCGATACCTCGGGGCTGACATCACAAAAGCTCTCATCAATCACGGTCAGGGGGGCATTCGCGTCCGCCTCGGTCCAAATCCGACCGTCGGGGTTGTTCGGGTGCACGAAGACGCGGGCCTCGACCGGGCCATTGGGCTGAACGGTCCAACCCTGTGCAGCAAAGGCGGCGGCGTGTTCGTTGTACGTGGGCGTCGTGATCTGTACCCGGCCTTGTTCTGCCAGCGCAGGAATGCGCGCGATCACGGCCGAGGCGCCGGGCGCGGGCAGGATCGCGGCACCTTCCGGGACGGACCAGAACCGGCGCGCGGCCTCAGCCAGGTGCTCAAACGCGCCATGATCGGGCAGTTCAGTCCAGTCTGATTGGGTCAGGTCTGAGACCTCATAGGGGTGCGGGTTGATACCGGTGGAGAGGTCCATCCACTCCGTGCGGGTTCCGCCATAGCTGGCGATGGCCCCGTCCAGCCCTCCGCCATGGTCACGCGCGGCGCGTGGATTCAAGTTATCGTTATCGCCTGCCATGGGGTTCTCGCCGGAATCGCTTGTTTCAGGCTGTTTCAAGCGGATTTTTGCCGTTTACACAAGCAAATCTACTCGTTCGAAGCTGCCGACCGATGTCGTTAACACTTTGTTAAGGAATAAGCGTGATCACGATTTACGGGGGACGGCACCAGACACTCAATCATGGGCCGAGGTTGTTGCGAATGAATGTTTTGATTGTTGAGAGTAACCCCGACCTTGGTCGGGTTTGGAAAAGGCATCTTGAACGGCAGGGCGCCGAAGTCACGCTGGTGCCGGGTCAAGAGGCCGCGATTCTGGCGCTTTATGGTCAGGACTTCGATATTATTGTGCTCGATCTGGTTCTGGAAACCGGCAGCGCGTTGGCTGTGGCTGATTTCGCCAGCTACCGCCGCCCCGATGCGCGGGTGATCTTTGTCACCAACACCACCTTCTTCTCGGACGGGTCAATTTTTGCCCACAGTCCCAACGCCTGCGCTTACGTGCAAAGCGCAACGCCGCCAGAGGATCTGGCGGCGATGGTCGAACATTACGCGGCGGGTCGCTGATTCCGCCCGTGTGGCTCCAGATAGTCCAGAACGGGGTTCACAGGGATGATCCGGTTTGGGTTAATCGTGTCGTGGCTATAGTGATAGTGGCGCACGATATGGTTCATGTTCACTGTCCCAGCGACACCCGTCCACTGGTAGAGCTCGCGGGTATAGGCCCATAGGTTGGGGTAATCGACCAGCCGACGACGGTTGCACTTGAAGTGCAGATGATAGACCGGGTCAAAGCGGATCAGGGTGGTGAACAGACGCCAATCGGCCTCTGTCAGGCGGTCGCCCATCAGATAGCGGTTTCGGGAAAGGCGCTCTTCAAGCCAGTCCAGCGTGTCGAACAGCGGGGTTACGGCTACGTCGTAAGCTTCTTGCGTGGTGGCAAAGCCCGACTTGTAGACGCCGTTATTGACGTCGGAGTAGATGCGGGCGTTGACCTCTTCGATTTCACTTCGCAGCGTTTCGGGCCAGTAATCCTCGGTACTGCCGGTGAGTCTATCAAAGGCCGAGTTGAACATGCGGATGATTTCCGAGCTTTCGTTGGAAACGATTGTCTCCTGCTGTTTGTCCCACAGGATCGGTACGGTGACACGACCCGTATAAGTGGGGTCGGCCTTGGTATAAATCTGGTGCGCGAAATCGAAACCATAAAGCGTATCCCCGGTCGCGCCGTGGTCATCCGTTTCGAATGTCCAGCCCTTGTCCAGCATATCCGGATGCACAACCGAGACTGAGATCAGATCGCTCAGGCCTTTCAACTCGCGGAAAATCAGCGTGCGGTGCGCCCAGGGGCAGGCGTGGCTGACATATAGGTGATAGCGACCGGGTTCTGCTTTGAAGCCGCCCCTGCCGGATGGCCCCGCGCTGCCATCCGCAGTCAGCCAGTTTCGAAACTGAGCGGCACTGCGTTTGAAGGCGCCACCTGTTGTTTCTGTATCGTACCAAGTGTCGTGCCATTCGCCGTCGATCAACAGACCCATTGTGAATCCTCCGCGTTTCGATTTCAGCAAAGATAGGGCCGTGCGTGCGACCTTCCCACATCAGGCACCGCGCACCGGGCCTGCGTGGGTGCACAGGTGGGAATGAGATTTCCGCGCAACAGGCTGAATTCGAACCATTCTGTGTGACGGGCTTCACTGGATTTTCACAATTTTACCGGCACAATAGAATCTATTACGGGGGAAGAGTCGTTATGAGTACCTATGTTTCTAAAGAAATAAGCGCCGAATTGGATGCGGCGCGAATCGCGGGATTGAAGAAAATCAGCCGCCTTCGCGTGGAATTTGGCGACAATGCCTTTAAAATTCTCCGATTGTGGAAAGACGGTTTTACGGTCGAAGCCGAAACCACACCACAATTGCGCGGGCTTGTAGATATCTACGACGGTGCGCGTCACCTGTACCAATGTCTGATCATCGCGGATGACGAGGAAGCTGGCGAGATGCGTTACGACTTTAAGCGCAGTACCGCTGCCGCTGATACCGCCCCGCTGGATTTCTACCGCGCCCCGGACGCTCCGATTGCGCTGCTGGGGTACGAGGACTAGGGACGGATTTCCACAACGGTCCCGGTGGGCGTCAGGCTCCAAAGCCGCGTCATCTCGGCATTCGACAGGGCGATACAGCCTGCAGTCCAGTCTCCGGGCAGGGTCAGGCCTGCGACGCTGTTCGGCTGCCCGTGGATGAAGATGTCTCCGCCCGGACCAATGCCCTGACTTTGGGCGCGGTCGACATCTTCGGGCAAAGGGTAGTTGATCCCGAGGGAGAGGTGAAAAGCGCTCAGCGGATTGCGCCGGTCGATCAGGAAAATCCCAACCGGGGTCTTGCCGTCACCTTCCTGCTGTTTGTCGCCTTCGGGCTCGAACCCCAACGCGACATCCGCTTGCATGACAATTGCTCCGTCCAAGGACGCGGTCAGTCGGCGGGCAGATTTTTCGATCAGAATATAGTCGATTTGCGTGGCCTCAGGGGCCATTGACGGCGCGGGTGGGCGGGGGCTGAATTGATGCCAGCCGAACCACGCCGCGCCCATCAAGCAGATCAGCAGGGCAATGCGTGCACCCTGCCGCATGGGCTTATTGCAAATCGGCAAACGCGTGTTTCAGACGGGCACAGGCCTCTTCAACCCGGGCACGTTGGGTGGCGAGGTTGAACCGTTCGAAACTCTCGCCGCCCGGGCCAAAACCGGGGCCGGAGGAAGTCGCGATTTTGGCGTCTTCGCGCAAGCGGCGCACGAGCTCGTCGTGATCCATGCCAGTGCCCGAGAAATCGACCCACGCCAGATAAGTTGCTTGCAGAGGCATCGACCAAAGTCCGGGGATGTCGGCGATGGTGGCGTCGAACAGTTTGCGGTTGCTGTCCAGATGGGCGATCTGCTCATCGACCCAGGCCGCGCCTGCCGGAGAATAAGCGGCGGTGATCATGGCCACACCCAGGGCGCTGGGCGCATAGTCCAGCGTATGCAAGCGATAGCGCATGGCCGCGCGTAGCTCGGGGTCGGGGATGATAATGTTGCCGGTGCGTTGACCCGCAATGTTGAACGTCTTGGATGCCGCCGTCAGCGTCACCGTCCACGACCGCGCATCGGGTGCGGCCACATCAATGGGCACAAATTTTTGGCCGGGATAAACCAGATCGTGGTGAACTTCGTCCGAGACCAGGATCAACCCGTTCCGTTCGGCAAACGCGGCCACGGCGCGCAGCTCGTCCGGGGTCCAGACCCGCCCCGAGGGGTTCTGCGGCGAGCACCACAGAAGCATCTTTTCCGACCCGTCCAGCCGAGACTGTGCGTCCTCCAGATCGACGCTATAGCTGTCGCCTTCACGGACCAGCGGGCATTCCACCACGCGGCGACCGGTTTTGTTCACCTTGTAAGCAAACTCATGGTAGACGGGCGTGAAGATCACCACCCCGTCACCGGGTTCGGTCCAGACGTCCAGACACAGGGCGATCGCGTTGCCTAGCCCCTGCGAAGTCAGCGCCCAATCGGTGTCGATCTCCCAGTCATGGCGGTTCTTCATCCACCACTGGACCGAGGCCAGATAATCCGGGTGCGTCCAGGAATAGCCAAAGGCACCGTGATTGGCCGCCTCGCGCACCGCTTCAATAACGCAGGGTGCAGTGGCATAGTCGGAATCGGCCGTCCACATGGCCAGCCCATCCTGCGGCGACACGCCGTACAGGTCTTCCATCTTGTCCCATTTGGAACTGTTGGTTCCGCGCCGGTCGATCAGGTCGTTGAAAGTCATGTCTGCTCCGTCTGTTGAAACGAAAGCTAGCTACAATTCCAGCAGGCGCAAGGGGGGCGTTGCGGCGGCGGGCGGGATGGCCTACATCAAGCCCATGAAACGCAATATTCTGATCCATCCCGACCCCCGTCTGAAAAAGGTCTGCACCACGGTGGCTGACCTGTCGGACGAGCTGCGCAAACTGGCTGACGACATGCTTGAGACAATGTATGACGCCCCCGGTATCGGGCTGGCGGCGCCGCAGATTGGTGTGTTGGATCGTCTGATCGTGATGGACTGCGTCAAGGAAGAGGGTGAGGCGCCGCGCCCACTGGTCATGTTCAACCCTGAGGTCATTGCGTCCTCGGACGAAACCAATGTATATGAAGAAGGTTGCCTGTCGATCCCCGAGCAATTCGCCGAGGTGACCCGACCCAAAGTGGTCGACGTCACGTGGATGGACCGCGATGGCAACTTGCAGCAGGAGACTTTCGATGGCCTCTGGGCCACCTGTGTGCAGCACGAGATCGACCATCTGAACGGCAAGTTGTTCATCGACTACCTCAAGCCGCTGAAACGTCAGATGATCACCCGCAAGATGCAAAAGCTGAAACGCGAACAGGCCCGCGCATGACCGTTCGCACCTGCCTGCCATGGCCCGACAAGCGCCTGCGAACCAAGGCCGAGGACGTGGCGGAGATCACCGACGAAATCCGCGCGATCTGGGACGACATGATCGACACCATGGAGGCAATGCCCGGTGTCGGCCTTGCCGGTCCGCAGATCGGGGTAATGCTGCGGCTGGCGGTCGTGGATGGCTCGACCGAGCGGGGCAAGGCTGTGCGTCTGGCGAACCCGGAAATCCTGCACAGCTCGATTGAACTGCGTGAGCATGATGAAGCTAGCCCGAACCTGCCCGGCGTGTCCGCCAAGGTGAAGCGCCCGCGTGCGGTGACGGTGAAATTCCTGAACGAACAGGGCATGATCGACCGCCGCGATTTCGTGGGGATTGAGGCAACAAGCGTGCAGCATCAGATCGACCATCTGAACGGTCGGATGTATTTCGACCGGCTCAGCAAGGTCAAACGCGACATACTGTTGCGCAAAGCCAAGAAACAGGGATGACCATGCGCGTAGTCTTCATGGGAACTCCAGAATTCTCGGTTCCGGTGCTGGATGCACTGGTTGAGGCCGGGCATGAGATTGCCGCCGTCTACTGCCAACCTCCGCGCCCGGCGGGGCGGGGGAAGAAAGACCGCCCGACGCCTGTTCATGCACGGGCCGAGGTGCTGGGTCTGACCGTCCGCCATCCTGTTTCGCTAAAACCGGCCGAGGAGCAGGCAGCGTTTGCCGATCTAAATGCCGATGTGGCGGTGGTCGTGGCCTATGGTCTGCTACTGCCGCAGCCCATTCTGGATGCGCCCACGCATGGTTGCCTGAATATCCACGCCAGCCTGCTGCCGCGCTGGCGCGGGGCCGCGCCGATCCATCGCGCGATCATGGCAGGGGATGCGCAGACCGGTATCTGCATCATGCAGATGGAGGCCGGGCTGGACACCGGCCCCGTGCTGTTGCGGCAGGCCACCGATATCGGTCCGCAGGAAACCACAGCGCAACTGCATGATCGTCTTGCGCCCATGGGGGCTGATCTGATCGTCGAGGCGTTGGCGCGTCTGCCTGAACTGACACCTGAGCCTCAGCCCGAGGACGGCGTGACTTATGCTTCGAAAATCGACAAGGCCGAGGCGCGGGTGGACTGGACCCGCCCTGCAGTCGAGATCGACCGCCAAATCCGCGGCCTGTCACCTTTCCCCGGTGCCTGGACCGAGATCACAGGTGACCGGGTCAAACTACTGGCCTCGACTCTGACCAGCGGGCAGGGTGCGCCCGGAGAGGTACTGAACGAAACACTTCGCGTGGCTTGTGGCGAAGGGGCGATTGACCTGTTGCGCCTACAGCGTGCCGGGAAGGGTGCACAGGACGCAGAAACCTTCCTGCGGGGCTGGCCGGTCGCGGCCGGAACCCGCCTGAGTTCGGAGTAATCCGGATGTTTATGATCCTGATGGGCACTGTCGTGATAGCCGGTATCGTGGGGTATCTGTCTGAGAAAACCGGGTTCACCCACAACGGGTACCTGCCCTCGATCATCATTTGCGTGGGTGGTGCTTTCCTGTTCTATTTCGTCCGTATCATGTTCGGTATCAGCTTTGGCCCTCCAGGCCTCAATGCTGTGATCTCATCCATCGGCGCGCTGATCATCGTGCCGACGCATTGGAGGAAATAACATGCCCGTCATCGCCCTGATCGTCATAGGTGCTGCTGCCGGATTTCTGGCCACCCGCCTGATGCGGATCGAGGCCGACATCCCCACGACCATGCTGATCGGCATCGTGGGAGCGCTGGTGGGTGGTTTCCTTCTGCGCGCATTGATCACTGTTGCGGGTTGGCTTTCGGGTTTTGTCGGCGCCGTGTTGGGCGCGTTGCTGGTCATCTGGATCTGGCAAACCTATCTGCGTCGCTAACCTCTTGACCATCGGGTGGGTTACCGGCCAGATCGCCGTAACGCTCAACCCGAAAGATATGCCATGCCCTATGATCTGAACCCCGGTGACGTCGCCCTGATAGGGGTGCCGCTGGACCTGCATTCGTCCTTCCTGCAAGGACCGGCCTTTGCGCCTGGCCGCATCCGCGAGGCGCTGCATTCCGGAGCGGCCAACCTGACAGCAGAGGATGGCACCGATCTGGGCGCGACCGACCGGTTCAAGGACACTGGCGATCTGGATGTGTTCGAGATGATGGGGCAGGAACCCATCGACCGGATCGAAGCCGGGGCTGCTGATCGCATTGCAACCGGTGCGCGGTTGTTGTCACTGGGCGGTGATCACTCGGTGGCCTATCCGCTGATCAAGGCACATGCCGAGCGGTATGAGGGGCTGAACATCCTGCATATCGACTCGCACCCGGACCTTTATGACAGCCAGCAGATTGGCCCACTGGGCCATGGCTGCCCCTTCGCGCGGGTGATGGAGACTTGCCAGATCAACCGTCTGGTTCAGGTCGGCATCCGTACAATGAACAAGCACCAGCAGGAACAGGCCGACAAGTTCGGGGTCGAGGTGATCGACATGCAAAACTGGCGCCCCGATCTTGAGATCAGCTTTGACGGCCCGGTCTACCTGTCGCTGGATCTGGACGCACTAGACCCGGCCTTTGCGCCCGGTGTTTCGCATCATGAACCCGGCGGGCTCAGCACGCGTGAGGTGATCAACCTGATCCACCGGTTCAAAGGGCAACTGGTCGGTGCAGATATTGTCGAGTTGAACCCGCATCGCGATCCTTACGGGATGACCGCGATGGTGGCGGCAAAGTTTGTCAAGGAAATCGGCGCGCGGCTGCTGTCGCGCTGACCCATGTGGGTTTCGCAACTCGCCGTCGAACCCGGTGACCGCACGCGGTCGTGAAATCAGGGCAAATCGCTGTTGAAGATGGAAATCTTGACCTTCCACGTCCCATCGGGCTGGCGTTGCAGGACGTTGACGAATTTCCCCTGTTCTGGAGGGTCCGAGTTCTCGATGGCATAAGTTCCGACCTGATATGCCATATCTCCTTCAACCCCGAAATCGACCAATTCGTTTTTATGCGTGCCACCGGTGTTTTCTGAGATCCGGGATCGGTAGGTGTCCAGAAAAGCTGCCTTGCCGCGCGTCATGGGCTCTCCGGGTGGCAAAAGCATGATGTCCTCGGTAAAGAATGCGGCGCAGCCTTCTGCATCACCGCGATTGAACGCCTCGTTGTAGGCGGCGTCAAAATCTTCGAGCGTTTTCTTCACATCCATGGGCACTCTCCGTGATGGCTCTTGCTGAGAACGGTCACCCGTATCGTGCCACGCAGGGCACTGAACCACAAACATGCGTTTTCCTGGGTCAGTTACCGCCGGGGCGGGCGGCTTTTGTAGACAGGCAGTTGCCAGCCAAACAGCAGCGACCCGGCCCGCAAGGCCCAGCAGATCAGCGCGCAGGCGGCAAGGGCGACGAGTTCATCGAAACCAAGTCGGTCTGCCACGACGGCGGTCAGCGCCCCTGCAAAGGCACAGGAGACATACAATTCGCCCTGTTTCAGGACCAGAGGCACCTCGTTACAAACCACGTCGCGCATCAACCCGCCCAGACAACCGGTCGAGATACCCATCAGCACGACGATCACACCCGATTGGTCCAATGAGAGTGCGGCGCCCGTTCCGGCAGCCACCGCGACGGACAAGGCGAAACTGTCCAGCCAGACCAGCCAGTTATAGCGGCTTTCGACCAGGTGCGCGGTGAAGAACACCAGAACTGCCGCGGCGACCGCGATGAGGATATAGTCGGGCTGACCGACCCAGAAGATTGGATCTCGATTCAGCAGCAGGTCCCGCACCGTGCCGCCGCCCACCGCTGTCAGGCAGGCGATGAAGGCAAACCCGACAAGATCCAGCTGCGCCCGGCTGGCCACCAATGCGCCGGTCAGGGCAAATACCAGAACCGAGGCATAGTCCAGCAGGGCAAGCCCGCTCACGTCTGCGCCTTTTTCGGCTTGAACGGGGCCATGCCTGCGCGGGCGAGCTCGTCGGCTTTTTCGTTTTCGGGATGGCCTGCGTGGCCTTTCACCCATTCCCAAGTCACATCATGGCGGGACTGCGCCTCATCCAGCCGCTGCCACAGATCGACATTCTTGACTGGTTTCTTGTTCGAAGTTTTCCAGCCGTTCCGCTTCCACCCGAAAATCCAGCCGGTGACGCCGTTTTTTACATAGGCGCTGTCGGTAACGACAGTGATCTTCGAGGCTCGTTCCAGCGTTTCCAGCGCGCTGATCGCGGCCAGAAGTTCCATGCGGTTGTTGGTGGTCTCGGCGTCGCCGCCCTTCAACTCGCGCTCTTTCAGGACTTTGTCGCCGTCGACCGCGCGCAACAGCACGCCCCAGCCTCCGGGGCCGGGATTGCCGGAACAGGCGCCGTCGGTATAGGCAAACAGCTCAGGCATGGGCCAGTACCAGAATGAACCCGTCATAGGACCCAGCCAGACCGGTACCCATGCCCGTGGTGATCCGGTCGATGGTGAAACCAGCCTGATCCAGCGCCTCTTCGATCTCGGTCTGCGAGAAATAAGTGTAGCGGCGGTCCAGATCGTCGCGGTGTTCGCCCGTGCCCAGTTTCAGGCCGAGGAAAAAAATGCCCTCGGGTTTCAGCGCCCGGTGAATCGCCGCCAGATGGCGGGGGAAATCCGCGCGCGGGGCATGCAGAAGGGAAAAGCTGCAATAGATGCCGTCATACTCGGCCTCTTCGGTCACATCGTCAAACGTGCCCAGATACGCATCGACGCCGTTTTCGCGGGCATGTTCGACAAAGGCCGGGGTTGCGTCCAGCGCCCGAACGGTCAGCCCCTCACGCATGAAAAATCCACTGTCCGACCCGGGGCCTGCACCCAGATCCAGAATGCGGCCCGAGCCAACGGCCTCGGCAAAGGCCGTGCGGGCTTCGATCTGCTCCGGGGGCAGGGGAACCTGAAGGTAGTCCGCCACGCGGGTCGTATAGGCGTCGATGGTTCGTTTGTCGGTCACAGGTAAACTCCCACGGCAAGGCAGGCCAGTACGATGGCGGTCAGCGTCACACGCAGCCGCAACCACCAGGTTGGGGACAGGCGCCAATAGGCAAAGAGGGCGTCCAGAACCAGCACACCGGCAAACCCGTACATCAGATTTGTGCCAGCGCTGACCGGGCCGCCGCCGGTTTTGAAGAAAGCCCACAGCGCAGGCAGAATCGACAGCAAATAGCAGGTCGCCGCCTTGCCGCCCGAGGTCTTGGTGGCGAACCCCCACAGGACCCCGGACATGAAGCTGAGGATCACCGAGCCGTAGAACAACTGGACGTAGGGGCCCACCATGCGCGATCCGAAGGTTTGCGTGCCCCAAGCATGTAGATCGTCATTCAGATAGGTCAGCGCCCCCCAGACGAACGGGATTAGTCCGGCCAGCCCCAGGAACAGCGGGGCTCTTGGAATGCCGCTCATGCGGGTTGCCTCAGAACGCGGGGGACTTTGAACTCGACGTTCTCGACGGCGGTTTCGACCAGCTCGACGGTCACGTCGAAATGATCCCGGAACGCGTCAATCACCTCATTGACCAGTACTTCTGGGGCTGAAGCGCCAGCGGTTATCGCGACGGATGAGATTCCTTCCAACGCCCGCCAGTCGATATCAGTCGCGCGTTGCACCAGCTGCGCATAGTTGCATCCGGCGCGCGAGGCGACCTCGACCAGACGGCGCGAGTTCGACGAGTTCGGCGCACCGACCACCAGCAGAGCATCCGATTTCGGCGCGACGGCCTTCACGGCCTCCTGCCGATTGGTGGTGGCGTAGCAGATGTCTTCCTTATGCGGACCGACTATGGCCGGGAATCGGGCCTCGAGCGCGGCAACGATATCCTTGGTGTCATCCACCGACAGAGTGGTCTGGGTGACATAGGCCAGCTTGTCCGGGTTGCGCACCTGCACGGAGGCCACATCTTCGACGGTTTCGACCAGAAGAACCTCGCCGTCGGGTAGCTGGCCCATCGTGCCGACCGTCTCTGGGTGGCCCTTGTGACCGATCATGATCATTTGCAGTCCGGCGTCGGCGTGGCGCTGGGCCTCGACATGCACCTTTGAGACCAGCGGGCAGGTGGCGTCGACATAAATCATTTCGCGCTGGGCGGCCGTCGCGGGCACGGATTTCGGCACGCCGTGGGCCGAGAAGATCACTGGCCGGTCATCGGGGCATTCGTCCAGTTCTTCGACAAACACGGCACCCTGCGCGCGCAGCCCGTCGACGACGAATTTGTTGTGCACGATCTCATGGCGCACATAGACCGGCGCGCCCCATTTCTGCAGCGCCATTTCGACGATCTTGATCGCCCGGTCCACACCGGCGCAAAAGCCACGCGGAGCGGCAAGGTAAAGGGTCAACGGGGGCTTGGTCATGTCGCGGTCTCCATAGGCCACAGGTAAGTCTTTTCCCTGCCTTGGTCCAGACGCCACATTGTCATTTACCTGACATGAATCGGTGCTAGTCAGGGTTCGTTTTCAGCACCTGTTCTTAGTTAAAAATGCGCGGTCAGGTTTTTATACCTGACCGCGCCTGTTTCTTCCCCCGGTTTGGTGAGTGGTCGGGGTTTTACTGTCCGCCGGCAGCGGCAACGCTGCGCGGCTCCATTGGCATTTCACGCGGAGGCCGTCCGATCACGTCGCGCAGGTCTTCCAGTTCGATGAAGTTGTCGGCCTGACGGCGCAACTCGTCCGAGATCATCGGCGGCTGGCTGCGGATGGTCGAGACGACCGACACGCGCACGCCCTGACGCTGCAAGCTTGCAATCAGCGGGCGGAAATCCCCATCGCCCGAGAACAGCACAATATGATCGACGCGCGGGGCCAGTTCCATGGCATCAACGGTCAGTTCGATGTCCATGTTTCCTTTGACTTTCCGACGCCCCATGCTGTCGGTGTACTCTTTTGCCGGTTTCGTCACCATGGTGAAGCCGTTGTAATGCAGCCAGTCAACCAAGGGACGGATCGGCGAATACTCGTCGTTTTCAAGCAGCGCTGTGTAGTAGAAGGCACGAAGCATTTTGCCGCGGCGCATGAACTCCTGGCGCAGCAATTTGTAGTCGATGTCAAACCCCAGTGCTTTTGCGGCCGCATAAAGATTCGAGCCGTCGATGAACAGCGCTAGCCGTTCGTCTTTATAAAACATAAATAGATCCTTCCGGTACAAACCAGCAGCGCCGGGTGGTAGGTGAGTGAGCTAGGTATAAAAATCGACGCGCTGATGCGCCTATAATTAGGGCATTTAGTGTGTATCGCAAGTATGCAATTCGCCGAATAAAGGGAGTCTAATGAGCAATTGTACGTCAGAAGCGGTGATTGCGCTGGGTGGAAATCTCAGTTTGAGAGAGTCAGGACCCAAGGTGACACTTGAAAGGGGAATTGACGCGTTTTTGCGTCATGGGGTGGTGATTCGCTCTGTCAGCCGCTTTTTTGAAACCCCGTGTTTCCCTCCTGGCGCAGGGCCGGACTACGTGAATGCGGCCGTCCTGGTTGAGACGGACAAGACCCCGGGCGAGCTGTTGCAGGTGTTGCATGAAGTCGAGCATGAATTCGGTCGTGAGAGGATTCAGCGGTGGGGGATGCGGACGCTGGATCTTGACTTGGTTTGTTTTGACGATCTGGTTCTGCCGGATCGCACCGAATATGATAAATGGCTGGCTTTGCCGCCAGAGGCGCAGACGCAACAGGCTCCGGATCAACTGATCCTGCCGCATCCGCGCGTGCAGGATCGGGCGTTCGTTCTGGTTCCGATGGCGGATGTGGCCCCTGACTGGCACCATCCCGTGCTCGGGCGGACCGTTACCGAGATGCTTGCAGCGCTACCTGCAGAAGATATTGCGGCGGTGACCCCCCTGTGAATGATGCATTTGCGGCATTTCTTGCTTGTCAAGGCGGGGATTCGCGCTTAGATAAACGTCTTCCTGACATGGATTCAGTAACGGAGAGCGCCCAATGGCCCGCGTGACGGTTGAAGATTGCGTAGACAAGGTTCCAAACCGGTTTGAACTGGTGATGCTTGCCGCCCATCGTGCGCGCGAGATTTCCGCCGGTGCGTCGATCACCGTTGATCGTGACAACGACAAGAATCCTGTCGTGTCCCTGCGCGAGATTGCCGACGAAACTCAGAGCGCCGACGAGCTGCGCGAGCGCCTGATCGAGGCCAACCAGACCCAGATCGAGGTCGACGAGCCGGAAGAAGATCAGATGGCTCTGCTCATGGGCGCCGAATCGGACAAGCCTGCCGATGACGACATGTCGGAAGAGAAGCTGCTGCGCGCTCTGATGGAGGCTCAAGGCCAGGGGTAATCCCCAAAGACGAAGGTGCGGACCGGATGATTTCTGCTGACGACCTGATTGCGCTGGTCCGCAACTACAACCCCAAGACAAATGCTGACCGTATCACCCGGGCCTATGAGTTCGGAAAAGAGATGCACGAGGGTCAGTTCCGCCATTCCGGCGAGCCCTATTTCACTCATCCTGTTGCCGTTGCCGCCATCCTGACCGAACAGCGTCTGGATGATGCGACCATTATCACAGCGCTGCTGCACGACACGATCGAAGACACCAAAGCCAATTACGGCAAGGTGGCCGAGCTGTTTGGCGATGAGGTTGCCAAGCTGGTCGATGGTGTGACCAAGTTGACCAATCTTCAACTCTCCAGCCGTGAGACAAAGCAGGCCGAGAACTTCCGCAAGCTGTTCATGGCTATGTCCAAGGACCTTCGGGTTATTCTGGTCAAGCTGGCTGACCGCCTGCACAACATGCGCACGATCAAGGCAATGCGGCCTGAAAAGCAGATCGTCAAAGCCCGCGAGACGATGGATATCTACGCGCCGCTTGCAGGCCGGATGGGTATGCAGTGGATGCGCGAAGAACTGGAAGACCTCGCGTTCCGTGTTCTGAACCCCGAAGGTCGCCAGTCGATCATTCGCCGTTTCATCACTCTGCAACGCGAAACTGGCGACGTAATCCACCGCATCACCGGCGATATGCGGTACGAGCTGGAAAAAACCGGGATCGAGGCTGAAGTGTTCGGTCGCGCCAAGAAACCCTATTCAATCTGGCGCAAGATGCAGGAAAAGGATCAGGGCTTCTCGCGTTTGTCCGACATCTACGGGTTCCGTATCATCACGCAATCGGAAGAAGACTGTTACCGGACACTCGGTGCAATTCACCAGCGTTGGCGCGCGGTGCCGGGGCGGTTCAAGGACTATATTAGTCAGCCGAAATCAAATGGTTACCGCTCGATCCATACCACGGTCTCGGGCCGTGACGGTAAGCGGGTAGAAGTACAGATTCGCACCCGTCAAATGCATGACGTTGCCGAAACCGGCGTCGCGGCGCACTGGTCCTATCGTGACGGTGTCCGCTCGGAAAACCCGTTCGCTGTCGATCCGGCAAAGTGGATTGCAAACCTGACCGAGCAATTCGACAGCGAGGATGACCACGAGGATTTCCTTGAGGCTGTGAAGCTCGAAATGTATTCGGACCAGGTGTTCTGCTTCACACCCAAAGGCGACGTGGTGAAGCTGCCGCGCGGGGCGACGCCGATTGATTTTGCCTACGCCATTCACACTCGCATCGGTCATGCCTGCGTTGGCGCCAAAGTCGATGGCGTCCGCGTGCCGCTGTGGACCCGGATCAAGAACGGGCAATCTGTGGATATTATTACCGCGGACGGCCAGACTCCTCAGGTTACGTGGCTTGAAATCGCGGTGACCGGTAAGGCGAGAACCTCTATCCGTCGCGCCTTGCGTGAAGTAGACCGCGAGCGGTTTATCAAACTGGGCAAAGAGCTGGCGCGCTCCGGGTTCGAACATGTTGGCCGCAAGGCCACCGACAAGGCTCTGGATACGGCGGCCAAACACTTGCGCCTGAAAGATCGGCACGAATTGCTGGCCCGTCTCGGCAGTGCTGAACTGACGGCGCATGATGTGGTTAGCGCGGTCTATCCGGAACTGACGCAGGATGACGGCGATGCTATCTCGCCGCGCCGCGCAGTGATTGGTCTTGAGCCTGGACAAAAATTCGAGCGTGCGCCCTGCTGTCAGCCGCTTCCAGGGGAACGGATCGTAGGTATCACTTATCGCGGCAGGGGGGTGGTCGTGCACGCGATCGACTGTGACCGCCTGTCCGAATACGAAAGCGAACCTGACCGCTGGGTTGATCTGCACTGGCACTCGGGCACGCACCCGGCCGTTTATGGCGTTACGCTGGATCTGACCATCGGCAATGACGCCGGGGTACTGGGGCGTATTTGCACATTGATCGGCGAGAAAAAGGCCAATATCTCGAACCTGGAATTCGTTGATCGCAAACCGGATTTTTATCGTCTGCTGATCAGTGTCGAGCTGCGCGACCTTGAACAGCTGCATTCGCTGATGCTGATGCTTGAGGCCGAAAGCGACGTTGCCGCGGTCGAACGGCATCGAGACAGGGAAAAAACCGCGGTTGCGGCTGGCTGAGAAGGGGTGATCAAGAGTGGTTTTCAAGCGCCGAGACCGACGCTCACCCATTCGGATCGCTTCGGAGTTTGTCTATCCGCGCGGCGGCTGGACTCGGGCCTTTCACTACGTCAAACACCGCATCCGGCGTCTGCCGGATTCACCTGAGCGCATCGCGCGTGGTGTCGGAGCGGGTGTGTTCACCGCCTTCACGCCGTTTTACGGATTCCACTTCGTTATCGCGGCCTTGCTTAGCCGTCTGATTAACGGCAACTTGCTGGCCTCGCTCAGCGGAACGTTTTTCGGAAACCCGCTGACCTATGTGCCCATCGGCGTCATCTGTCTGCAAACTGGGAATTTCCTGCTGGGCGACGATTTTGACGAAGGTGAAACCCACGGCCTGATGGACAGTTTTTTCAAGGCGTTAAGCGACTTGAAGAACAACTTCATGGCGATGTTCACCGACCGCGTGGCCGACTGGCGTGGCCTTGACGTGTTCTACGACGAGGTGTTCTTTCCCTATCTGATCGGGGGTATTTTACCGGGGCTTCTGGCGGGGTTTATCTGTTATTATCTCAGCCTGCCGGTGGTCCGGACCTACCAGCAGCGCCGCCGCGCCCGGATCAAGGCAAAATTCGATGAAATCAAACGGTTGGCGGAAGCCGAACCTACCGTTCCCGTAGCTAACCCTGTAGGCTCGGACCGAAACCCGGAAAAGGAAACAAGCGATGTCTGACAATCACCTTCGTCTGGGTGTGAATATCGACCACGTTGCAACTGTGCGCAACGCTCGCGGCGGCGCTTATCCGGACCCACTGCGCGCGGCTAAACTGGCGGAAGAGGCCGGGGCAGACGGCATCACCGCCCATTTGCGCGAAGACCGCCGCCACATCTCGGACGCCGATATCGACGGGTTGATGGATGTTCTGTCGGTGCCGCTGAATTTTGAGATGGCCGCCACGCCCGAAATGCAGCGGATCGCCCTGCGCCACAAACCACATGCGGTCTGCATCGTGCCCGAAAAACGCGAGGAACGTACCACCGAAGGCGGGCTTGAGGTCGCGCGCGAGGAAAACAAACTGGCTCATTACATCGCGCCCTTGCGCGAGGCAGGTTGCCGCGTGTCCATCTTTATCGCCGCCGACCAGCGCCAGATCGAGGCCGCGCACCGCATCGGTGCCGAAGTGATCGAACTGCACACCGGTGCCTATTGCGACGCTCACGCCGAAGGCCGCCTGGACGAGGCCGCGCGTGAGCTTGAAAGCTTGCGTGAAATGTCTGCCTTCGCACATTCTCTCGGGCTAGAGGTTCACGCGGGCCATGGTCTGACCTATGACACGGTGCAGCCTGTTGCGGCCTTCCCCGAGGTGCGCGAGTTGAACATCGGCCACTTCCTGATCGGCGAGTCGATCTTTCTCGGGCTGACCCCAGCTATTGCCGAGATGCGGCGGCTGATGGATGAGGCGCGGTCATGATTGACCTCACATCCCTTGCGGTTTCGGCCATGGCTTTTTTTATCGTCGCCGTGTCGCCCGGTCCTGCAAACATCTCAAACGCTGCTGTTGCTATGAGTTTTGGCCGAAAAACCAGCCTCATATATGGGGCCGGGTTGTCCTGCGGGCTCGTGTTTTGGGGTTTGGTTGCGGCTAGCGGAATGGGCGCCGTACTTCAGGGCTCGGTTTATGTCTTGATGGCGCTGAAAGTACTCGGAGGTCTTTATCTGCTTTGGCTGGCGTGGCAGTCGGGGCGCTCCGCGGCACAATCGGAAGCAGACAAAATGGCGTTGCCAGACAAAGGGCGCTGGTTCTGGCGTGGGCTGGTTCTGAACCTGTCTAATCCCAAATCGGTCATTGCATGGATGGCAGCCTTGTCTGTGGGGCTGGGCCCGGACGATGGCGTGGTATCTGTTGCCGCAGCGACACTTGTTTGCATGGCGGCAGGGTTTGCAAACAATGCGCTCTATTCAATTGTATTTTCGGTCAGTGGAATGATGGCCGGATACCGTCGGTTTCGGCGCTGGATCGATGGTTTTGTCGCGGGTTTGTTTACTCTTGCGGGGCTGGGGCTGATTAAATCGGCGTTTTCAAGATGATCCTCGGCATCGGCACAGATCTCGCAAATATCGACCGCATCCAAGGCACTCTTGATCGGTTCGGCGACCGGTTTCGCAATCGCGTCTTCACAGAGACCGAGCAGAGCAAGGCTGAACGCCGCGCCGATACTGCGGGAACCTATGCCAAGCGCTGGGCCGCGAAAGAGGCGTGCTCCAAGGCGCTGGGAACCGGGCTGCGCATGGGTATCGCGTGGAAGGATATGGCGGTCACCAATCTGCGCACCGGCCAGCCCGTCATGCACGTCACCGGTTGGGCCGCCGAACGTCTGAAAGAGATGACACCCGAAGGGCACGAAGCGATCATCCACGTCACTTTGACCGATGACCACCCTTGGGCGCAGGCCTTTGTGGTGATCGAAGCGCGACCGCTTCAAGATTAGGCCACGTAGCCTTGACTTGCCCCCCTCGGCCCCGCATGTAGCACCCCAACAATGCAAGGACCGGAGAGCAGTATGGCCGAGGACGTCAAAACCGGAAATCCCGTGTGGGAGACGATCAAAACCATCGTCTACGCCCTGCTGATCGCAGGCGTTTTCCGCACCTTGTTCTTTCAGCCGTTCTGGATTCCCTCGGGCTCGATGAAACAGACCCTGCTGATCGGGGATTTCCTGTTCGTCAATAAAATGGCCTACGGTTATTCCTATGCGTCCTGCCCCAGCCTGATTATTCCCAGCGTCGGTCTGAACATCGATGCCGAAGATATCTGCGGCTGGATGCAGGGAGACGACAATTCGCGCATCCTGGGCGGAGAACCCGAGCGCGGCGACGTTATCGTCTTTCGCCATCCCGTCACGGGGCGTGATTACATCAAACGCCTGATTGGTTTGCCTGGTGACCGCATTCAGATCCGCGAGGGTCAGATCATACTGAACGGTACTCCGGTATCCCAGCAACCCGACGGTGTCTTTACAGAAACCGCCGCGCCGCAAGGCCCGCAGGGCCTGCGCCCCCGTTGTGAAAACGGTCCAGTGGGGATTGGTGGGGTGTGCGAGAAATCACGCCTGATCGAGACCTTGCCCAATGGCGTTTCTTACGACGTGTTGAATATCGGAAATCAAGCGTCCGATAATACCGGTATCTATACCGTGCCCGAAGGCCATTACTTTTTTATGGGTGATAACCGAGACAATTCCAGCGACAGCCGTCTGCCGCAATCCGCTGGCGGAGTGGGCTATGTGCCCTATGAAAACCTGATCGGTCGGGCCGACCGGATCATGTTCTCGTCTGCAGGTCGGTCGATGCTGTTTTTCTGGACATGGCGCGGAGATCGGTTCTTCAAGGCGGTCAATTGAAGCTCTCGGCCGATATCAAAGCGTTCCAGCAGCGTTTGGGGTATGAATTCGCCAACCCCGAGCTTTTGGTGCGCGCGTTAACGCATGGGTCCGTCTCGTCGGCCACCCGACCCGACAACCAGCGGCTCGAGTTTCTGGGCGACCGGGTTCTGGGCCTTGTCATGGCCACCGCGCTGCTTGAGGCAGACAAAAAGGCTTCGGAAGGTCAGCTGGCGCCACGGTTTAACGCGCTGGTTCGGAAAGAAGCCTGTGCAGATGTTGCCCGTCAGATTGATCTGGGCGCGGTTCTGAAACTGGGCCGGTCCGAGATGCTGTCCGGTGGCCGTCGCAAACAGGCCCTGCTGGGCGACGCGATGGAGGCAGTGATCGCGGCTGTTTATCGCGATGCCGGGTTTGAAGCTGCGCGTGATGTAATTCTGGCGCTTTGGGGCGACCGCATCCATACGGTCGAGGCTGATGCCCGCGATGCAAAAACCTCACTGCAGGAGTGGGCGCAGGCACGCGGACAGAAACCGCCCAGCTATGTCGAAGTTAAGCGCAGCGGCCCGGACCACGCACCCGTCTTCACCATCGCCGCCCGCTTGCAGGACGGGACCGAGGCGCAGGCAACAGCAGGATCAAAGCGTCAGGCCGAACAGGCCGCAGCCAAGGCTCTGCTGGAGCAGTTGAAGTGAGCCATGGGCTCACGCAATGAGGATCCGACCTGCAGCGAAAACGGACGCGGCCGCTCTTGCGGCTTTGTCGATTGAGGTCTGGGTTGGCACTTATCTGCGGCGCGGGGTGAATTCCTTCTTCGGTGAATTTGTTTTGTCGGAATTCACACAGGGCAAGTTTGAGGCCATTATTGACGCCGGAAACGATCTTATGGTGGTCTCGGAAAATCAGGATGGGATCGACGGATTTATTCGGATGGCCGACGGGCGAGACGCACCTGTTGATGGGCTGTCCGATCTGGAGATTGTCACGTTCTACGTTCAGCCAAGCCATCACGGGAAGGGGATCGGTTCAGCCTTGTTGAACGTTGCGACCGACTATTGTCGGGGCAAAGGCCGGAACTCGATCTGGCTCACGACCAATTCCGAGAACAAACCCGCGATTGATTTCTACATCGCAAAAGGGTTCCAGCAGGTCGGCACAACGGATTTCCGGATCGCGGATCAATGCTATCCGAACCATGTCTTGTCTCTGGACGTCCCAGCCCAGGTCTAAGTCACCCGAATAAATCCGGTCAGCCCCGTTTTCTGATGCTCAATCACATGACAATGAAAGGCCCAATCGCCGGGATTGTCCGCGACCAGAGCAATCTCGACTACCTCGTCTTTCAAAAGAAGCATTGTGTCAGTCATCAACGGAGGCAGGGTCCGAAGGTTCGACTTTAGCGGCACAAATGCCAACCCATGCAGGTGGATCGGATGCAGGTTCGGAGATTCATTGCGCAGACGCAGCACATAGCTCTTTCCCATCTGCAACGTTGCCAGTGGTCCTACGCCTTGCGCGGCATCTCCGGGCCACGATTTGCGGTTGATAGACCAGAAGTTATAGCCCAGAGACCCACAGAAACCGTTAGTTGGCTCACCTCCTTCGGGTGTCCAGCCAAAGACAAATTCGTGCAGTTCGGCGTTTGCCAGATCCGGTTTGGTCACCGGATTTTCCGGCAGGGGACGCAATTCGCGCAGATCGCGCCCGGCAGAGCGACCAACCGCCCGCAACTGCGTCATGGCTCGATGCGGCTGACCGGGCAGCTTTGCCATAAGTTCAACGGTCTGACCTTCGCCTGAAGGCATCTGTATGGCAAAGTCCACCCGTTGACCCGGACCAACCAATAGCGGGTCTTCTGCTGTTGGCATTGGAAGGTTAATGCCGGTCGGATGCCCATCCCAGGCAATGATCCGTGCTGTAGCCCCATTCACGTGCAGCTTGTAGATACGTGTCGTGTCGGTGTTCACCACCCGAAGACGCACCAACCCGCCCGAGAAATGGTCGTACACTGGGGCGTCCAGCCAGTTGGCGGTCTGAACATTTCCAAAGGTCCCTGCACGAGCCGCTCCGCGCGCTGTATAGGCAGGTAGGAACTGATCCTGCTCATCCAGCCGGAAATCGCGAAGATTGATCACCTGTTCACTGTCGAAACCGGGGTCTTCCGCTTCGGCAATCACCATCACACCGGTCAGGCCATGGGCCATTTGCTCCATCGTCATGCAATGGGGGTGATACCAATAGGTACCCGCGTCCGGAGGCGTGAACTCATAGTTGAAAACCTCATTGGGCCCGATCGGCATTTGCGTCAAATAGGGAACCCCATCCATCCCGTTGGGAATACGCAACCCGTGCCAGTGCATCGCAGTGTAGTCAGACAAGGTGTTGCGCACTGGCAGGCGCATCATTTCGCACTGTTTGCCGTACAAGACCGGGGGCGGTGCATCCGGCGAAAGGCTGACCATGCCATTTGTCACCTGATCACGTAGGGCGAAGCTGGCGGGTTGTATGGCCAGTTCCTGTGTACCTGCTTCGAGCCCAAACGCACCTAGACCCAGCGCTCCAGCGGCGGCACCGCTGCCCAGCAGAAACTCACGACGTTTCATTGTTGCCTCATATGATTGAAGATTGCCTGGCTGGGGTTGGCGCGGCGTGTCACGGTCTTGCCATCGAAACAGCATGGCTGCAATGCGACAAATCCCTCTGGCCCAAAGGGTCTTTCTGCTATAGGGGTGCGCACTTGCAAACAGGATCGCAGGACACATGACCACACGCGCCGGATTTATCGCCCTGATCGGAGAGCCCAACGCAGGCAAATCCACCCTTTTGAACCGCATGGTCGGGGCTAAGGTCTCGATCGTAACGCATAAGGTGCAAACCACGCGCGCCCGCATCCGCGGCGTCGCGATGGAGGGCGATGCGCAATTGGTCTTCGTGGACACGCCCGGCTTGTTCAAGCCGCGCCGTCGACTGGATCGCGCGATGGTCGCTGCCGCGTGGGGTGGCGCAGCGGATGCCGATGTGGTGGTTCTTATGGTCGAAGCGCATCGCGGCATCACCGAAGGCGTTGAGCGCATCCTTGAAGGTCTGGAAGAGATCGGGCAGGGCCGCACCATCGCACTGGCGATCAACAAGATCGACAAGGTGCCCAGCGAGAAGCTGCTGGCCCTGACCAGCGACCTGAATGCGCGCTATCCATTTGCCGAGACGTTTATGATTTCCGCTGAAAAGGGTTATGGCGTCGATGACCTGCGCGCGTGGCTTGCGGCGGAACTTCCCGAAGGGCCTTGGCTCTACCCCGAGGATCAGATCGCGGATCTGCCCCTGCGCATGATCGCGGCCGAGATGACGCGCGAGAAGCTGACCCTGCGTTTGCATCAGGAACTGCCCTACCAACTGACCGTTGAGACCGAGAACTGGGAAGAGCGCAAGGATGGCTCGGCCAAGATCGATCAGGTCATCTATGTCATGCGTGACGGCCATAAGGGCATCGTTCTGGGTAAACGTGGTGAGACGATCAAGGCCGTCAGTCAGGCCGCGCGGGCCGAGTTAGAAGAGTTCCTTGACCGCAAGATCCACCTGTTCCTGCAAGTCAAAGTCCGGCCCAATTGGTTGGAAGAATCCGAGCGGTACTCGGAAATGGGGCTGGATTTCAAAGACGGCAACGCATGACACGGGTCAAGAATTTTCGTCGAAAATTCTTACGCCGGGTGGGTAGGGCGGTTCAATGACACGTCTGACGGCAGAGTTCTGGGTGCATGCCTATCTGGCACGGCTTAGATTTCAGGAAATACCGGCCTTTGTAGTCGCCCATGGCGATGACACAGCCGGCGCGGTTCTGGTGAAGCTGAACACTCTGGACGGCCAGTCAGCCGCGTTCCAGCGCAGTTTTGATCTGATGAGCGGAGAACGCAAATGGGTCGAGCTTTCCAGCGGCCCCGAGGGTGATGTCGACGCTGCCATCACCAAACAGCGCAGCTTTGATCCGGACCTTTGGGTGATTGAGGTTGAGGATCGGCAAGGGCGTCATCTGCTGGGGGAAGAGGGGCTCGAATAATTCCCTTGTGGTCTGTCGAAGACAGTCAAACATTCTATTTTCATTGTGCGTTCTGTAGAAGATGCAGAACTGCTATTTGAGACTGTGCCCTGTTTTCAAAAGGTTGGAGCGGATGAGAACTTTCCAGTCAACGTTATACGTGAGTGCGTTGTTTTTGAGCATGTCCGCGACCGTATCTTCTGCGCAGCCCAGGGTGGGATGGGTCTATCAACTTGACGGGCTCGCAGCTTTTCAAGGCGATGCGAGCTTGGATGATGGAGGAGAGTTTTCGGCCAATCGCGCCTTCTTGCGCGCGACAGCGCTGTACAATCTGGAAGAAGGAACCTCGGTTGGGCTGTCGACCAGTTTTGGTAGGTTCGACTACAATTTCAGTGAAGCCGAAAATCAACCTTGGGAAGACATTCGTGACATTCGGTTTTCCGTGCCCGTTCGATTTCGCGTAGGCAATAACGCTACCGTTTTTGTGTCTCCGCAAGTGCGCTGGGATTATCAGAGCGGGGCTTCGACTTCGGACGGCCGGACCTATGGAGTGTTCGCAGGTGTCGCATGGAAGTTGAATGAGCGGTTGACGATTGGTCCTGCGTTTGGTGCCTTTTCCCGGTTGGAGGATAGCGATGCCGAGGTTTTCCCGGCGCTGTTGGTCGATTGGGACATTAATGACCGCTGGAACCTGAACACGGGCTCGGGCATTGGGGCGACGCAGGGCCCTGGATTAACGCTTAGTTACGCACTGAGCGAGGAAATGAGCCTGTCGCTTGCCGCACGATCTGAACGGATAAGGTTCCGCCTGGATGGGGATGGGCTGGCACCTGACGGGGTTGGTGAAGACAAAAGCATCCCCGTTGTTCTGGCCTTTGGCTATGCCCCGAATCCCGGCGTGTCTTTGAATGTTTTCGCCGGCGCTGAACTGGACGGGCGTCTGACGCTGGACGACCGGAATGGCAATGAGCTCAGCCGCCAGGAATATGATACAGCACCCCTGGTTGGATTCGTATTTCGGCTTCGGTTCTGACTGGTCCTGTTCCCGCTTGCGTAATGCAGCCGCCTGCGGTCTGTTGTGGCGACACCGGGACGCAACATAAGGCGGATTTTTGGACTGGCGCGATCATGGTATACTTCTGACCTCTCGCCGCCATGGTGAGACGGCGGCGATCATCGAGGTCTTTACCGAAGGCCACGGTCGCCATGCCGGTGTCGTGCGCGGGGGAACCAGTCGTAAGATCGCTCCGGTCCTGCAGCCTGGTGCGCAGTTGGATGTGCTCTGGCGCGCGAGGCTTGAGGAGCATATCGGGACGTTTCAGGTCGAACCCCTGCGGTCGCGGGCAGCGGCGGCATTTTCGGGGCGGTTGGCGCTGGCCGGGTTGAACGCGGTGGTGTCGTTGCTGTCGTTCTGCCTGCCCGAACGTGAACCGCATCCGGCGATCTACAAGCAGACCGAGCAACTGATGGACCTATTGGGGCAGGACGAAATTTGGCCGCTGGCCTATTTGCGCTGGGAACTGGCGCTGCTTGAGGAATTGGGCTTCGGTCTGGACTTGTCCGCCTGTGCGGTGACCGGTGTGACCGAGGGGCTGATCTATGTCTCGCCCAAGACTGGCCGGGCCGTCAGCGCCCAAGGCGCGGGGGAGTGGGCGGACAAGCTGTTGCCGCTACCGCCCTGTTTGCGTGGCGAAGGGGCGGCACCAGATGCCGAAACTGCCGATGCCCTAAAGACGACCGGGTATTTTCTGGAACACCGGGTCGCGCCGTCGCTGGGCCATCATCCGCTGCCCGAGGCGCGAGCGCGGTTTGTGGATCAGTTCACTCGACGGCTGTGAACACCATCTCGTGCCCATCCTCGTTACGCAGGATCAGCACATCCCCTGACACTTCGGATTGGGTCATGGCCATCAGCGCGGCGAAGTAGAAGCCCTCGGCCTCAAGCCCGGCACAGGCGGCACGCGTGGCGACCAGATCCGCGATTTCAAACCACGGGTAGGGCGCGTTCAGGGTGCCGCTGTAGCTGTTGCAGGGGGCGTTGCCTTCAATCTTTCCTTCCACAGGAAAGCGCAGCAGGGCGCTGGCCTCGAACGGTTGCCCGTCAATCTCTTGCAAGGCCCACGTCTGATCTGCAGCGCCGTAGGCGGCAACTGTTTCGTCCTTTTCACATTGAAACAGGGCGAGCAGGGGCAAGGTCAGGATCAGGCGTGTCATGGGGCGGTATTAGCTCAGCAGGAGTGTCGACGGAACCTTTAGTAGGGGAGTTCTCCGCTGATTAGCTCTTCCCGAACGTCCAGACGGGGGCGCCAGTTGTACTTGGTATCCTCTCGCACGGGGGCCCATGTGAGCGCACCGCTTGCGCGCCACGGATCAAGGATGATCCCGTCATACATCGAATCTCCATTGGCGCTGATCAGGGCCGAGTGATGGATAATCCGGAACTGCGTCGGCGGGGACGTGGCCCAGTGCAGGTCCAGCGTACGGAAGTTTTCCTGCCGCAGGCGCGTCGTCATCGCTTGCGCCCAGTCGTTGCACAGGCCCTTTTCCCGAAACCCGTTGATAACCTTGGCGTTGTGAATGATGGCCGTGTCAGTAACGTTCCAGTCCTGCTTCAACTGCTGCGAATACGTGTAGGCGATTGTCGCGGCCTTTTGCGCCTCGACCGGGTCGACTTTTGGGTCGAGGGACTGAATGGCCTGTGCCAGATCGTTGATATCGTTCTGCGTGGCAGTCGGCTGTGTCTTGGTGCAGCCGCCGATTGCGAGAGCTGCAAGGACCGCCCAAAGTGCGAAAAGTCTTCTGGTCATTCCGGATGCCATTCTTTTTGAAGCGCAGGGTGCTGTAACCGGGTTCGTGCCTGAGATCAAAGGGGAAGTTCGCACATAGGCGGATCACAACTGGCACGTAACAGAAAAAGACCCGGCGCAAAGGCCGGGTCAGTCGGGGAAACAGGAATGCCGAGAAAGGTCAGCCCAGCAGACGCCGAGCGATAACCTGTGCCTGAATTTCGGCAGCCCCTTCGAAAATGTTCAGAATGCGCGCGTCGCACAGGACGCGGCTGATCTTGTATTCCAGTGCAAAGCCGTTGCCGCCGTGAATCTGCAGACCGTTATCAGCAGCCGCCCATGCGACGCGCGCGCCCAACAGCTTGGCCATGCCGGCCTCAAGGTCGCAACGCTGGCCGTGATCCTTTTCCCAGGCCGAGAAATAGGTCAGCTGACGCGCGATCATGATCTCAACCGCCATCATCGCCAGCTTGCCGGACACACGGGGGAAGTTGATCAGCGACTTGCCGAACTGCTTGCGGTCCTGTGCGTATTGCATGGCGATATCCAGCGCGCTTTGCGCCACGCCGATGGCGCGGGCCGCGGTCTGGATGCGGGCGGATTCGAAGGTCTCCATCAGTTGTTTGAAGCCTTTGCCCTCTTCGCCGCCCAGAAGGTTCTCGCCTTTGACCTTGAAGCCGTCAAAGCCCAGTTCGTATTCCTTCATGCCGCGATAACCCAGAACTTCGATCTCGCCACCGGTCATGCCGGGGGTGGGGAAGGGGTTCTCATCCGTGCCCGGCGCTTTTTCGGCCAAGAACATGGACAGGCCACGGTGGTCTGTGGTGTCCGGGTTGGTGCGAGCCAGCAGGGTCATCACATGGGTTCGCGCCGCGTGGGTGATCCAGGTCTTGTTGCCGGTGATTTCGTAATCACCGTCCGCATTCTTGACCGCGCGGGTGCGCAGGCTGCCAAGATCGGATCCGGTGTTGGGCTCAGTGAACACGGCCGTCGGTAGAATTTCAGCGCTGGCCAGTTTCGGCAACCAGTTGGCTTTCTGGTCGTCGGTGCCACCCGCGATGATCAGCTCAGCCGCGATCTCGGAGCGGGTGCCCAGAGAGCCGACACCGATATAGCCGCGCGACAACTCTTCGGAGACCACGCACATCGAGGCTTTGGACAGACCAAAGCCACCGAATTCTTCAGGGATGGTCAGGCCGAATACGCCCATCTCGGCCAGTTCCTCGATGATCTCAATCGGGATCAGTTCGTCTTTGAGGTGCCAGTCATGCGCGTTCGGTTCGACCTTTTCTTGCGCATAGCGGCGGAACTGGTCGCGGATCATTTCAAGCTCTTCATCCAGACCCGAGGCGCCGAACATGGTCGCGCCGGCCTGATCCTCCATCAGGGCCACCAAACGCGTGCGGGCGGTCTGCGAGTTTGCCTGCGCCATCAGGGTTTGAATTTCGGTCGATTGGAATCCCGACAGCGCGTCCCAACCAAGGCCCATGTCCTGCAAGCGCACGACCTCGCCCTGGTTCATCGGGATGCCGCCTGCGACCTGATGCAGGTATTCACCAAAGGCGATCTGGTGCAGCAGTTGTTCCATTTCGCCGAACTTGCCATCTGCCTCCAGCGCGTCGGCCCAGCGTTGCATCTGTTGCAGAGACTGATTGTATGTCGCCAGCCAAGCCAGGCCATGCGCGGCGGTCTGGTTCGCTTCGATCAGCGCGCCAGAGACCCGGCCATCCGCGGTGACCATCTCACGAACTGCGTCGCGGGCGCGTTCAAACACGGTTTCGACCGCAGGCAGCGCGGCACGGGTCAGCGTCAGAAGCTCGGGCAAAACAGCGGATGTTGTCATCTGGGTCATATCCTGTCCGTCATGGGCCATGAATCAGGTCCTTCTCTGGTGTCGTCCGGTCATATCATGCTGCACGTGCAGCGCAACAAAAATACGTGAACTGCGGCTAAAAAGTTCGAAAATTGCTTTGACGATTTTGCAGTGCAGCGCCGGTCAAGAGTGATATCAGGGGCGTATGACGCTGTTTTCTCTGCTTACTCCGCAAGACCTGTTGCTAGCCCTCGTCGTTGCCTTTGTGGCGGGGTGGGTCAAAGGCATGGTTGGGTTTGCCATGCCGATGGTTCTGGTGTCCGGGCTTAGTATGTTCCTGCCGCCCGATCTGGCGATTGCGGGGCTGATCCTACCGACGCTGGTGACCAATAGCGTCCAGGCCCTGCGTGAAGGGGTGCCTGCCGCCGTCTCGGCTATCAAGCAATTCCGGGTCTTTCTGGTGGTGGGGCTTGTGTTCCTGCTGCTGGGGGCTCAACTGGTTAGCGCCGTGCCTGCCCGGACCTTCTTGCTGATGATCGGCATTCCGGTCACGTTTTTCGCGCTGATACAGGTGCTGGGGGTGCAACCGTCGCTTGGTAAACCGTCTGCACGGATCGAGGTCGGGATCGGCGCGGTTGCCGGGTTTGTCGGCGGGATGTCGGGTATCTGGGGGCCGCCGACTGTTGCCTACCTGACTGCGTTGAACACGCCCAAAGCAGTGCAGATGCGTGTGCAAGGTGTGATTTACGGTTTGGGGGCAGTGGCGCTGATGCTGGCGCATCTGGGATCGGGCATCCTGCGGGCCGAAACGGTGCCGTTTTCGGCGATCCTGGTCCTGCCGGCGCTGGTGGGGATGCGGATCGGGCTGGGACTGCAGTCGCGTATCGATCAAGCGGTGTTTCGCAAGGTTACACTGCTGGTGCTGCTGGTTGCGGGCGTGAACCTGTTGCGGCGTGGGTTGCTCGGTTAACTGCGCCTGTCGGCAAGCCGAAAGGTGTAATAAAGCCCCAGCATCAGGAAAAAGAGGCCTGAGATGTCGCCGATCAGAAAGGCGACGTATTCCACACGCGCGCTTCCGAATGCCAGATTGGTCAGGCCTGAGACAAGGAAAGACGTGATGATCCCGACCCCCATGACACAAGACCAGCAGGGTTTGCGATCTGGTCGGGGGAACAGGTCCCAACCGATCCATTTGCAAAGGTAGAAAACGGCCGGCACTGTGGTGACGGCAATGAACATCGCCAATAATCGGCTTGGCAGGAACACATCACTGCCGCCTAGGACGGCAAACACAATAAAGACCCCTGGTAGCAACGCGAAAATCGCCCGCCAGCCCAAGAGCCACGCTGAAAGAACCCGCACTCCATGTGGCAGGAACAGCAAACTGGCTTTGCTTGGATATTCCGGAAAGAACACATTCTGAAGCGGCATCAACACCTGAAATGTAAGGTACGATGCCACCACGTATGCCAATGAGGCCCAGAATGTGTCAGTCGCCCACCTGCGCACGTCGATCATCAGCTACCTGTGCGCAGATTCAAGGCGTCACTTGGGGGCATGAACGATATACCGGCCCCGGTTGGCGCTGCCGCTTTGCGACAGGTAACCTTTTTGCACCAACGATTTCAGTGCACGGAAAAAGGTCGGGCGCGAAACGCTTTGAACGAGTGTGTGCTCGATCAGGCCAAAAGTGCGCACTTCTTCGTCGGATTTGGACAGCTCTTCGGCCGCATAGTAAATATCGCGCTCAACCGGAGATAGTTGTTCAAGCCCCAGTGTACGCTCCATGCTTTGCATCAGCTTGCGCAATTCGGTCAGTTTCGAGATTTCGGTCATAGTCTACCCATCGCTTCCAGTGCCGTCAGCCGCATGTCCGCGACGGAAATCGACATACTGAGTGGAGTGAATTCAGCATGTCTCATCTTGACACTTGTTCCCTTTGTAATACATTACTTATTTGATTAGGTTGCTCATTCTGCTGATGTGATCGTCTGCTCGAGCTGCCCCAAGGTCTTTTCAAGTTCAGTCCGGTGCAGAATTGCGCCGGACTTTTTGTCATAATGACGTCATCAAATACCCCATGAATCGGCCTCGGGCAACGCATTTGTAACCGAGCTGTGCCCAATACAACCTTGAGGTGATCCTGTCGCGGTGAGGCACCCGAAAAGAAAAGGGGGCGAAACCCAAGGCCTTGTAGCTAAATGTTGACGATATCCCACCCAGCGGCTAGCCTGCTGGGTGTTTTCGTTGAATATTAAGGGGATGTTGTTTGCCTAACTTGTCGGACCTCTCGCAAAAAGCTGCGAGGCAGGAGCGATATCGCCTACCTCGGCTTGTTGGCGGCTATTCAGTCAATTTTTGTCGCAACCCAGTTTGCGAAATGTTCGGCGTTCTACCCGACCGCAGGGATGGTCGAGGTCGACGCTCCCAACCAGGTTCGAACATCGGACGAGGCCGCGTAATCGGTTCTGGTGATGAGCGAACCTTTGTTTGCCCCGCTTGCGACCGATCCAGCATCGTAAAATCCAACAAGGCTATTTTCGAAGAGTATGCGAGACTGTCTCGACTGCATAGGAGAACAAAACGTGAAAGTTGTCCAAGTGTTGCATGTATCAATCATGGGGCGACAATTTCACTTATGCCTAGCCGCTACAGAAAGTTTGGCAAGACCGCAAAGGGCGACCCGAGGTTTCAATGTAAAGCTTGCAAGAAAACCTTCTCTTTGGGTAAGTCAAGCAGACGTCATTTCCGCAGCGATCTGAATGGGAAAGTTCTGAGGAGTATTGTTAATGGAATGACGATCTCTGCGATTTGCCGGACACTGGATGTCCAGCCGGCAGAAGTTTACCGCAAGATCGACTTTATTCATGTGCAGTGCCAAGCCTTTGCTGCCGAACGAGAAAGGCTGTTACCAAGTGCCATTGCGGGTCAATCACCCTACTTCGCCACTGATACGCAAATTCTTCAGGTAAATTGGCCGGACAGGGGAGTTCGAAAGGCTGTTGAAGTTCGCCATATCTGCACTGTCGCGCGTGACAGTAATTACGTGGTCGCCTCTACAACAGATGTAGATCCCGACGTTCAGCCAGCGGCAATTGAAAAGGTCATGGAAATTGTAGGTGACCTAGAAAAGCCCCGCTCAATGAGAGAAAATGCGAGGGTCTGGTTTGCGACCGAATACTTAAAAAATCTGCGTGATAAGCATGATGCTTTGAACAAGTCCCGAGGCGGGACGGAGAAGGGAGCCTTCACGGCATCCGAGGAAGATGTGAAGCTTCTGGAGAAAGCAGCAAGGGTAAGACAGGACGCAGCTGAATTCGCCCATATCATGCTGGTCAAGAAAAAGCTGGGGAGCAAGTATGCAAAGTTGAATTTTTCAACTGACCGTGATGCTGGCCTTTCTGCTGCATACGCAGCTGTATTTGCAAATGAAGTAAAGGCCAAGCGTGTCAGAATTGCGGATATCGCAATTACGAAATATCTGGTGACGGACCAGCGAAAGGCGTTGGTCGCAGAAGGAAACAAGGAATACAGCAGACTTCAGAGAGCTCTTGATCGCTCAAACGTCGTTCTGGGTACAGGCGATCCGGTGTCACCCAGGAAGCAAGACGGTGTCATGGAAGTTTTAGTGCGCTCCTTATTGCAGCAACGCCCGCCAGAGGACTATCTGCACGAATTGATGAATTATTTCGGCGAACGAGAAAGCAGGGATGAGGGGCTGCTATATCCGTTCCATTTCATCAATGAACCTGAGAAGCGCGTAATCTTCAAAACGAACCCAAATGACTTGAACTATACTCAAATTGCCCAGTTCGCTGTGAGGTCCGGGACTCATCCCGTTGATATGTATCATGCGCGGGCCAGAACGAAGATCATGGGTTTTGAACGCGGTCTGGTATCTTCTGGACGCGGTCGGCTCTGGTACTATAAGCAATATTACAACCCCGTCATGGTTTCGAAAATGGTCGATATTCTGAGGTTTGCCCACAACTATACGAACCTGATGAACAAAGCTAAGGATACACCAGCCATGAAGATTGGGCTCGCCAAGGGTTTTGTTTATGAGCGAGACCTATTTGCGTTTTAACACGTCAAGCGACCCAGTGTTCTAAGTAGCGAAATGCCAAAAACTTCGATTGGGTTATCGCGACTGGTATCCACAAACTGACCGCCCTGATGGCTTTCAACTGTTTACAGAACTCTGAAACGGCACCAGAGCTGACCTTCGCTGCACGGTCCACGAATTGGAAAGACGCGGACAAAGTTGCCATAGGCTCAATGGTTGTTGAGGACCGGTCTCAGCCCAAAGCGGACCTTCATCACTAAGCTTTGCAATCTCTGAGATGCGGGACGAAGCTGACTTTTCAGGTCCGGCTATGCGTTCCTTTCCTAGCAATAAATTTCGTAGTCTCTATCATGCTGGTTTTGCCCCACTGTCGAAGGAAACAACATGTTGCGTTCAATGCTTATCCCCGCAGTTCTCTTTGCGCCTCATTGTCTGACTGCTGCAGAGAAAGTGTCGGCAACGAACTTCTATGTCGTCAACCAAGAGCAAATTTCCGCGGGCGAGGACGTGTTCT